>JAAVXM010000070.1 GCA_022790575.1 Clostridia bacterium | reverse complement strand
CAAGTGTATAATCTTTATTTATAATTCCAAGATTAGACATTTGTACCATCCATGAGTCTCCAATATAAAATACTTTACCCATGTCTATTTCTTTTTGTGTACTTTCTTGCTCATTGTTTTGTTCACTATTTTGTCCTTCTTCTTGTGTTGTATTATCATTTCCTTGCTCTTGTTTCTCATTTTCCGTATTTGTATCCTGACCTGGAGTCTTTTCTCCTGCTGTCATTTTATCATTATGAAATTCATTTACTTCTGTTCCTGTATATCTATAGAATTTTATAATTCCATTTTTAGCTTGGTCTTGTATTGAGTCTAAATATGGGTATTGTGTGATAAGTTCTGCTCTTAATAAATATTCTAATTCTTGTGGCGTTTTTATAAACTTAGCATAATCTTCTGATAATGCCCATAGTAATTCAACATCTGTAAAATCGTCAAAACTATTAATTACTCTATTTAGCTTTCTACTTAAATTAAGTTTATCTATTATTTGCTGTTCACTCATTTTTTCTATTTCTTCTTCTGTATACCCCATATCCATTAATGCTTGTTTTATCATTTCTTTTTTGTCTATTACAATTCCTTTTTCTGGGTCTATTTTTACACTTCCTGTGTATATTGATGGCCTACCTTTTTCATTTGCTCTCCACACACCCCAATCATTGAATGAAAACCATATAAAAGAAGATAGTAAAATAACTATACATACAATTATTAATACTAATATCATAGATTTCTTTGCAAAAATCTTTGTTATTCTTTTTAATACTTTTTTTATTGTTTGTTGAAGTTCTGATTTTTTATTTTCATTATCTGCCATATTATTACCCTCTTTATATATTTAGTGTTACTTTTCTTCTTTCTGTATTTCCATCTATAGTTCCATTATAATTTAATATTATATCTGAAAATATTAATGACACATCTTTTCTTGAACTACTGTACTTTCTCATGAATCTTAGCTTTAATTGTGATGATGAACCATTACTTATATTTAGAAAATCCTTTATTATCTCATTTGTATAGCAATAAAATTTTGCTTTATTAGCATCTTCTAAGTATATTGTTTTTGTACTTTTCATTGTATCTAGTAATATAGAATTTCCACTCATATTGTTGACCTGTACTACATATTCCTCATAATCCATGTATATGTTTTTACTAACTACTTTGAATGTTATATTATTTGCATTCCATTCTTTGTTTATCTCTTCTCTGTCTATAAAACTATGTATATTTAATTTATATTCCCCATTTTGCTGTACAATTGTCATATAATCACGTTTTTTGGCAGTACTTACTTTTCCTGTTGAAAGCATATCTTCTGACATATCTACTAAATATATATTTGATACCCAATTTTCTATTACTGCTGTTGTTTTTACATTACTACTAAAATTTTCTTTATAATATAAATTTATAAATTTATCTATAGTCTTATAGTTTTCTTCTTTACATTCATCTGAAAGTAGATTATAGGCTTCTTCTAATTTTTGTTCATTACAAAATGTAATAAAACTATCAATTAAATTACTTGCTCTTTCTAATTGCTCTTTTTGCACAATCACTCCAGTAACACCAGATTTCTCTGATGTTACTGAAGTGTTACTGTTTTCTTTTTGAGTTGTATTTGTTGTTGTATTTGTTCCTGAGTTAGTATTAGAGTTTACTGTTGTATTGTTATTCAATAGTTCCTCTGCCTTTTTATTATTACTTAGTCCTACAACATAATTAATAACTTGTAATATTATTATAAGGAATGTTATAAACAATATGGCTGCCCATATTTTAGTTTTGTTATTGTAATAAAACCTTCTTAATTTATGCATATTTTAATCTCCATATCTTTAAATAAAGTTATCATCTTTGCGTATTTCTTTAATCTTATCCATAACTTGTTTTCCTTTTGACTCACTCATTTTTGAGTATACTTTTTCTTTTATTGTGTCAAAGTCTTTTTGACTGCTTATATTCTTAGATAATCTTGCTGCTGCAATTCTATCTGCACTTGTTCTATTTTTAGCATTTCCTTTTCCTGATTTCATTGCTTTTATTATTAGCTTATCATCTGTAACTCCATATTCTCTATATTTTACAGCATCTTCCATTGCTGATTTTATATCCTCTTTACTCTTTAAGTTAAGTTCTGATGCATACATCCTAGCAGCTTTAGCGTCTTTCATAAATTTCTTATCAGCTTCTTGTTTTTGGTATTTAGAGTAATTTTCTCCATATTGCTCTTTTAGGTTTTCTTCTCTTGTCTTTTTAGCTTCTTCAATTGCTGAAGAAATATGATTTGATATTCCCTCTGTTGTTCCTCCTGCTATTGTAGAACCTGCTATACCTCCAACACTTGCATTTTTTACTACATCACCTGGTGAACCTGCGGCAATTCCTGCTGAAACTCCAATTCCTGCTCCAACTGCTCCTCCTGTTAATTTAGCCATTGTTTTTGCAGTCTGTAATCCACTCTTCATTGAATCTTTCCAATGTTCTTTTGATGTATATGATGATGCCATTCTGTCTCTTATTGCACCTAAATATGACTTATCTGGTTCAACTGTTGAAGAACTACTATCTGAACCTGCGTCTCCATCTATGTCACTTGGTATTACATCATTTGCTCCATTTGGAACTGGATTATTGTCTCCAAGTCCTCCTGTATCTCCTATTGCATTATCATCTAATAAACTATCCCTGTCTGCATCATCTGTTCCAAACATTGCACCATACACATCATTATATGGGTCTGTATATCCATTTACTCCTGTTCCATTTGTTCCAAACATTGTATCATATGTATCATTATATGAGTCTGCATATCCATTTGCTCCAAACATTGCATCATGTGTATCATTCATGTTTCCACCTAGATTTCCTGAACCATTTCCAGCTAAATCTCCACCATTAAGACCTTCTCCTCCTGTATTATCTCCTTCTGGAAGATTTCCTTCTACTCCTACTCTTCCTAGTAGCCTATCTATTGTATTGCCTGAGTTTGCTCCTCTATTTTCTTGTTCTGGTGAATTATTTGATAATCTAACATTGTTGTTTGGTTTTCCACCTTTCATTCCCTTTGATGCAAATTGTCCAATTTTTGATAATGTTGTCATTGCAACTGCTGCTCCTGCTGCTCCTCCTAAGAATCCTGGTGTTGATGCTTTATCAAATCCAAACATCTTTCTTAGGAATTTCTCTGCTGGTATCATAAATCCTATTGCAACTAATGAATATATTACATTTGAACCAGCTAAATCAAATGCTGTACTTATTAATACCACATATAATAATAAGTGGAATGGTTGTATTATTAAGTTAAATATATATTCTCTTAACCACATATCGAATGCTTGCGATTTTCCATCTCCTATTTTGTCTATTGGATATGATATTGCTACAAGTGGTGCTATAATTGTTAAGAACATTACATATAATAACCTTTTTGCATATACAAATGTAAATATTATTGTATAAAGTACTAATACAACAAAACATATTGCATATCCAATATATAATGATGTTCCATTTTGTTCTTCTGCTAATAATCTTACTTTTCCCATAAGGTTTGTTGTTAAAACTACTTGGTCATTTTCTTCATCAACATATTGCTCTAAATTTGCTCCCTTAAGTCCTTCTACTAATTTTCCTTCAGGTTTATTTATTACAACTGTGTGTAGATTTTTATTTGCTGCACTTGCAAATAATTCTATTACCTGTCCTGTAAATTCATTTATAAATACCATAAAATATTGCATTATGAATATCAAACACATTGCTACAAGCCAGTTAACCATCATTTCCTTATATTTTGCTTTATCTGATGCAATTGTTGCTGTTAAAATTCTAATTCCTATATATAATAAAACTATCATTAATGCTACAATTGCGACATTTCTTAATATATAATACCATTTTGCTATAGTTGATTTTAATTCTATTGCTGAGTTATTTGAAGATGTAATTACTCTATTATCCTCTGCATTATTCCCTACATTTCCATCTTTATGATAATAGTAATAGTTTACTTCATAGCCTCTTAATGAATCATTTTTACTTTCATTCCATTCTTCTACTGGAATTTGTTTAACATCTGATGCTGTTAGTTTTGTTACACTCGTTTCTTTGTCTTCACCTGCTTCTGCTAAATTGCTTTTACCAATATATCTTTTACCTGTAGAAACTGTCTTATCGCCTTCTACCTTATAAAATGAATATGCACCGACTCCAACATCTTTTGACCAGCGATATATTACTCCCTCGAAAGAAAATTCCTCTACATTATTAAGAACTGTTATATCTTTATCTTCTTTATTATATGTTTGATACTCTCCACCATATGTTTTATATCTTATTCCACTAGCTCCTAAATTATTGTTTCTAATATAAAGTGTTCCTTTATCTGATGTACTGGCTACTGATGTACCACGTCCATCTGCTTCCCAGCTCATTGCAGCCGTCTTTGGTATTTCTGAAGCTTCTGCTCCATGTGCTAAGTCTTTGCCATCCTCTGTAGGAGCTTTTTGCTCTGCTGGTTTATATACTTCAACATAAACTTTTTTAGGATTAAAAATATTAACATCAAATAGTAGAACTTCACCCTTGAAAATTTCTTCTGGACTTATTGAATATGTTGGTATGAGTGTTATATCTGGCAAAAACGCTCCATTTAATCCTGTATATGCTGTTGCAAAAACAATTCCTGCTACTACTATTTTAGCAATTCCTGCTGCTCCTGCAAATATCTTTAATACTGCTATACCACTGATAATTGGCCCAATAAATGCTACTGTTATTCCTACAACTAATACAGCTAATGCTGCTGCAATTATTGTAAACCAAATCTTTCTACCAGTATCAATTGTAATTGCTGAACTTGTTCCCATTATTGCTTTTTGAATAACACTTAATATTGCATCTCCAACTCCTAATAGCAGGTCAGTTACTGGTGATATTAATTTTCCACCTGTTGTAACTTCACTTTTATCTTTGTTGTATGACCATGGTTCACTACTACTACTTCCATCACTGCTTTCTTGACTACCACTACTGGTATTGCCAGTGTCTGTACTTGTGCTACTAGTACTAGTGTTCCCTGTACTTGTGCCACTTCCAGCAGCTGTTTCAGCATGTACTTTTGTTCCAATTCCAAAATTGAATAATGAAACAATCAGACACAAACAAACTATTAACTTAAATAAAATATTCTTTTTCGTCAAAAAGTTCATATCTTTTCTCCTTATTATTCTAATTTAGCCCTGTTTTTAACTAACTTATTTAGGTTTGTCTCAACAAACTCAAATTCTTTTTGTGTTGGAGTTATTTTTAGTATGGCTGTTTCTTGCCCTACTTTGAATAACCCTTCTCCTTTTCCACAAGTTACTAAAAATCCTGCTTCTCCTTCACTTAACTTAAATACCTCTTTTAAATACTGTATCTCTGCTTTATCTTGAGCTAAAAATAGCTTTGTATCAGAAGATGTTAGAACTGCTTGTGCTTCTGGTCTTTCATAGAAATCTTGGAATCTTTGAGATACTACTGCTAAAGATACATTTCTTTTTCTAGCACGTCTTGCCATTGTATTTAAAAAGTCAACAGCTTCTGGATATGGTAATAACATCCATGCCTCGTCTACTATAACTCTTTTCTTTCTAGCTCTTCTTTTATCTTCACTATTTTTCTTAACAAATTTTTCCCAAATCCATGTTAATAGGATTTGTTGAGCAAGTGGTCTTGCAAATTTTTCCTCTAATTGTGAAATGTCTAAATTTATAAATGCTGCTCCTTCTAATAATTCAAATGTAGATTGACCATCAAAGTATGCCATTTGCCCATTATATTCTCTTATATATTGTTTCATTACTTTTATTAAATAGCTATAGTGAAATCTATAGTCTTCATTCACATTTTCTTTTGATTTTTGTAATATCCTTTTATACCAAGAACCAATTGTAGGCATTTTCTTCTTTTCTCTATATAGTCTGTCATCTTTGTTATATGTATTTGATGCTTCATATAAACTATTTGGGTCACTTGATATTCCTAGTGCTGCATATTCTTCTCCTACTGCTTCTGCAATAATTTGTTTTGTTAATTCGTTTACTTCTTGGCTTCTTGTACTTCCTCTTGCCATTGTTAATAATGATTGTGTTACATCTTCTATTTTGTTTTCTATGTTTAATACTAGTCTTTCTTTTCCTGTTATTTCATCTTTTGCTGTTTCTGTTTCTATATCAAATAAGTTTATTACTGTTTTTGACGTTGGACTAAGTACAACATTTATACCTCCAAGTGATTCGGCCACTATTGTATATTCACCTTCTGCATCAAGTGCTAAGCTTTCAATTCCCATTAATAATGACGACCTACTTATTAGTGTTTTCATTGTTACTGATTTACCTGCTCCTGATTTAGCAAATATAACCATATTGTAGTTTGTTAATGAATGGTGGAAATTGTCAAATAGTATTGGTGTACCTGTTTGTTTGTTAAATCCTAATGGTATCCCTGTTGAATGACTTACCTCTGATGTTGTAAATGGGAATACTGTTGACATTGAACGTCTGTCAAATGTATGCTCTTTTTTTATTTTGTCTTCCATTAATGGTAAATTTGACTTGAATGCATCTTCTTGCATTGCCCATGCAGTTTTTACTCCTACAAGCGATTTTGACATTTCTGTTGCAAGTAATTTTGTTAATCTATCTAAATCTTCTAAATTGTATGTAAATATTGTTGCTATAACTGATGCTTCATATAATTTGTTAAATCCCGCTGCTATTTCATCTCTTAGTTGTTCTGCTTCAAACCTCTTTTGTGTTAGACTACTTTCTCTGTTTATATTCCCTTTGTCTGCTGCTACAATTCTTTCTGTTTCTAACTCATTTATTACTTTGTTTAATTCACTTTGTGATTTTGCTTCCTGTATTGGGTTTATATATATTGATGTGTTTATATCTCCAAAGAAATACATGTCTCTAAATAGTTCTGGAAATGTACACATTCTTGGTAATGTTGATACAAAGAAACTTCTAGCATATTTCTTGACATTTGATATTATTTCTAAATGGTCTATGTTACTAGCATCTATTCCTGATGGTGCTATTAATTCTTTTATACTTTGCTTTTTAAACATTGTTGAGTCTTCATTATTATTCTGCTGAAGCTTTTTTCCTTCCTCTTGTAGTTTTCTTGCCATTTGCTTTTCCTCCCTCTTTTGTTTTTTCTTTCTTTTCATTATTTATCTTTTCTATAGCCAATTCTTTTGTTTCTGTTCCGATGTATTCTTCATTTTCTTCTAATATCATTTTTGCTACTTCATCTATTATGTCTTCCATCTCGTTTTCTTTTTCTTCTGCTTGTCTCTGAATTTCAGTTTTTGCTTCATTTAATTTTTCTTTTGCTTTTTTTACTGCTCTTTCTTCTATTATTTTGTCTAACTCTCTTATTTTCTTTTCATATACATCTGGTGCTGTTGAGAACATTTCTCCATATCCTGCTTTTAATGCTTTATCTAGTCCAAATGTTTCTGCTTCTTCTCTATTATATGCCATATATAGTAGTTCTACTAACTCGTTTGTTTTTAATATTCTTCCTCTTACTCCTGATACAGATATTGAGGCTATTATTGATTGACATCTTGTATATAGCTCTGAAAATGCTACTCCTTCAATTTCCCCCTTGTCCAACTTGTCATTTCCTATTTCTGCTGAGTAATATGGAACTATTATATAGTAGTTTTTACTTAATATATTTTTATTTAAACTCATTCTTTCTGTGTCCTGTATTACTGAGTTTCCATATTCATATAGGTTTGATTCTTTTGTTAATTCAAAGTAGGCTTTTGATAGTTGTTCATTTGAGTATCTTCCTGATTTTACCATTTGGTCATATCTCATTTTCATTCTATTATATTTATCTTCTACTTCTCTTACTTTTTCTTTATATCCTCGTAAACTACTTTCTAGATTTATTGCTCTTGTTTGAATATATATTTGTACTGGATGTCTTAATGTATTTAGGAATTGAACAAAACCTTCTTCTACACTATTTTTTTCTACTCCTGACATTAAATCATAGTTTACCCCTTGGCAATTTATTACCATAAGATATCTTGTACCATTTTTTTGTATAATCATACTGTCTTCTACTCTATCAAATTCCATAAATTTGAATATTGACTGCCTATTTGCTTCTGCTCTTGCTTGCTCAGCTCGTTCTTTTGAACTCACCTTTTTCCCTTGGTTTTTTTCTTTGTAATGTAAATACACCAAAAATCCTATTAATGAAAATATTGCAATTACTACAGGTATCAATATCCATACTAACATTTGTATCAGTTTTATTTTTGTCTCACTATCCATTTGTATTTTCCTCCTTTGTATCTATATATACATATATCTTCTTGTTATTCTTCTTGAATTTTATGTATCTTTTTATAATATCATCTATATTTTCTCCACCAGTTTTTCTAGTAATCTCTAGTCCATTTGTGTCTGGTACTTTGAACATTCCTATTGCATATCCTATTAATGCAAATATTAATGTGATTACTATTCCTACAAGTTTTAATCCTACTGCACTAAATATAAAGTAAAATAACAGTCCAAATATCCCTCCTATAAATGTTGTTATAAGTGATTTAGTAGAAAATATAAATAGTATTCTTCCTTCTCCTTTTACATTTCTTGGCACATTATATGTTCCCATATTTTCCTCCTTGGTTATAAATATAATAATCTTATTATATTATATCAAAAAAAATCGATAAATGGAAGCATTTATCGACTTTTTTATTATTTTATTTTTTGTTATTTTGTTCCAGTTGCAAATTCATATACTATATTGGCAATTTGTGGTGCTAAAAATACAATTATTGCCCCAACAAAATATGGTATCATTGTTTTCTTGTACTCTGCTTTTTCTTCTGCACTACCCATCATATATTTAAGACCTAATATTGTTAATATGACTACTGATGCAACTATACCTATTGCTTGTAGTACTCCTATCACTTTTTTACCAACATTTTCGATTTCTGTTGTTTTTACATCTCCAGCTGTTATTTCTGATGGAGATAATGCAAGTGCCATATTTGCTCCAATACATAAAATTAATACTATTGTTACTATTGCTACCAATATTTTTTGAGTTCTAACTGTCATTTTCATATTTATTCCTCCTCTTCTTTTTCTATTTATTTATTTATTGTAATCTGGTTTTTCCAGAATTTAAATAACTATTTTATTTAATTTATACATTTGCTAAAATTAATATTACAAATTTCCATATTCCAAATGCTCCAAATATTACAAAACATCCTATTACATAGCCTATAAGCGATTCTTTTACTTTGACTTGTTCTTCTATACTTCCAAACATGTACTTAAGTCCAAGCATTGCTCCTATTATTACTGAGAATACAACTCCTATAGCAAATAGTATATTATACATATCATTGAATTCTTTTTGTATATCATCATTGTTTATAGTTACTTCTTCACCTTCATTGGCAGTCTTTCCTTCTTCTACAAATGTATCTCCTGATGATATTATGTTTCCCCATCCAGTTTTATTTTCAGTTCCTTCAGGGCTAGCATAACACATTGGAATTATTATTGCTTGTAATAATATCGTTATTATTAATATTTTTATTATTTTTTGGGAAATCTTCTTCATAATATCATCTCCCTTTCATTTATTATATCTTGTTTTTTTACAAATTTCAACATTTTTATTATAAAAGTCCCAATTGTTCAACACATTTATAAATTACATTTGGTAATGTTGTTGCTGAGAATAGTAGGAGTGCCCCTATAAAGTAGGGTATCATTGTTTGTTTATATGTAGCTTTTTCCTCTACACTTCCCATCATATACTTTATACCTAATACTGATAAAATAACTACAGATAATACCACTCCTACAGCATTAATATATCCTAAAATTGTCTCCGCTTTTCCTTCTAACTCTGAACTGTTTTCTATTGTAGGTTTCCATTTGTTAAGGTTTTCTTCGTTAGTTAAATCTCCTAATGATAAACCATATACTATGTTACTACTGAAAATTATTAGAGTTATTAATAACAGTATTATTTTCATTATTCTTTTATTCATACTTATTTCCTTTCTTAAGATATTGATATAAACATCTTAAAAAACATAGTTTTATATTTTAATTATATAACATTTGTTTAAATCTTGCAAGCTTTTTTGGTAAATTATATAATATTATGCTACTCTTAGACTATTTTCTATTTATATTGACTTTTGGAATATTTTGCATTATAATAGAAACGTATTCTTATTATGTAAATCATGCTTTTAAGTATGATAAACTATAATAAGTAACATGTTTTTGTAGCTAAATATACACCATGTAACACAAAAAGGAGAATTATTATGAAACAAAAAATCTTTTCTAAATTCGTGAATTACTGTAAAAACCTTATGAAAAATTTAGCTCCAAAGGAGGAAGAAAAAAAGCAAGGACTAACAACAGATGTAGTTCTGACTACACCTATTATTCCAGAGCCAGTAACTGAACCTTCTGTTATTGTTAATCCAATGTCATTTGTTAAGACTTCTGCATTATTGCCACAAGTTATGCCCTCAACATTTTATATAGGGACTAATGTGGGATTTGTTATTGATGTATCACTTGCTGGTATCACAAATATTCGCAGTGTTTTGTCTGAGATTTGCCACTTGAAAAATGCTAATATCATTATGACAAGTGTTACTATTAAAGAACTTGACAAATTGCAGCATTTTGTTAATTACCAGGGGCTTGATGCACGGCAAATTTTAAGTATGGCAGCAGAAAACAAATCTAGCTTTAAAAATGTTAGTATTGATGAAACTATTGGAACTCACGATGATTGTATTATTTCGTATTGCTCTCAAAATAAGGATTGGATTATTTTGCTTACAGCTGATATAGATATGGCTTTAAAGGCAGAAGAACTTGGAGTAAAGGCTGTTTTCTTTAACCACTCAAAGCCTACCCAAAATTCTAATCAGCCTAATACGTACTATAAATCATCTACTCTTTTTGCAAGTAGATTTTTAAATGGCAATTTAACAATCTCCTGCTTTGATTCGACTAAGCGCAGTATTCGTGTGCTTTCAAGCAACATTGAATATAAGAATTGTGAACTTGAATTGCAGATTGGCGACTACGTTTTTGTTGCATCAAGAAAAAGTGATTATCTTTCTTTTGCACATTATGAAATTACTTCATTGAGTGCAAATAATAATTGTAAATTAGTCTTTGTGGCTCGCCTCTACAATACTTACCAAATTCGTAATCTTCCAAAGGCAGCATATAAGTCTTTTATGCTTGATTTTCAACACATTCAAGGTACATGACTTCTTCCATGTTACTTAAATCTTAGTTTATAAAACCCCAGTTCTGTCATACAATTGTATGATTGAGCTGGGGTTTTTATGTTCTATTTAATTCATTTACTTTTTGAACTGTTAACAAAGTATATTTTATAAACCGTCCTTTTTATAGTAGCTTTTTACTAGATAAATAAAAAAATAATACAAAGATTAATATTTTCTTTGTATCTTTTTATATGGCGTAGGTGAGAGGGTTCGAACCTCCGCGCCGATTACTCGACCTAGCAGTTTAGCAAAGCTTTGCTTTTGACTCATTCTCCCCTGATATATAGGCACTTTAAATTTTCATTATATAGAATTCAGCTATTTTCAAGTTATCACTTAAAAATTCACTAACCATTTTATTTATTAATCTTTTTCTGTTTCAATGATATTTTGTATTTCCTTTTTTAATTCTATAATATCTACCTTTACTACATGCCATACACTTTTTAATATTATTCCTTCATAATCATGTACAATTCTATTTCTCAATCCTTTTATCATGTTCCATT
>JAAVXM010000069.1 GCA_022790575.1 Clostridia bacterium | reverse complement strand
ACTAAATTTATTGAAGTATATGGGTGATTAAATATAAATGGCAAAGATGTTATTATTGGCATTAAAGTAAAATATAATACAAAAGATAAATATATATACATTGTAGTATTTACAAGCAGTACATCTCTACCTTTTTCTTTCCATTTCTTATAAAATTTCCAAAAATATATTATTATTAAAAATATAAAATCCACTAACTCTTTCATATTGTTTTCTCCTCGACAACTTACTAGTTATTTGTTACTATAATATCATAATTATATTTAATTAGCAATTATACTTGCATTAATGAATTTTCTATTATGTTGATTATATTAGAATTTTTGCTGCACTTTTAATACAAATAATATTTGTATATATGTTCTTTTAATTATTCATTCTAATAAAAAATAACCATATTTTTAAGATAGGGAATATCTCTAAATATGGTTTACCATTTTCTATTTATTGTTTCTTGTAGTTCTTTGTAGTTCTTTGTTGATTCAATTGTGCCAAAATTGTGCCAAAAACATCTATTTCAAAACTGAAATCATTGTGGCTCTAAGGTTTGAGGAATTCATATTATGCCATTTACTATGTCCGACTCATATCCTTCTCCTCCTTTTAATTCTTTCTTCTATTTTCAAGGCTTTAAATCCTTTATCTTATAATTTTCGTTTTTATTGTATCACATTATTTTTTATTTGTGTAGTATTTTTCACAAATAAATTGCTTTTAACATTATTAAATTATCTCATTGTTTTATTCTCTTGTTCATCTAAATATTTGTTTTAACCTCATTTTTACAGTTTTAACAAATTATGTGATATTTATTGAATTATTTTCTTTTCTGTGCTATGGTATTTACATTATTTCTTATATATTTTTTCTTTTATTTTTCAATTAAAAATATATAAAATCTAATCAAAGGAGGTCACTTAATAGTTTTGAATTTATTTGAACCAGTTATAAATAGCTTAGATAATGCTATTCACAAAAGTAATTTGAAAGATTCTTTTATCGATGATTTTATTCATGACTTACAAAGATATATGTTAAGGCAAAATTTTGATTATGATTATCGTAAATTGCCTAAAAATACTATATTTGAAGTTGATTATATTGAAGATGGATTTGCTTCTTGTTTAGATACTTCTCAAAAACATTCAGAAAAATATCCTATTCCTTCAGAGCTGCTTGATGAGTCTGCACTAAAGGCTGATTATATTCAATTTGATGGCATCAAATATACTGCCGTTTCTAATCCTTACCCAAAAGATTCTAACTAATTTTAATAAAAAATAAGAACATATATCAAATATGCTCTCCTCTTTTACTCCCACTTAACGTAATTTTATTATAAATGCTTTTTGAATATTTTCAGTATTACTCATATTTTTTCCTTCTATAATCTACTATTTATCTTATCTATCCAGCTATCATTATCACTTTCAAATCTTTCAATAAATTTCAAAATGTTTGTGCTTGATGTATCTTCATCATTTGTAGATAATTTTCTTACATTTTCTTTCATCGTATCATAATTGTCTCGTTTTATTTTGCTAAATAATTCTTTTCTCTGTTCTTCTGTTGCTTTATAGTTTTGTATTCCTATTAGTTCTTCGATATATTTAGCATTTACAGATTTACTTTGACTTTTTAGTTTTATTTCTGTAAAATGTGATAATATTATTTGCATTGTACTGGGATTTCCAAATATAATAATATCATTTGCAATGTCTGCCTCATGAAATTCGTTTATCTTCTGTTTTATTTCTTTATATTTATCCGATGGTCCCTTATCAGTATCACAAAATATTAAAACTAATGAGTATGAATCTGATTGAAACTTTTCTTGATATCTTGGGACAATATTATTAATAGATTTTACATTAATTGGCTTGAATTCATATTTATTTGAAAAGACTCTTTTGTTTTTTAATGTATCTATATAATCAGATTCTTCATACCCTTCACAAATAATACATATTTTTTTACCTTTAGCAATTCTCATCCATATCCACCTCCAATAAAGCAGATATTAAATCAGGATCTGGTATAGCTCCAAATGCACCTTTTCTATATTTTTCTTGTATATCTGTCGTATCTCTAACTCCTGTTTGTTCATAACTAAACTCTTTTAGTGAATATAATTCTGTTCCATTCTCGCTTTTATCAGTAAACCAAATTTGCTCTTTTCTAAACATTTTCTTGCAATCTAATAAACTTATATCATGTAATGTAGCAATCAACTGAGAGCTTTTATTTACATCGTTATTAAACATACTTATTATTGCTCTAGTAATTTTAAAATGTAGACTACTATCTAACTCATCGACAATTAATGTTTTACCTTTCTCTATAGCTGTTATTACATAACTTGCTAGTGCAACAATTTTCCTTGTTCCTAATGAATCAAAAATAATACTAGGAACTTCTCTACCTTTATAAACTGATACTAATCTTATTTGATCCATAACATTTTGATTTTTTAATATTCTTTCATCTACTTCTTTACCATCAACTCTAAATTGTATGTTTTCTTCATATCTATAATCCTCTAAATATATATCTGCTTTTTTTATAAACTCTACAATCTTGTTAGTCTCTTCATTCTTGTTTTTTAGCATTTCTACAGTCTTTGAATTAGGAATATTATTCATATCAACGATTTCCATACTATTAGCAATGCTAGTTAATATTTCTTTTATTTCTTGTAATATCTCAAATTTTTCAATCTGTACTGTATATATAAGAATATTATTTGTAGAAGCTATATTTAAAACATTTTGTAAATTTAAATCTGATGGACATTGATACTTGTCATTTATTGTATCTTTTTCAAAAAATACCTTCTCGCTTTCATTTTTGTGTTCATCTCTTAATATTTCTGCCATTTTTTCATATACATATGAATGTGATTGGCAATCAAATTTATATTCATAATAATATTCTTTTTGGTTATAAACAAAAGATATAGCTTCATAGCATATTGGATTATTTGTAAATATATTAGCATCTAATCGTATCTCTTTATTTAATAAAGTCCCTTTTATTGCTTTTACACAATTTATAAAACTAGTTTTTCCTGTATTATTTGGTCCATATATTGCCACAGATTTCAAAACATTAAGATTTTCATTTATCATAGAAATATTTGAAGAAAATCTTTTTGTTCTCATATCAGCTCTTAAAATCATTTCTACTTGCCTATCAAAAGCAAAGCAATTTTTAAATTTAAAACTTGTTATCATAACAAATTCCTCCTATTGTTTTTATTATATCATTTGTTTATTTTTTGTGCAATATTTTTGCATAAGAAATATTGCTTTTTATATATTATGCTTAAATAATAAAAAAATACACATTCTTTGTGTATCTTTTTATAAATTTACTATTTTTGTACTATTTTCATAAATTTGTCTGACGTCTGACAAGTTTATATTTCCTTTAAACATATTAAAATGATAAATACAACTATTTTATTTTTCCAATTTCATATATAAAATTGGATACGGATTTCCTTGTTCATCTAATTCTGTTCTTTTATAAGTTTTAAATCCCATATATTCATAAAATCCTTTTTTATATGACTATACATTATCTTTTATATCTTCTAGAATTTGCTCTGGAGTAAGTCTATTTTCTTTTAAAACTTCATTTACCTCATATCTATCTATAAACTCTTTCTTCAACCCATAATTATTAACTTTCATATTACTTGTTCCATAATAACTTGCTATATTGGCTCCAAATCCACCATCTAAAATGCCATCTTCTAATGTAATAACTAATTTATGATTTTTCTTTAAATCTTCTAATAATTCTTTGTCAATTCCTGTCACATATCTTGGATTAATTAGTGTTGGTGTAAATCCTAACTTTTCTTTCACTTCTTTTGCAACTTCTTCTCCTATTTGGTAGAAATCTCCCAAAGCTAAAATAGCAACTTTTTCTCCTTGTTCTTCTATTTTATATTGATTGATATTGCTATAATCTTTGTTGGCTATTCTTCCATCGTTTATAACTCCATTTCCTGGTATTAATATCATGACTGGATGTTCTTTTTGTTCAATCGACCATTCTAGCATGGATAAATACTCATCTTTATTCGTTGGTGCAAGTATGACTAAATTAGGAATATGGCTAAATGCTGAAATAGTAAAGATTCCTAAATGTGTTACATCATTTAGTCCAGCAACTGATGTGTAATTTAAAACGATAGTTGCAGGATTCTTATTGATACACAAGTCTTGTGATATTTGGTCATAGGTTCTTTGTATAAATGTTGCATTTGTTCCCAATATTGGTTTTCCACCATTTTTAGCAATTCCTGAAATTAATGCAACTGCTTGTTCTTCTGCAATTCCTACATCTACAAATTGTTTCCCTGCTTGTTTTCTTTTTTCTATATCAAACCCTATTGTTGCAGGCATAGCAGGTGTTACTGCAACAACTGTTTTATCTTGTTTCATTTTTTCTAATAAATAATCTGCTGTTAAAGTAGCATAATCTTGACCATCTCCAAAATCAATCGTTGTTTTTCCTGTTTTTTCATCAAAAGGCATACACCAATGCCACTCTTCTTTATTTTCTTCTGCAAGTTTATATCCTTTTCCTTTTTGAGTATTGATATGAACTACGATTGGATGATTTATATTTTTCACCTTTTCAAATATTTCTATCATTTTTTGAATGTTATTTCCCTCATTTTGATAGATATAATCTAATCCAAATGCTTGAAATAAATTATTTTGTGCCATTCCATTTGTGTTTCTCAATTCTTCTAAATTTTTATAAATTCCACCATGATTTTCTGCAATGGATTGCCCATTATCATTTACAACTACTATAAAATTTGAATTTAGTTCTGAGCCTACATAATCCAAACCTTCAAAAGCCTCTCCGCCACTTAAAGAACCATCTCCAATAACTGCTATAATATTTTCGGTATCTCCTTTTAAATCTCTTGCCTTTGCTAGTCCTGATGCTAAACTAATTGAAGTTGATGTATGACCTATATTGAAAAAATCATGTTCACTTTCTTCTGGATTGGTATATCCTGATACTTCTCTAAAATGTTCTTCATAAAGGTAACCATCTTTTCTTCCTGTTAAGATTTTATGTGGATAGGTTTGATGGGAGACATCAAATACAAATTTGTCTTTTGGTGATTCAAATACATAATGCATCGCTATAATTGTTTCTACCATACCAAAGTTTGGTCCAAAATGTCCTCCCATTTTCGTTAATCGATTCATTAAAGCTTTTCTAATTTCTTCTGCTAATTTTTTTAATTCCTCAATATTTAATTTTTTTACATCTTCTGGACTGTTAATCTTTTCTAAATACATAATTTTACTTCCTTTCTATTCTTTTATTTTCTTTAATAAATATGCCATATTCTCGCCTAGATTTTTCATATTTGCCATTCCTTCTTCATCATTTTTCACATCTCCAGGCATTTGCCCATATACCATATTCCAATATGTTGAGCCTACAACAAACATTTCGTGATTTAAGAAGAAATGATTTAATGTATCAATCGCATTTAATGCTCCACCTCTTCTACAAGCCACAACTGATGCACCTACTTTGTGTTTCAGTATTTTTGGATTCATATCAGCCACTACTGCTGCTCTATCAATAAGTGCTTTCATATTAGATGATACATCTGCTGAATATACTGGACTTCCTAAAATAATTCCATCTGCTTCAATCATTTTTTCAAATATTTCTGCAAACATATCATTATTAAATGAGCAATTATTTTTCCCTCCACAAGTAAAACAAGCCTTGCAAGGATTTATTGTACTACCTGCTAATTGTATCATTTCAGTTTCAATTCCTTGCTTTTGCAATTCTTCCATTACTGTATTTAAAATAATTGCCGTATTTCCATTTTTTCTACCACTTCCATTAATTGCTAATACTTTCACTTTAACACCTCCTAAAATCCTAATTTAGATAGCCAATTATCTGTTAGTGATTTATAATTACTTAAAGTAGATGATGTAATAGACATTGCTTCTAATACTTCTGCATTTGGTTCTTCTCTTTTTATATCACTAGGTGTTCCAGATAATCCTGAACTTCCTGATGTTACAAAAGGTGCAATTTTCTTTCCTGATAAATCATAATTATCTAAAAATGTATAAACTGGAGTTGCTATTTTTCCCCACCAAATTGGATAACCTAAAAATATTGTGTCATAATCTTTTATATTAATGTTTTTGTTTTTTAATTCTGGTCTGCCACCATTTCTTTGTTCTTCTTTGGCTGTATCTAGCATTTCATCATAATTACTTGGATATGTTCTTACTGTTTCTATCCTTACTACATCTCCACCAGTTTTTTCACTAATATAATCAGCAATTTGTTTTGTGTTACCACTTCTTGAATAATATATTACTAATGTTTTTTTAGAAGTATTTGTGTTCGTATTTTGTTTGTTTTGATTTTCTTGTTTATTATTTATATTAACATTTGAATTAGCAACTTCTTGTTCTGATTTTTCTGTATTATCCTGTATTTTATTATTCATATTCACCACTACAAATATACCTCCTGCTAATACTATTAAAATCAATACTATAATTCCAATTATCAATCTTTTATCCATCTTAAATTATCCTTTCTTATTTATTTTAATACCAGTCATGTTTTTCATCACGATTTAAGCTATTCATTTTTTCCATTTCTTCATCAGTTAATTCAAAATGATATATTTCTGTATTTTCTTTGATATGTTCTGGATTACTAGAACCTGGTATGACAACAACACCTTTTTGTAAATTCCACCTTAATATAACTTGTGCTGCTGTTACATTGTGGTTATTTGCTATTTCTACTATTGTGCTATCGCTTAAAAGTTCCTTTGTATGTCCTCTACCACCAAATGGATACCAACCTTGCACAACGATTCCTTTACTTTGAATATATGGTATTACATCATTTTCTTGATAATATGGGTGGATTTCGTTTTGTACTAAACTTGGCATTATATTAATTTGTGGTAAAAATTCATCTAATTCTTTTACATACCAATTAGATAATCCAATAGAACGAATTTTGCCTTGTTTTACATATTCCTCCATTGCTTTGTATGCTTTTACATCATTTGTTCCAGGATGATGAAGTAACATCATATCTATATAATCAACATTTAATTTTTCAAAAGCCATTTCTATTGCTTCTTCTGGTTTATCGAACTGATTTGGATATAATTTAGTAATAATAAAGATTTCTTCTCTTGGAACATCTGAATCTTTAATTGCTTTTCCTATTTCTTCTTCATTGCTATACATATATGCTGTATCTATAAGTCTAACCCCAGAATTTAAGGCACTCGTTATAGCATCATAGCAAGTATTTCCTGTTAAACTGTATGTTCCTATTCCATTTAGTGGCATTTCATATCCACTATTTAATTTTACTGTTCTTGTTTCAAAATTGAAGTTTGCAATTCCATTAGTTATATTGTTATTGTTTGTTATTATTGTGTTTCCTTCTATATTTTCTTGATTAATGACATTATTGTTCATTCCTAAATTCCCATCCTCTCTTGGTTTTGTTTTTAAATTTATATATATAATCCCTGCAATAATCAAAATTGCAATGATAACAACTACTATAAAAATTAATGTTTTCTTATTCATCTTTTTCCTCCTAAAACATTATTTAAAATTATATGTTTTGCTTTTTTAAGTCAATAATTAGATAATCTAAAATGTCTATTTCCTTTTGATTTTTGTGTAATGATTCTAATAATAAACTTCTATATTTTGAAAGTAAAATAAAAATTTTATCTATTTGCTTTTTATCTAGTAAATTCAAAAATTCATCTATTATTTTCTGATTACACCCAGCATCTTGCAAATTCTGAATTAGTGCTTCTTTTCTGTCTTGATCTCCTATCATATTCTATTTGCTCCTTTCAGATTCATATTTTATCTTTTTCAATTTTATTATATACTGACTTTTAGAAAATAGCCAATACTTATTTTGAATGGTTTATCATAGTTTACAAGAATGATAAAAAATGTTATAATATACAAGCAATAGGAGGACATTTATATGGAAATTAGATTATTGAAATATTTTTTAGCAGTTGCAAGAGAAGAAAATATAACTGCTGCTGCCGAATCTTTACATATAACACAACCTACTCTTTCCAAACAACTTATGGAATTAGAAGATGAACTTGGAAAAAAGTTATTTATTAGGGGAAAAAGAAAAATTACTCTTACAGAAGATGGTATTATTCTTCGTAAAAGAGCTGGAGAAATTATTAATCTAGTAGAAAAAACACAGTCTGAATTAAGTAGTTTAGATGAAGAAACAATAAGTGGAGATATTTATATTGGCGCTAGTGAAACTGATGGAATGAGAATTATAGCAAAAGCAAGTAATAATTTACAAAAGAAATATCCTAATATACATTATCATCTTTTTAGTGGAAATAGTGAAGATGTATTAGAAAAGTTAGATAAAGGTCTTATTGATTTTGGCATTTTAAGTGAGCCATCTGATATAAAAAAATATGGATATATAAAGTTACCTGCATTTGATATATGGGGATTATTAATGAGAAAAGATAGTCCTTTAGCAAAGAAAAATTATTTAGAACCTGATGATCTTCTTAACATTCCTTTGCTTTGTTCAAGACAAGCACTTACTAATAATGAATTTTCTAGTTGGTTTGGAAATACTATTGAAAAATTAAATGTTGTAGCAACTTATAATCTAGTCTATAATGCTTCTTTATTTGTAGAAGAAGGCTTTGGATATGCTTTAACTTTTGATAAACTAATTAATTTAAGTGATGATAGTAATTTATGTTTTAAACCTGTTGTTCCTAATCTAAAAGCTAATTTAGTAATGGTATGGAAAAAATATCAAGTTTTTTCTAAAGCCACTCAAAAATTTTTAGATGAATTGCAAAAAGAAATTAATATACAAAAATAAGATGGTTCAGTGCACGAATCATCTTATTTTATCTGTTTTAAAAATTTCTCGAGATGATTATAGCATAAAAAATGACAAAAATTCAAATAATGCACACTAAATAAGAGTTACTTCATTTTGAAGTAACTCTTGAAAATAAAAGGGGATGTTTGTGCTAATTGCTTGTTCTAGAATTAGCACTATTTTTATAATGTATTAATCCAATTATCAATTTCATCTAATGAAGTAATCAATTTTCTTGTTCTATAATCTCCTGCATCATACAAAATATTTAATCCATCTTCTACTTTTGAATTAGGACATAGCTTTTTAATTTCTGTAAAAGTTCTTCCTATCCAGCCTGCATTTGTCGCAAAAGGTTTTATGGTTTTGCCTGACAAATCATTTTGTGTCAAAAATGTTCGTATTGCTGGAACTGGTCTATACCACCATACAGGAGTACCTAATATTATTTCATCATACTTGTTTAAATCAATACCAATATCTTGAATCTCTGGTAAAGACTTACTTGCCTCGCTATTTTGCTCATCATCTACAACTTTATTGTAATCTTCTGAATATGGGATAACTGTTTTAATTTCTAAAATATCACAATTCAATTTTTCTTTAATTCTATTTGCTATTTCTTTTGTGTGGTTTGTATATGAAAAGTAAACTACTAATTTATTCATTTTCATGTTTCTCCTTATAATCTAATTATTTTTGCCCATCAAGATCTGGTTTCATCCTAGCATAACTTGCAACTAATTCTTCCGTTCCTTCATAATATCTTTTGTTTTTATTGATAGCTGCTATTTGTTTCATCTCATCTTCTGTTAGTTCAAAGTTAAAAATATCAATATTAGCCTTTATATGTTCTTCTAGTCTTGCACCAGGTATAACAATATTATTTTCTTGAATGTGCCATCTTAAGATAATTTGAACATTGCTTTTTCCATATTTTTCTGCTAGTTTAGTAAATATTGGTTCATTTATTAATTTACTATCTCCATGTCCTAATGGATACCAGCTCTGAATTTTTATATCATTTTTTGCTAGAAATTTCTTCATTTCTGTTTGTGGGTAATAAGGATGTGCCTCTGTTTGTAAAATTGTTGGTTTGATTTCTTGAGTTTCTAATATTTCTTGTATTTGTGTTTCATTAAAATTAGATAGTCCTATTGCTTTTACTTTTCCCTCCTTAACTGCCTTTTCTATTAATTTATAAGCATACATATAATTCCCTGATGGTTGATGTAGTAATAATAAATCAATATAGTCTGTACCTAATCTTTCTAGTGTTTTATCTATTTGGTCATCTTCTTCGTAAAAGGCAGGCCATAGCTTTGTTTCTACAAAGATTTCGCATCGATCTATGCCAGACTTTTTTATTCCTCTACCAACTGCTTTTTCATTAACATAGGCATTTGCAGTATCTATTAGTCTATACCCATTTTTTAAGGCATGATATACTGAATTTTCAGCCTCATCTGGCGTAAGCATAAATGTTCCTATTCCTAACTTTGGCATTTCAATACCATTATTTAATTTTACTTTTTCCATTATAAATTCCCCTCTTTCTTTTAATTTACTTACTTTTTGAAAATATCCAATTCATTATATTTTCTTCGTAAGCAAACAAACCACATCCTGCATGTTCATCTGAATATCCTTTTGAAGTAAAATATTCATGCTCTTTTACATTTAATACTAATAGTTTATCTATTTCTTCATCAGACATTCCTTGTTCTTCGTATAGTTTGTGCAAATTATTATAAGCATTTTTTGTTTTTGTACTACCATAATAACTGTCATTTTCTCCTATTACCATATATAATGGTGTTTTAGCTTTTGACAAAGTTTCTAAATTCCCATCCCATTGACTGCTTATATATAAAGCAGATGTAAATAATTCTGGTCTTTTTCCTAAAACTATTGATAGCGTTTCTCCACCACCTGATAAACCACTTATATAAACTTTTGACTTATCAATGTTGTAGTTTTGTAAAAAGTATTCTACTAATGCTATACAGTCATTTGCAGATTGTTCTCCCCAGTCATTTAATTGTGTTGAAACAATTATCATATCTTTATTATATTTTTGAGCCTCATACACATAAGGTTCGCCTAAATCTTTTCCTACTCCTTGAAAATATAAGCCCTCCCATCCAGGATTTGCAAAATAAATAGCATATTGCTTTGTTTTGTCGAAATTTTCTGGATAGTGTATATTAAAATGAATTTCTGAATTTGTAGTTATTAAAGTATTATCTAATATAAATCCTCTATGTTCCTCGCTACCTTCTCTTATATATTCATTTGAAGTAGTAATTTTATTTTCCTTATTTTCTATATTTCCCTGTTGTAATGTTTCTTCACTATTATTAGAATTATTATTTATAGTAAAAATTCCAATTATAACTAATATTACAATTACAACTATCAATAATATAATTTTTTTCATTCATCATACTCCATTACATTTGGCTTTTCCAAAAGTCTATTGCATTATTTATCCAACCTTCGGCGGCCGTTCCTTCTCCTAATCCGAATCCATGTGGTAAACCATTAAATACTTCAATTTTGCTATTTGTTCCATTTGACTTGATTTCATCTATTCTGTTTTGCATAGTTCTATAATTAGCAATTCCATCATTCGTTCCTACACAACTATAAGTAGGTGGCTCATTTCCTGTTACTTCTGAAAGTCCAGTATATTGGATAATAAGTGTTGATGGCTTTGGATATTCTTTTTCTCCAAAATATGCTGTTCCATAAGTTCCTACCCAGTCTGTCATTCTACCTCCAGCTGAACCACCCCATAATGAGTAATCTTCCATATTAACTTGTAATTCTTCTTTATTTTCATTTATAAAAGCTATTGCTCTTGATAAGTCTTCACAGGCTTTTTGTGCATCTGGTCTATAAATTATAGCAAAGGAATTATAGCCTTTTTTAGAAAGTTCCAAACAGTGTGGAAAGCTATCGTGCATTGCACCTACATAGGCAAATCCTCCACCTGCACTTACTATTGCAACCTTTTCATTCGGATTACCTCTAAAAAAGAATATTCCTGTATTTGCTTTTTCTGGATCTTTTGATTTTTCTTCATCTGTATAAATATCATAAAATACTTTTTTATTTGAAGTAACTTGTTCTTTCATATAGTTTACGATTTCTACTGTCTTATTTGGATTTATATAATTATACCAAGAATAATAATCTCCTACATCTTCTAATGTTGTATTATTAGGTATATTTATATCTACTGGAAAAATTAAATCTCCAAAACCTTTAAAACTATTATCATTTTTTACTTGTTCTACTGTACTATTCAAATCGAATATTGTATTACTCATTTTACTTTCCTTTGAACTATTATTATAAAATCCTAAAAGTCCATTATACATATATGTCATACAAGCTATTCCATCATGAGAATATCCATCTTTTATTCTAAAATACAAATTCCCATTTTGCTCATTTGTTCCTGCTTTAAAATTTTTACTTGGCTTTTCTAATAAATCTTCTATTAAACTTGTAAATCCTGAACCTGCAAAGTCTTGTGTTCCTGTAAAGCTCATCATAAAGAAATCATTTGAAGTATATCCTTGTTTTTGTACTGCTGTATCTATCATATTACTGTCTATTGCACCGACTTGAAGTAATGAAATACTTAAAACTATCTAAATTATTTACAAAAGTATGCCATGTTGTAACAGATCCCATTGAAAAGCCACCAAATGCTCTATGTTCTCTTGACTCTACTATATCTTCATGTGATGTACTTTTGCTATATGTAGAGTATTTGCTTTCAACTGCTGGAATTAAATCGTTTATAAGTTCATTATGATAATTTACTGTTAGTGTGTAGTATGCCAAAGTATAATCTCCACTATCCTCTTGGCTTTCGTTATTATATGTTGGGCAAACTATAATAATTGGTCTTATTTCTTTATTCTCTATTGCATTATCTATTATATTTTTAAATATACCATGATTATTAGGTGTTCCTAAACTTGTAGTTTCATTACTCCAACCACCATGCATCAAATAAAAAATATCATATTCTTTATTTTCATCATATCCATAAGGAGTATAGACAATAGCTCTTTTTCTTAATTTTTTAGATTTTTGCTCGTAAGTTTTTGATTCATAAGTATCATAATAAAATTCTTCTAGTTTGCCTTGATTATTTGCTTTATTATAATAACTTTGTGGAATCTCTTTTATTTCACTTATTCCATTTTCGTTATTACTTGTAGTATCTTTTTGAATTTCTAGTATATTATTATTCATACTAATATTATTTCCATTTCTAAAATAGAAAATTACTATTGTTGCAAGCAAAATGATTACTAATATTAATACTATTATCAATATTTTTTTCATAGCTTTTCTACTTATTCCTTTTTAATCAATTATATCTATTTGTTTTAACCATGTTTCTACTTCTTCTGGAGCATCTTCCATACTATTTCTGTGTAATTTGAAAGCATTTGAATTTACATTTGCTCCAGATAATTTATTTGTTATTGTACTTACTGTTCCTGATAAACCACTTCCACCATTTGTACTAAATAGATATACATTTTTTCCTGTAAAATCATAGCTTTCTAAAAATGTATAAAGTATTTGTGGTAAATCACTCCACCAAATTGGATAACCTATAAATATTGTGTCATATTCATCAAAGTTATTAACTTTATTTTTTATTTCTGGTCTAGCATTTTGTCTTTGTTCTTCTTGTGCATCATCTATTAAGGCTTGATGATCTTCTGTATTATATTGTTT
>JAAVXM010000068.1 GCA_022790575.1 Clostridia bacterium | reverse complement strand
TTCGTCAGACCGAGATTTTGCTATTGACTTCTTTCAGATTCCACCTCGCGATGGACACCCTTGTCATTCACTAACAGTTCGCCACTATCAGGCACTGTATGGGACTTTCACCCACAAGTTGTTGCCCATGCTGGGCACACAAAAACGCAAAAGAGTGCTTTAATACACTCTTTTACGTTTTGATACCATAGCTCTAATTTAAGACTATGGGTGCAGTTTGTTGATTATTAATAATCTCCGTTGCAATTTCTCTACGAATACGGCGAAGGGAAAAAGAGTTTCCTCCCTGTTTGCTTTTCTCAACGACATATATAAGTCGAGGACGCAATTTAGGTTTGTAAGGATACATTAACCCTCCTGTGCTTTGCGAATGATAATCCTGACAATAACCAAGATATAAAGTGCCGTTCTCTTCTGATATAATTCTCCACCTTTTAATAATTTGTTCAGCAGGTAAAAGAATCACATCGCCAACATTCACTTTAAGTACCAAAATTTTTGCTTCAGGATTACCTTTTGTTATCCGGTTGAATAAATGCCTGTCGTCTTCGTGGCAAAGAATAGCATCTTGCCTATTGTAATTACCTTTCATGTAAACAAACCTCCTATACTTTTTTAGGTAAAATAAGTATATCACAATTTTATGTTAATATCAATAGTTCTAACAGATTTGCACAATATAATGGTATAGGTAAGGACGTGGCGAAGCGAAAGCGACAGCCATGCCCCCGTAATGTAATACGGGGGTAACTTTATATAGATAAATGTCGCAAAAATTAGTAAAATGAACTGTTTGGCGTTTTTTATTATCAAAAATAAATGTGAATTTTATACAAAATACAGAAAATAAAAAATAACTTCGTAATATCAGACAAAAAGTAATATAATAGATGTAATTAAATATTGCTTTTGACTGTGCCGAAAGGAGGAAAATATAAAAAGTGAAACAGTCAAAAAGTAAAATAAATATAAATAATACAGCTGCACTCTATTTACGTATTAGTCGTGATGACGGATTAGATGAAAGCTATTCAATACAAAATCAAAGAAAATTACTACAAAAGGTTGCAAAAGAAAAAAGATTTGTAAACCTTATAGAGTTTGTTGATGACGGTGTATCAGGGACAACCAAAGACAGAAAAAATTTTAGGCGTATGATAGAACAAGTAGAAAATGGAACAGCCTTATTTTCAACAGTTATAGTAAAAGACGTAACAAGATTTGCAAGAGATTATATCAGGGCAGGTTTATATATAGAGGAACTATTTCCTGAAAATAATATAAGATTTATTTCTGTTGGCGAGGGTATTGATAGTGCAGAGGGCGACAACCCATTTATAGGTTTTATGAATATCACAGCAGAATATTACAGTAGAGATATAAGTAAAAAGCGTAGATTATCTAACTATGTAAAAGGTAATTCAGGAGAGCCTCTATCTCTCCCACCTTATGGCTATATGAAAGACCCTGATAACCCTAAAAAATGGATTATAGACAAAAAGCCCGCAAATATAGTGCGTAGAATTTATAAAGAGTTTTTAGGTGGAAAAGGAACAGAACAAATAGCAAATGGCTTGACAAAGATAAAATCTTAACACCTATGAATTATTGGGCAAGTAAAGGATTAAATCGTGGTGGATTACGAAATACTGAAAATTCTTATTATTGGAACTCATCAACTATTATAACTATTTTAACACTACAAGAATATGTCGGCGATATAATAAATTTTAAAACTTATTCTAAATCTTATAAATTAAAAAAGCGTTTAAAAAATGATGTTGAAAATATGGCAATATTTAAAGATGTTCACGAGCCTATTATAAGCCGTGAAGATTTTGAAAGAGTACAAAAAAAAGAGGAAAAACACGAAAACGCAAGACATCTAATGGCGAAACAAATATGTTTTCAGGATTATTAACTTGTGCAGACTGTGGCTCTAATATGAATTATCACTTTAATCAAAGAAATCCTGACATAAAATACTTTAATTGTTCTAGTAATAATAATAGACGTGGCACTTGCACACAAACACATTATATTCGTGTTGACTTCTTAGAACAGGTTATTATACAAGAAATACGCAGACTTACAAAATTTGCTACACAATACGAAAAACAATTTGCAGAGGTTATAATGGGTAATTCTAAAATGACAGCTGAAAAGGACAGACACAGTAAACAAAAAGAATTAAGTTCACTAATTGCAAGAGATAAAGACCTAGACAATATTTTTAATCGTATGTATGAAGATAATCTATCAGGAAAAATAGATGATGAAAGATTTGCGAAGATGTCAAAAACATATACAAACGAACAAACAGAAATTGCAGAAAAAATCAAACTGCTTCGTGCAGAATTAGAAAAGACAGAGGAAAAAACAGTTACAGCAGATATGTTCATTGCTACTGTTCACAAATATACAAGAATAAAGAAGCTAACAAGAGAGGTATTACACGAACTAATAGACGAAATAAAAATAAATCACGCCGAAAAATTAGATAGTGGCGAGACAGTACAAATTATAACTATATATTGGAATTGTATAGGTGCAATAGAAATACCTGACTTGCCTAAAATTCCTGATGTAGATGTAACAGTAAATACAAGAAAAGGCGTAAATGTAAAATACGCACCTAAATTATCAGCATAAAATAAAAAAATGTTCTTATGGAACGCTAAATCCCATAAAAACATCCATACTGGTGCCGGTGGTGGGACTCGAACCCACACGCCATTGCTGACAACAGATTTTGAGTCTGCCCCGTCTACCAATTCCAGCACACCGGCATTTGTAAAAATTTAGAAAATGAAAAGTCATTATATAATTCTCATATTTTCACAAAAGAAAAAATCTAAATATTTAACTGTTTTATATATTAGCACAAAATTCAAATTTTGTCTAGTATCAAAATGTATTTTCTATTGACTAAATGGCAAAATTAGGATATTATATATAGTATTATATAATATTAAGAAGAAAAGAGGAAAAAATATATATGTTATGTTCAGAATGTAAAAAAAATCCAGCTGTAGTATTTATAAATAAAATTGAAAATGGTGTTTCATCATTAGAAGGTTTATGTCGTGAATGTGCAAGAAAAAAAGGCTTAGAAGTACCAGAAACAAATAATAATCAACAAGGAAATATTCCTCCAATAAATAATATTGACATGTCAAATATGTCAAAACAATTAGAAAATTTATTTAAAGACTTATCAGCAAATTTGAAAATTGAAAATATTGAAGACTTAGAAGATTTTGAGCCAGAAGAATTAGAAAATATGAATGAAGAAAATGAAGGCTCTTCAATGGGAATTCCAATTGGTTCAATTTTTGCTAACTTTATACCAAAATCAGCTCAATCTCAGAGTCAAAATGATGAAGAAGTAAATGGTAGACAAAAAGTCAAAGTTGATAAGAAAAAGGCAAATAAGAAAAAGAAATTTTTAGATGTTTATGGAACAAATTTAACAATAAAAGCTAAAAACAATCAATTAGACATGGTTATAGGTCGTGATAAAGAAATACAAAGAGTAATTCAAATTTTAAACAGACGTACAAAAAACAATCCTTGTCTAATTGGAGAACCAGGTGTTGGTAAAACAGCAATTGCACAAGGTCTTGCTATAAAAATTGCAAGTAATAATGTTCCTGCAAAGCTTCTAAATAAAGAAGTATATTTATTAGATATGACTGCTGTTATTGCAGGAACGCAATTCAGAGGACAATTTGAATCTCGTATGAAAGGCATTATTGATGAATGTAAAGAATATGGAAATATTATTCTTGTTATTGATGAAATTCACAATATAATTGGTGCAGGTGATGGAGAACATTCAATGAATGCTGCAAATATCTTAAAACCATCTCTATCTAATGGAGAAATTCAGTTAATTGGTACTACTACATTAAGAGAATATAGGAAATATATAGAAAAGGATTCTGCATTAGAAAGAAGATTTCAACAGGTTCTAGTTGAAGAACCAAATATAGAGGATTCTATAACTATTCTTGAGGGAATAAAAAAATACTATGAAGAATATCATAAAGTAAAAATATCTAATGATGTTATTAAACAAGCAGTTATAATGTCTGAAAAATATATTCATGATAGATTTTTACCAGATAAAGCAATTGATATACTTGATGAAGCTTGTTCTAGAATCAATTTAGAAAATAAAGAATTATTTAAATTAGAAATGTTAAAACAAGAACTTAGTCAAGTCCAAGCACAAAAAGAAGATGCTGCAAATGCAGATTCAACTGAAGATTATCAAAAAGCAGCAGATTTAAAAACTCAAGAATGTAGATTAATAGAAGAAATTGACAGTTTAAATAGTACTATAAAATTGAAACATCTAACAGTTCAGGATATCGCACAAGTAATCGAAAATTGGACTAAAATTCCAGTTAAGAAGATAACAGAAGCTGAGACAAAAAAATTGCTAAATCTTGAGACCAACCTTCACACTAGAATTATTGGTCAAGAAACTGCAATTAGTAGCGTATCTCGTGCAATAAGAAGAAATCGTGCTGGTTTACAAAGTACAAAAAGACCACCTTCATTTATTTTTGTTGGACCTACTGGTGTTGGTAAAACAGAATTAGCCAAAAGCTTAGCTTATGAAATGTTTGGTTCTGAAGATTCTATAATTAGAATAGATATGTCTGAATATATGGAAAGTCATTCAACTTCAAAATTAATAGGAGCACCTCCTGGTTATGTTGGATATGATGATGCTGGTCAACTTACTGAGAAAGTAAAAAGAAAGCCTTATTCTATTATTCTTTTAGATGAAATTGAAAAAGCTCATCCAGATGTATTTAATATACTATTACAAGTTCTTGATGACGGAAAGCTTACAGATTCTCAAGGTAATACCGTGAGTTTCCAAAATACAATTATTATAATGACTTCAAATGCTGGTTCTAATTTAAATAATAATTCAATTGGTTTTGCAAAACAAACTGTAGATAATAATAAAATTGAAGAAAATTTAAAACAAGTTTTTAGACCTGAATTTTTAAATAGAATTGATGAAATAATAGTATTCAATTCGCTTTCAGAATCTGAATTATTAGAAATTGTTGATTTAATGTTAAAAGATACTAAAAAAGCTCTTTCTGATAAAAATATTACATTAGAGGTTTCTCGTAAAGCCAAAAGCTTTATCTTAGAAAAAGGAACTAATTTAAAATTTGGTGCACGTCCTTTAAGAAGGGCTATACAAAGATATATTGAAGATGAAATTTCTGAAATGATTTTAAGAAAAGAAGTTCAAGATGGTCAAAATATTATTGCTGATTTGGAAAAAGATAATTTGAAGTTTAATATTACTTAATTTCATCTATACCTTGAGAAAGGAATGAAATAAAAAATGAGAAAAGAAAATATACCTAATATTTTAACAATAATTCGATTTATTTTAATACCATTTATTTTTATATTAGTTATTTTTCATCACTATTTAATAGCACTTATTATATTTACTATTTCTGCACTAACAGATATACTTGATGGCTATATTGCTCGTAAATATAATTATATAACAGATATTGGAAAACTAATAGACCCATTAGCAGATAAACTAACTCAAATATCCATTCTTTTAGCTCTTGCTATATTAAATATTTTGCCTTTATGGATATTAATAATTGTTTTAGTTAAGGAATTTACTATGATTATTACTGCTTCAATTCTATACTCAAAAAAAGATGTTGTTGTTTATAGTAAATGGTATGGAAAACTTGCAACTTTTCTTTTCTACTTAGCAATAGTAGTATCTTTAATTATAAGTCATTTTAATATAAATATAAATTTTAGAGTTGATTTATATTTATATTATCTAGCAATACTTTCAACTATATTTTCTTTAGTAATGTATGCAATAAAGTTTAATAATAAAACTATAATAGAAACCTAAAAAATAGGGACTTTACTTTATTTATATAAATAAATGTAAAGTCCTTATTTTTTTACTCTTCTCATAAAACATCAATAATTTTATAACTATTCAAAATCTTCAATAATTTTATTTAATTCTTCTTTTCCATAAATCTCTAATCCATTTTGCATATTTATCAAGTCTGTTTCTGTGAGATATTCTTCTGAAATATTGGTTCTCTCATATATACTTTCACTTCCGTCTCTATTTACAATATATACTACTACCATTCCTTCCTCAGCTCTCAATTTAAAATGTTCATTGCATACATCATCAAACTCTTTATATAAAGTGACCTTTCCTGCTTCAAATCCGATTACCTTCCAATCTGGATATTGATTTCCAACTTCTTCTTTAGTCATATTTACTAATTCCTGAGGAAGCTCAACATATTCATTTATTGTGTGTTCACAATTCTTATAGTATTTTTTTAAAATTAATATTGCATTAGCAGAAACCTTTTCTTCACTAGAAGATACTGTCTTTGTTGTCTTTTGTTCTTGTTTGTATTCTTCTGTGCAATCATCTTCAATTAATTCTGATACATATGTTTTATTATCATTTTCTTCTACAGAATCATCCTTCTTGTTTATTAACATTATTAAACATATTATGGAAATAGCCAAACAAATTACTGATGTTATAATTATAATTTTATTTTTCATACCTTCATCCACTCTTTTCTTATGTTTATTATTTACATTTATTGTAATTTTATACAAATATTTTTTCCATTACTTTTTATTATTATCTCTCCATATTCATCAGTCCTATATATTTTACTTCCTACTTCATTCAGTCTTTCTAAAACTTCATTATTAGGATGTCCAAAAATATTATTTGCCCCCACTCCAATAAGTGCTATTTTAGCTTTTACTTTATCTAAAAAATCCTTTGATGAAGACGATTTTGAACCATGATGAGCTACTTTTAATATAGTAGATTTTAATGTATTTGTTCCTATATACTCCTCTACAATAGCTTTTTCAGCAACCTCTTCAATATCTCCTGTAAATAAAATTGAAAAGTCTTTGTATATCATTTTGCAAACCAAAGAGTTATTATTTATATTATTTTCACTTATTACTTTATTAGAATTTGGCCATAACACATCAAAGTATAAGTTCTTTTCTATATTTATTCTCTGCCCAGCTTCTACTACTTGCACATTTATTTTCTTTTCTTTTACAATTTTTATAAACTCTTTATAATTTTGAGAATTCTCAAATTGCTTTCCTATTATAACATTATTTACTTTTATTTCTTGTAATAAATATAGGCTAGATTTGACATGGTCTTCATCCATATGACTCAATATTATATAATCTATGCAATTAATTTTTCTATCTAATAAATATGGTTCTAATATGTTTTTTCCAATATTATATGTACTACTTCCCCCTCCATCTATAAGTATTTTTTGATTATATGGAGTAACAATTAATGTTGCATCTCCTTGATTTACATCAATAAAATAAATTTTTAAATCTTTTGGAATTTTATATATTATTATACTTATTAAAATTATAATAGTAATCAGCCTTTTTATTTTTGGCATATATGGTTTTATCTTATAAATTACAAGATATATTGTATTTTTTATTCTAATTTGAATTGTTGTTAAATTTTTTGAATTAAATATTTTATACATATTGAAAAAAATAACTATAATAGTATAATATATAATTATCTGATATGTATCTATAGTTATAACTTTGAAGTTCCCAAACTGAATCTTAGAAATTAATATTAATAATTTTATTGGAATTTCTATTATTCTTGAAATAATAATACTAATTTGTACAAAAATAAATGAAATAATAATTTGAATAAATCCCCCCATCACAATTATTCCTATTACTGCACTTAATAATAAATTCGTTATTAAAAATGAAAGACCTATATTGTTGAATTTTAAAATAATTATTGGTAATGCAAAAATCTGTGCTGCTATTGTTATGGATATAATCTCTATTATTTTTTGATTTTTTTGTTGTATTCTTTGAAAAGTATATTTCCATCTTGGATTTCTGACTTTTATATTTTTAAGAATTTTTTCTATATCTCTTTGAAATAATATAATTCCTAGTGTTCCTAAATATGTTAATAAAAAACTTATATTTGTCACACAAAATGGGTTGTTAATTAGTGTTATTAGTGCTGCTATTGATATATTATTTATTGTATCACTCTTTCTATATACAAGAAATCCCATACAATTGATTATTCCCATAATTCCTGCTCTTAATATTGATGTTTTAAATCCTGTTATAGACATATACATTAATAATATTATAATTGTTATTATTTTACTTTTTCTTTTTCCCAAAATAGTTTGTGTACTTACTGTTACTAAATATATAATATATGAAATATGCATTCCTGAAATTGCTAAAACATGTGAAATATTGCTTTTTGAAAAATCTTCTTTTATTTCTTCTTCTATTCCTTCTGTATCACCAAGCATTATTCCTAATATTATTTTACTTGTTTCTGCATTGTATGTGTTTTCTATATTTTTTTTTATTTTTAAAAATATATTATTAGATATTTGTGCTATTTTATTTCCACATAGTTTTTTTATTTTTTCTATTTTCCTTGCTTCTATAATGCCTTCTATTTTAAGACTTTTTAAGTATTGTTTATAGTTGAATCCTTTATAATTTCTTGCAATTGATGGTTCTTTATATCTACCATCTATAAGGACTTTATCTCCATATTCAAGTTCTACTTCTTTTTTGGTATCTAAATAAAAATAATCATTTTTTATTTTTACTTTATATCTATTTTTATATTCTTTTTCTTGTTTATTATCTACAATTATTCCTGTTTCTTGTATAATTTTATTATCTATATATATTTTTTTGTTATTTAAGTATTTGATTAAATTATTTGAAATAAATGATGTTATTACTATTATAATAACTATATTCATTTTAAAAATTAATTTGATATATCTAAAATATCTTTTTATTGATAAAATTTTGAATTTACTTTTTTTTGAATATCTGTGATTGATTATATAATATAATATCGCTAAAAAAACATATAAAAGGACTATACCCTTGTTTATGTATAGTCCCCATATTATACCTATTATATAACCAATTAAAATTACTACAATTGGTCTATTCAATTATATTACTCTCCTTGCTCCAACATATCTTTTCTCATAATAGCTTGATGATAATGGTGTTATTTTTACCCCTTCTTTTGGATTTGCTGCATGTATGAAGTTTCCTCCTCCTACATATATTCCAACATGACCTATTGTTCTATTTGAGTCTCCATTAAATACAACAATATCTCCTGGCTGTAAATTGCTTCTTTCTACTGCTGTTCCATTTTTTATCTGGTCTCTTGATGTTCTATTTAGTTTTACTCCAAATTGCTTGTATACATATGATGTAAATCCTGAACAGTCAAATCCTGTTGATGGTGAAGCTCCTCCTGATACATATCTATATCCTAAATATTGTTTCGCATATTCAACTACAGCACTTCCATTTGAACCACTTGGTGGATTTTTAGCTTCTTCTGGTTGTTCTTGGTTTGTACTTTCAGCTTTTTCTGGCTTTCTTTCTGTTGATGTCCCTCTTGATGTTGTTTCTTCTACTTTTTTATCTGATATATATTTTGATGATACATATCCTATTTTACCACCAATTTTTATTCTGTACCAACCTTCTAATTCTTCTAATATAGATACTTTGTCATTTTTCTTTAAACTGTCTATTTCTTTACTTGATGTTGATGCTTCTTCTCTAACTTTTAAACTTTCTGTACTTACATATCCTGTTTTTATTACTGTATCTTTCTTAGGCTCTTCTGGCTTGTTTTCTGGTTCTTTTGGTGTTTCTGGAACTTCTGGCTGACCTACATTTTCTTGCCCTTCAACTGGTGCTTGCTCTTGCGGTACATTTTCTTGTATAGCATTTTTTAGTGTATTACATCTTATCCATCCTTCTTGTGTTGCACTTTCAATTTTACACCAATCATTTAATATTTCTACTGTTTTTATTGTTCCTTCTGTTATTGTTTCTTTTTTCTTTGAGTTTATTAATGGTAATATGTTTGTGCTAATTTCTTGTGTTAGTTTGTATTCTTTGTTTTCTTCTAATTCTTTATTTTCTTCTTCTGTAGTGTTTCCTTCTGGTTCTTTAACTTTGTTTTCTTCTTCATTATTCGTGTTTGTCTCTTCTGGTACTGTTTCTCCATTATTTTGTACTTCGTTTGATGTTTGCTCATTATTTTCTTGTGGTATTTCTTCTGGTTGCTCTTTTCCTTGTTCATTTGCATCTGGTTGTGGCTCTGCTGTTTCTTCTAAGTCAATTAAACTTTCACTAATATATCCTGTTATTTTCTTTCCATCAACTGTCGCTCTTACTTTGTACCATCCTGCTTCTTGCTCTAGGACTTCTACTTCATCTGATTTGTCTAGTTGCTCTAATATTGTTGATTTTGAATTTGGCTCTTTTCTCAATCTTACTGTCTCTGCGTTTACTTTCCCTGTTGTTGCTTCTGCCTTTATCTTTATTATTATTAATGTTAATAATGTTATCATTAGTATGAGTATTGCAATTTTCTTTATTTTTTTCATTTTTTACCTCATATTATAGTTTTTTTTACATACATTAGTATATACTTTTTTTTCCAAAAAGTCAACTTTGTTCCTTTAATATTTTCAATTTTCTTTTTTTGCCAAATTTGCATAATCTTAAAAATAGTGTCCTTCATTTAATCCATGTATACAAGGATATTTGCTTTCTATCATTCCACTTCCTATACACTCTTTACAGTTAGAAAATTTCGTTACCTTTCCAGTTCCTGTACAATTAGTACATTTTTCACTGTTTATTTGCTCTCCTGTACAATATATAATTCCGTATTTTTTGTTCTCCTATATTATTACATTTGTCTTTTGTTGTTACTTTTATATCATAATCAATATTCTTTTCTAATCCATTAAAAGTATAATTGTTTTCTGTCCCTGTATATTCCGCCACTCCATATTCTGTGTCTGATACCTTTTTTATATAGTAATTAAATATTGGATTTTCTATCATACCTGCTTGTTCATCCTTTGCAGATACAGTAATTGATATCGCTTCTCCTATTTCATTTTCTTTTTTTGTTATTGTTACTAATGGACCTTTATTATCAAAGTTAAATTTCTCACTTCTACATATATTGGTTTTTCCTTTTTCCGTTTCTAGTAAAATCCATAAGTAATATTCTCCTGTTACTCCACTTTTTGTTATTATATCTCCACTCTTAAAGCTTTCTGTAAATGTCTCATATCCTGGCTCTACTACACTACCTGTCCATTGATATTTTGCATTTATTACTTTATCTTCTGTATCTTTTATTATTACTTTTGCTCTATGTTTGTTTTTCCATTCATTATTTCCTTCTGGTTCAAATTTTACTGATGTTAATGTTCCTTTTATTTCTATTGTTTTACTATTCATTATGTCTGCATATACTTTTATTGTGTATTTTCCATTTTGCTTTGCTGTATATTCTCTTATTATCTCTTCCCTAACATTATTATATTCAAATTCTTCTAACTTTTCCCCTGCTTGCCATATTTCTATTTTGTTTATTCCTTTTTTCTCTTCTATTGCTGTTATTGTTATTACTGCTGTTTTTGCATCTGCTGCTAATTCTACTGTTGCTTCTATTTCTGGAAATATCAGGTCATTTGCTTCTCCCAAATATCTTCCTATTTTAGGTATACTTCTTTCTAATTCATATGCATATCCATCAACTATTGCTACATCTCCCTTTACTTCTGCCTTTTCTATTTCAGTTGTTATCATGTCGTTTAAATATTCGTTTTGATTGTATTTGACATTTAATATTTTTCATTATATGCACTAAGTAATGTTAATTCTAGCTTTTCCCTTGCTTCTGCTTCTCTGTTATTTTTCTTTGCTTCTATAGCTTGCTTTATTACTCCATTATCTCCTGTTAACATTGCTATACTTACTCCTGCTAATATTAAAAGAACTATAAGTGTGACAAATCATTTGTTACTACTACTAATACAAATTAAATGCTTTTGTAGTAGTAACAAAAATTTAGTGTTCTATAACATATCAATAAAAATAAATATGAGATTATGTCTATACTTTCTAATTTATTGTTGTCCCAGTCTTCCCTGTTCCTACAACATTTTCTTGTAACGACCTCCATGTGTTACAGCCAATTATTCCATCTACACTTAGTCCTCTTGATTCTTGATATCTTCTCACTGCATTATATGTTTGCTGTCCAAATACTCCATCTAGTCCTCCTGTTCTATATCCTAGTGTGTTTAGGTCGTCTTGTGCTATACATACATAGTTTCCTCTTGAACCACTTCTTATTATTGGATATCCTCCTGTTGAACATGCTGGTGTCCCATATCTACGGTCAAAATGTACCCATGTTGGTGATATTGATACTGGCTCAACATATTTCCATACACCTGAATTTTGTGCACTGTTTCTTAATACTGCTCTTTTTGCATTTGTTAAATTTTGTCCTACATCAAAAGCTGTTCCTGCATAATGTTGACTCTGATTACCATGTCCCCCCTCATATGGTCTTTTAAAAGCAAATCCAACATATATAGGTGCCCCATATATATATCTTTGACTATTCCATGCTTGCATTGTCCTTTTATCAGTCCATAATATATTACTTTTACTAGACCCTCTAAATTCTTTAACTTTTAATGTTCCATTAGTGTTATATGGCATTGGGTCTCCTTCATTTCTTATAAATGATTCCATTCTATTTATATCTTGATTATATACTAATATTTTTGCCATAAAAAAATCCTCCTATCATAGTATTTATATATACTATGAATTAGAAGGATTTTATGTTAAATTATATTTCCTCTGATAACACATAATTTTATTGTTTTATTCATATTGGGTTTATATTTTTTCTCTACATTTTACAATAATTCTTTGTTTACTGTCATCTGTACAAGTAATTATTGTTACTTCTTTTTTTCCATTTGTTACCTGTGTTGTATCACTTCTATCTTCTGGAACTACTGTGTGTATATCATAAATTTCATATTGAAGTGTTCTTTTACTTAAATCTGTTATTTCTATAATATCTCCTATAACTAATTGGTCAACATCACTGAAGAATCTTCCCTTTCTTCTATAATTGTGACCTGCTATACATAAATTTCCTACTTCGTTTGGGTTTCCTCCATGAAACTTACATATAGAAACTTTTAATAGTTCTTCTGATGTAGTTGCTAAAATTGGATAGTCTATTTTTATTTTTGGTATTGCTATTCTACCTATATAGTCATATGTCTTCCCATTTGGTGCTGTATATGTTGCTGTTGCTCCATATGAATTCACTTCATCATCTTGATTATATTCTTCTGCATTTAGTGTTGCATCTTGTGTTATTTTTACAATTAGTGCATTTTCTTGTTCACTAATTGTAGTATTATCTTGTTCTTCTATAAATGACATTATATTTTTTGATATATTTTCTTCTTTGTTTCTGTCATATTCAGCATATATATATATGGAAAATAGTGTTATTATTATAAATATTGATAGCACGAAAAGAACTTTATATATTTTCTTTTTTCTTCTTAATTCTGGTGTTACATATATCTTTTCTGTTATTAATATTTGATTCATAATTCCTCCTTCCCAAATTACTTCGCTATTTCATTTATAGTTATGTATGAAACCATACCATTAGAGCTATTATAGTTTATTGAAACTTTATATTTTTGACTATCATCATCAATTATTTGTAAAACTTGGTTAGCTAATTCTACATTTTCTTTGTCTTTTTCAATATTTAATTGTGCTCCTTTTATTTCTGATGTGCCATCTTCTTTCTGAGTAGTTATAAATTCTATACTATTTAAATTTGACTTAACTATATCTAATAGCATTTTTACATTTTCAGCAGATACAGAATCTCCTGTATAAAATTCAAATTTAGAGTTAAATCTGTTTATTTCTATTTGTGATACTTCTGGATTTTGTGTTGTGTTTTTATCGTTTTGTGGTGGCTCATTTCCTTCATTACTTTCATTTCCTTGAGATTGATTGTTATTTGAAAATATTTGACCTATTCCTTGCATTTGAGTTTTTTGTAATATTTCCATTATTTTATTGTTTAATACTTGTGGTACACCATTTTTTACTATAGTTAATATTCTAGTTCTATTTGCATCATCTAAATCACTTAATATAACATTATTTGTACTATTTAATTCTGCTTTCTTTTCTTCTATTGTAGTATATGTTGTATCTTTTAATTCTATGTTTATTGTTTTTATTCCTTGAGAAAATTTAATATTACCATTTGTTGTTAATGCTCCTCCACCTGTTGTTGTATTAATATTAGCTTCTACTTTATATTCATTATCTCCATCTATTATATTTGTAATTACATTATAACTTTCTGAATTATCACTATTAGCTTTTGTTATTTCTATATTTTGTTCATTTTGCTTTTCATTATCTAAAACTTTTCTATCTATATTTAGTTTTAATTGCTCATCATTATTGAAGCTGTCTATAGAAATTGTTTGTAATCCAGTTTCTATTGTCGTTCTTATTGCTACTTTATTATTTTCATATACTGTTATTTTTAATTCTGGAATTTTTTTGTCTATTCCAAGATTTTCAATTATTTTTTCTATATTTTGTACAAATACTTCTTCATTCCCTCCTACCATCTCTAATATTATAGGGTCTGTAATTACATTATTTAATATTTCTGTAATTAAATTTTTTACTTGTTCTGAATCTAATGCAACTATATAAGCATTTGTTTTTACTGTTTTATTATCATATGTTATCATTGTGTTTCTTTGTTTACTAAATGTTCCAGATTTTATGTTTTTTACAATTATATTTGAATATGTTTCTTTTAAACTCTTTAAATCTTCTTTTGATAATAATTCTTCTGCAAATATTCTTTCACTATCCATTATAGACATGAATGTTTCTAATATATCTTTGTCTACACCTATCTTATCTGCTTCTTCTTGTAGATTTTGGCTATCTCTTATACTTAAAAATTCTTTTAATGCATTTGTAAATCTTACTCCATATATATCTTTTTGTTTTATTCCTTCTATTTTTATTTGTGGTTGATTGTCATATAATATTTGCACATCTTTATATACATTCTCATTATCTTTTTGTGTATTAAATTCAAGTGCTAAATTGTTTATTGGATGAGATACTTCCCCACCTTCTGCATAACTTAGCTTTACTGTTGTATTAGATTCATATATGCTTTTACTTTTCACATTATTATATGTTGCTAGAATACTAGAGTCTGTCATTTTATTGATTTTTTGCATTTCTTGCTTTATATATGTAGAAAACATTTCACTACTACTTTTAAATAAATCTGTTGCTAAAATCAAAAATGTAATACCTGCACTAACTATAGCTAGCACTACTATTATAATTATTGTAATCATTAATATTTTTTTCTTTTTCATTTCAATTTCCTCCAATAAAAAATTTTATTTTCCTTTTATCCTTTGCTTAACTGATTCATAAACTATTATTCCTGCTGAAACAGCTGCATTTAATGAGGCAATTTTACCTCTCATAGGTATTTTTACTAGGAAGTCACAGTTTTTCTTTACTTTTTCTCCTATTCCTTTTCCTTCATTTCCAATAACTATTGCTAATGGACCAGTTAAGTCTTGATTATAATAATATTTGTTTGTATTTACATCTGTTCCGCAAATCCAAAGTCCTTGCCTTTTTAATTCATCTATAGTGTCTGTAATATTTGTTACTCTTGCAATTTTCATGTGCTCTACAGCTCCTGCTGAACTTTTATTTACTGTACTATTAACTGATGCTGCCCTTCTTTTTGGTATTATTATTCCATGTACTCCAGCAGTTTCTGCTGTTCTTATTATTGAGCCTAGATTATGTGGGTCTTCTATACCATCTAATATTAGTATAAATGGTTCTTCTTCCTTTTCCCTTGCCTCTTTTAAAATATCTTCTACTTCTACATATTCAAATGGTGGTACAATTGCTATTACCCCTTGATAGTTCTCTTGTTGTGCCATTTCTTCCATTTGTCTTTTGTCTTTTTCTACTACTATTATCCTTCTCTCTTTTGCTATTGCTATAATTTTGTTTATTGAACCATGCCTTTCTCCTTTTGTTATGAATATTTTGTTTATGTCCTTTCCACTTTCTAATAGTTCTAATACTGAGTTTCTTCCTTCTATTTGGTCATCATATTTCTTTTCTTTCATAATTATTTTTTATCTCCATTCTCATCTAATTTTAATACTGATAAAAATGCTTCTTGTGGCATCTCCACATTTCCTATTTGTCTCATTCTCTTTTTACCTTTTTTTTGCTTCTCTAATAGTTTCTTCTTTCTTGTTATATCTCCTCCATAACATTTTGCTAATACATCTTTTCTCATTGCTGATATTGTTTCTCTTGCAATAATTGTTCCTCCTACTACTGCTTGTATTGGAATTGCAAATAATTGTCTTGGTATTACTTCTTTTAGTTTTTCTACCATTTTCTTTCCTCTTGTATAACTATTGTCTTTGAATACTATAAATGATAGTGCATCTACTGGCTCCCCATTTACATGTATATCTAATTTAACTAGTTTAGATTCTTTGTACTCTTTAAATTCATAGTCAAATGATGCATATCCTTTTGTCCTTGATTTTAAACTATCAAAAAAGTCATATATTATTTCATTAAGTGGTATATCATATGTTAGAGTTACTCTGTTTTCATCAAGATATTTCATGTCTATATATGTTCCTCTACGATTTTGGCATATGTCCATTACATTCCCTACATATTCTTTTGGTGTCATTATATTGGCTGTTACTATTGGCTCTTCCATATATGATATTTCTACTTGTGGTGGTAAATCTGATGGATTGTAAATTTCTAATACTTCTCCTGATGACTTATGTACTTTATATATTACTGATGGCGCTGTCGTTATTAACCCTAAATCAAATTCCCTGTCTAACCTTTCTTCAATTATTTCTAAATGTAATAACCCTAAGAAACCACATCTAAACCCAAATCCTAATGCTGCTGATGTCTCTGCTTCATATTCTAATGCTGCATCATTTAGTTTTAATTTCTCTAATGCCATTTTAAGGTTCTCATATTCACTTCCATCCATTGGATATAGTCCACAATATACCATTGGTGTTACTTTTTTGTATCCTGGTAATGGTTCTTCTGTTGCATTGTTTTTTAGTGTTATTGTATCTCCTACATGTATATCTGTTAAACTTTTTATACTTGCTGCTATATACCCTACTTCTCCTGCTTTTATCTCTTGTGTTGGCATATATGCTCCTGGCGCAAAATATCCTACTTCTACTACTGTAAATGACTTTCCTTCTGCCATTAGTTTTATTTCGTCTCCAACTTTTACTTTTCCATCAACTACTCTTACATATGCAACTGCTCCTTTGTAATTGTCATAATATGAATCAAATATTAGACATTTTGTTTTTTCTTCTTCATCTCCTTTTGGCGCTGGCAAATCTGTTACTATTCTTTCTAATACTTCTTCCACATTTAATCCTGATTTTGCTGATATACATGGCGCATCCATTGCTGGTATCCCTATTATTTCTTCTATTTCTTGTTTCACTTCTTCTGGTCTTGCATTTGGTAAATCTACTTTGTTTATTACTGGCATTATCTCTACATCATTTTCTATCGCTAAATATACATTTGCAAGTGTTTGCGCTTCTACTCCTTGTGTACTGTCTACTACTAATATTGCTCCATCACATGCTGCTAAACTTCTTGATACTTCATAATTGAAGTCTACATGTCCTGGTGTGTCTATTAAGTTAAATGTATATTCTTCTCCATCTTTTGCTTTATATTTCATTCTGACTGCTTGAGATTTTATTGTTATTCCTCTTTCTTTTTCGATTTCCATATTGTCTAGCACTTGTGCTTCCATCTCTCTTTGTGATAGTACTCCTGTCTTTTCTATTAATCTGTCTGCTAGTGTTGATTTTCCATGGTCAATATGTGCTATTATACTAAAATTTCGTATTTTGTCTTGACTCATTTTTCTTTATCTTTCCTCCCTCAAGTAATCTTTTTATTTTCTCACATTCTTTAACTATTATATTATATCATGTTTATTCTTTTTTTGCATTATTTTTTTCAAATAATTATGTGTTTTTTGTTTTTCACTTCTAATACTTTGAATGTTTAATATTAAAAACAAAAAATAGCAAGTTTTTTCTTGCTATTTTTCCTCTTATATTCTATCTCAATCTTATTTTACTTGAACTGGTAGATATTTTACTCCCCACGCTAATGCTTCTGCATGTGAGTTCATATAAATATCTATTTTGTTTCCTTTAACTGCTCCTCCTCTATCTTCTACTACATATTCACGCCCATTTATTAGTAATGATGTTCCAAATGAAAATTGTGAAGATGCAGCTACTGTACGTCCTGCTGTAGCCTTTGTTCCTGATGCTGTATATCCTGATGCTTTACCACAACATTTTGAACATGGACAATATGCTGTTACTTTAAATATTTTTGTTGTTCCTGATTCTTCCGCTGTTGTAGTTGGTGCAGTGTTTTTTCTTGATACTGTTCCTCTTGATGTTGCTTTCTTTTGCACTTGAACTATTTTATTTACTGGCTCTTTTATTACATTTTCTGATAATTTGATTTTTTCTATTTCTTCTTCGTTTTGATATTTTACTTTATATGTTACTTCTTTTATACCATCTTCTCCTTGTTGTACTACTTTGTTCTTTGTGTCTTCTGTTCCTTCTGATGCGTCTTTTGTTATCGTTTCATATGGTATTGTTTCTTGCTCTATTATTATCTTTTCAATTATTGGTGAATAACTTTTTAATATTTCATCTAATGTTGTTTCTATGCCACTTTCTGATATCTTTGCTATTTGAACTTCTTGCTCTGATTGGCTTGTTATTGTGATTTTGTTATTTTCTTTTATTTGTTCTTCTAATTTTGGACTTACTCTTTCGTCACTTTCTATAACTATATTATTGTCTGCTAGTATTTCTGCAACATTTGTCTTTGATGTTACAACTGTCATTTTATAGCCATTTGCCATTGTTATTTCAACACTCCTAATATTTACTTCCGTAGCCATTACACTAACTCCAAATATTAAAATAAATATTAAGCTAACACCAATGATTTTCATAATAGAGATAGATGCACTATCTTTTTTATTCATAAAAATCATAAACCTCCTTTAACGACATCCCAATTATACACTTTTATAAAAAGTTTGTCAAATTTTTTACATTTCTGTCATAAGCTTCCGTAAGCCTTGGAAATACTTGGTATATTATATTATATGTTGCTTGTACGAAAAAAATTCTTAAAAAAAATTTTTTTTAAGAATTTTTTTATTATCTTTTCTATTTTATAATTCTTATTCTATTAAATGTGTTTATCTCATATTAATCTATATCAAATAAGTCCTCATTCCCTTGTTTTACCCAAACAGATACACTTCCACCATTACAATAGAATATTCCATTTCCATCTTTATCTACATATACTTTTTCTTTAACATTGCCAGTGTAATCATAAAAAACAGCATTTGATAATCTTTCTCCTACATTTATTGTTTTAGAACCTCCCGCTTCATCACTCATAATTGTAATTAATCCTGAGTTTTTATGTTCTTCATCTCCTGTTCGCACCCATGCAATTATATTGCAATCATCTAAATAATCTATTTGCTCTCCATATGCAAATTTCTTCCTTGCTTTTATTAAACATTCGAGTTTTTCTCTCATTGGTTCAATATTATGTGATGGTATTCCATAATAATCTCCATAAAATACACATGGCATTCCTTGTTTTCTTAATAAAATTAATGCATATGCTAATGGTTTAAACCATTCTGCTACCCATGAAAATAATGCTTGATTGGGTTCAGTGTCATGATTATCTACAAATGTTACTGCAAGTTCTGGATTTTCTTTTACTAATGTGTTATCAAATATTCTTGCCATATCATAATTTCCATTTGCATTAGATGCCTCATATAAATTATAGTGTAATGGTACATCAAATAATGGTATTAATGACTCTGTTTTTTCTATATAATGTTTTAATATGTCAATATTCCTATTCCAATATTCTCCTACACATTCTATTGGTTTTATTTGTTTCATTGTTTTTATCCAGTCTGCCATAAAGTCTGATTTTATGTGTTTTACAGCATCAAGCCTGAATGAATCTACATTAGTAAATTCTATATACCATTTCCCCCATTTTTTTAGTTCTTCTACAACATCTGGATTATTAAAGTCCACATCTGCTCCCATTAGATAATCATAATTCCCATTCTCTTTGTCAACATTTTGGTCCCAGTGCTTTCCACTAAATCTGAAAATGCCATTTTTTCTTCCACTTTCATCCCAATCAGTTCCATTAAAATGTTTATAATTCCACTTGAAGTCTGAGTATTTGTTGTTTCTACTTGTGAAATTATATTTTGTCCATGCTGATATTTTTGTTGGTAATGTTGTATCTATATTTCTGTTCTGATGCTCTTCTTCCCTAGCATATACTGTCTCATGTTCATCTGCTCCAATTTTATGATTTAATACAATGTCAGCATATACTTTTATGTTATTTTTATGTAGTTCTTCTATTGCTCTTATATATTCATCTTTTGTTCCATATTTTGTTTCTATACTTCCTTTTTGATTGAATTCTCCTAAATCATATAAATCGTAACATGAATACCCCGCATCTTGGTTTCCTCCTGCTCCTTTATATGCTGGCGGTAACCATACATCTGTTATTCCTGCTTCTTTTATTTCTTTTGCTCTTTCTTCTGTTTTCTTCCACAACTTGTCTTCTGGTCTTATATACCATTCGAAATATTGCATTAATGTTCGGTTTTCTTTCATTCGTTTTCTCCGTTTCTTTTGTTTGCTTTCTATGTTATTAATATATAATATTTTTCCTTAAATTTCAAGTGGGCAGTTTAATTTTAAGAAATATAATAACTATTTTTTATCTCAAAAATAGAATGGTTATTATTTTATAATACTAAAAGAATAAAAAATAGAGACTACAATTAATGTAGTCTCTAAATAAAAGAGCTCTCTTTTATTAGTGTCCACTATACAGGGTTCACTTCAAAGTCCCTCTTAAAACTAATATATCATCATTAAAATCAAATTCTTCTTTATATTTAATCTCGTCATCTATGTATATATCAATAATCTATTGTATTTTTTAAATTGTTTGAAAGTTCTAAATATATTGAATCTCTGTAACTCCTTTAATGATTTTGCAATTTTTTATGCACTTTTTAACTCTAATCTTAATTTATCAGCTATCATTGCTATAAATTCTGAATTAGTTGGTTTACCTTTTGCAGCTGAAATTGTATATCCAAATATATTTTCAACAACATCTTGTTGACCTCTTCCCCAGGCTACTTCTATGGCATGGCGAATAGCACGTTCAACACGTGATGGTGTTGTAGAAAATTTTTCAGCAATTTGAGGATACAAACTTTTTGTAATTTGATTAATTACATCAATATCATTTACAACCATTATAATTGCTTCTCTCAAATATTGATATCCCTTTATATGTGCAGGCACTCCAACTTCATGTATCACATTTGTTACCAGCGCTTCTAGGTTTTCTTCTGCTCTTCTACTATTGTTAGATATTTCTATGTATTGTTGTTTTGACATAGATGTTTCTCTAGAAATAAAATTATTATTATTTTGTGATGGTTTATAATTTTTTAATTCTCTTATCCTTGTAATTAATAGCTCTATATCAAATGGCTTAATTACATAATATTCGGCTCCAAGTTCAATAGCCTTCCTTGTAATTTTGTCTTGACCTACTGCTGATAACATTATGCAGATTGGTTTTTTGTTCATTTTAATCATGTTGATTTTCTCTAATACCCCTATTCCATCTAAATGTGGCATTATTACATCCAATAATACTACATCTGGCATCAAATTAGATATCATATCTATTGCTTCATTTCCATCTTTTGCCCTTCCTACTACAACCATGTCTTCTTGGTTCTTTAGATATGTCGCTAATGTTGTGCTAAATTCTTGATTGTCATCTGCAATTAAAACTGTGATTTTTTCTTTCATGTTTTTCTCCTCCCATTTTTTCTACTGTAAAATATTTACATTTATGATTATAATACTTAAATAAATATTTTGCAATACCTTTGTGGTAATTTTTCCCATTTTATTTATTTTTTTCAACAGTTTTATTTATATATTTTCCTTGTAACCCTTGTATTTCTTTTATTTCAACCTTTTTATTATTTATATCTTCTAAAAAAGTGTTTTTTCTATTATTTACCATTTCTATTTTTATATCTATATCATCTAAATATTCTATATTAGTTATTTCTATATCATTATTTTTGCAATAATATTTAAAATTTGCTAAGTTAGAATAATCTATTTTTAAACTTATTTCTACACCTGATACCTTTTTTACAAATTCGACCTGTTCTAATACCTTTTGTGTTGCCTCTGAATAAGCTCTTACCAATCCCCCTGTTCCTAACAGAATTCCTCCAAAATATCTTGTGACTACAACCAGTATATTACATAAATTCTTTTTCTGTAATATTTTTAGCATTGGAGCTCCTGCTGTTCCAGAAGGTTCACCATCATCACTTGCCCTTTCTACCAATCTATCATTATCCATAACTCTATATGCAATACAATGATGTTTTGCATCATAATACTTCTTTTTTATTATTTTAACTTTCTCTTCAGCTTCTTCAGCACTATTAATACAAAATATATCTGCTATAAATTTTGATTTTTTTTCAACTATCTCTGATGTCTCTTCTTTTAGAATTGTATAATACTCATCCATATTTGATTTCATTCCTTCCTAAACGCTAGTTATTTTTACTCTTCTCCACAATGTATACCAGCTGTATATCCTGTTGAATATGCTATTTGTAAATTGAAGCCTCCTGTGTAGCTGTCAACATCTATTATTTCTCCTGCAAAATACAAACCTTTTATTATTTTTGATTCCATGGTTTTGGGATTTATCTCTTTTATATTTATTCCTCCACTTGTGACTATGGCTTCTTCTATTGGTCTAAATTCACTTATTGCTAATTCGAATTTTTTTAATACTTGTATCAGTCTCTTTCTTTCTTCTTTTGTAATTTCATTGACTTTTTTATTTTCATCTACCTGTGTTCTTTCGATTATTAATGGTATCATTTTTTGTGGTAATAGTTTGTCTAGGCTATGTTTGAATTGCCTATTTTTGAATTCCTGAAAGTCTCTTAAAATTCTGTCATTTAATTGTTCCTGTGTTAATGCTGGTTTTAAGTCTATTGATAATATTATTTTTTTACTTTTTAATAATTCTTTGATATTTTTGTATCTAACCAAGTGTGCTGAACTACTTAATATTGTTGGACCAGATATCCCAAAATGTGTAAATATCATTTCTCCAAAGTCTTCATATATTAATTTGTTTTTATTTATGTCTTTTAACTGAATTTTTACATTTTTTAAACTTAGTCCCTGAATTTTTTTACAATCTCCTTTTTCATATACTTCTAATGGGACTAATGATGGCTTTATTTCTGTTATAGTATGACCCAACTCTGACGCTAACCTGTAACCATCTCCTGTTGAACCTGTTAATGGATAACTCCTTCCTCCTGTCGCTAAAATTATGCTGTCTGCTTGTATTGTCTCCTTGTCCGTTTTTACTCCACATATTTTATTGCTATTTATTAATATTTTTTCTACTTTTGTGTTTAGTCTATATTGTATTTTTAATTTTTTCATTTTCTTTGTGAAACAATTTAACACATCTATTGATTTATCTGTTACAGGAAATATTCTGTTTCCTCTTTCTTCTTTTACTTCTAATCCTTGTTCATTTAAAAATGCTATTATGTCTTTGTTTGTATAGTTCTGAAATGCACTGTATAAAAACATTCCATTTCCTGGCGTGTTTTTTATGAATTCACTCATTTCTAACGAACTTGTTATATTACATCTTCCTTTTCCTGTTATTAATAGCTTTTTGCCAAATGTTTGCATCTTTTCTATTATTATTACTTCTTTCCCTCTTTCTGCTGCTGCTATGGCTGCCATCATTCCTGCTGGTCCTCCACCTATTACTACTACTTTTGTCATTAGCCTTCCTCCTTATTTTCCTTTATATTAGCAAATTTTGTGATAAAATGCAATATTGGTGCAAATTTTCAATGCCAAAACTTCAAATTTTGAATAAAGCTTCGAATGTAAACAGAAAAACCTGTAGTAAATCTTCATGCCTTATGGGAATAGTTCACTAAGTGAAAAGGACCCATAAAGCATGTTAGATTTACTATAGGTTTTGAAGGACTACCGAGAAGCGAAAAGAAAACTCCATCTCTTTATTTATAAATATCTCATCAAAGTTTTATACTCATTCCAATTATCCTCTCACTTATTCATACACTCCACTAAAGTAAAAATATAAGTTTTGAGTGAAGCTTCGAATGTAAACGGAAAAACCAGTAGTAACTCTTCATGCCTTATGGGAATAGTTCACTAAGTGAAAAGAAACCATAAGGCATTTTAGAGTTACTATAGGTTTTGAAGGATTACCGAGAAGCGAAAAGAAAAACTTATATTTTTACTTCTTTACTTCTCTATTTGAATTGTAAAATCAGACCTTAGAGAAACTAGAGGCAAGACGCCAATCGTATTACTATAGCTGCTGCTAGCCAAGTCCGCGCTGTTACCATACACAGCGCACATCTCGTAGTTGAAGTGAGATAAGGGTGAAGCCAACCACCAGTAGTAACCTCCCTTGACTCCATCTTTTCCACAGTACATACTTCCATAATTTTTGTAATCTACTGTGTCTGGTCCAGTATCTTCTTTTTCACTTCCTCCATTTACTGTATATACATATCCTGGTACACTTGTTAATCTATATTTTGCTTCTAATCTATAATTTGTTACTCCTGGATGTTGCACACTATTATATGAGTCACAATACATCTCTACACTTGGACTTCCTATTACATAATTTGCTTTTGTTTTATCTAAATTTTCCGCCCATAGTAAATTACTCTCATTTCCCACTGTTGCTGGCGTACACAAGTATGCTGCACTTTTTTCATTTAAATTCCATGATGTGTCTGCTATATTCCCCCTATTTTCTGTTTTTGCCCACTCTGGATTCATTTCTTTTATTTTTGTTGTTGTTTTATTATAGTTTGTGTATACATCCCTTAAATTTACATCATTTGCTTTCCAGTCTGCTTTCAAATATACAGTATTCTTTCCATCTCCATACTTATTTTCTGTATCAACATAAAATATTCTATATGTTGCTCCACCTGCTGTGTAGTTTTTAACTACTTGCCCATAATATTTATCTGGATTTTCTGCTATTTCTTCTGGAGTTACCTCTACTATATTATTTACAATTGTCACATTACAAGTTGCACTATACTCTGTTCCAACTCTGGCAACTATTTGGGTTGTATCTCCTATATTTCCCACTGCTGTTACACTACCATTTTGGTCTACTGTTGCTACTGCTGCATTTTCTGTACTCCATGTAACATCTCCATTTACGTCTTTTGATTTTATAACCTTTAAAGTTTTGCTCTCGTTCTTTAATAATTTCAACTGACTTTTATCTAATGCTATTCCATTTATCTCTACTACTCTTCCATCTTCTGTTATTAGATACATATAATCTTTTTCTGTTACTATCCATGGTAGTCCTTCATTATCTCCACTTTTATCAATATTTTCTGCTGGGATTTTCGCATTAATTTTTAATTCACTATCTAATTTACCTAAATCTATTCTTGTCCTATCTTCATTTATTCTTGAAGCTGTTACTGCTAACTTTACTTTTTCCTCAAACTCAGCTTTTGCTGAATTATTCTTTGCATTTTGTGCTTGACTTATTATTCCATTATCTCCTGTTAGCATTGCTATGCTTGTCCCAGCTAATATCAATAATATTATTAGTGTGACGACCAACGCTATTAACGTTATTCCTCTTTGTCTCACTTTTTCACTTATTCCAATTCTTTTCATTTTCTCAGCCTTATATATTCGTATCACTCAATCCTTTCTTTTTTCCTATGTTTCTCTTTTTTAAAATTTTTATACTTCAATTCCTTTTACTTTTTTATTTCGTTCTATATATATAAATAAAAGGTTTGCTATTTGCATTATGTTACAATATTAATTATTTGACAATATTTTTACTCAAATTGCATAAGAACTTGAAATATAAGTTTTGAATAAAGCTTCGAATATAAACGGAAAAACTCCTAGAAAATCTTACGAAATTTTTTGGAAATAGTTCATCCTAATGAAAGGGTGCCAAAAAATAAGTTAGAATTTCTAGGAGTTTTGTAGGATTATCGAGAAGCGAAAAGAAAAACTTATATTTCAAGTATTATCAACCTGTTTTACTCATAATATCTTTTTTCATTTTATTAATAATTTTCTTTTCAAGCCTAGAAATATAGCTTTGAGAAATTCCAAGTTCGTCGGCAACCTCCTTTTGAGTCTTCTCTTTACCACTAATAAATCCAAACCTCATCTCCATGATATTTTTCTCTCTATCATTAAGTTTCTTAATAGCCTCTTTAAGTAATCTCATATCAACCTCATCTTCTAGTTGACGAGAAGTCACATCTGGGTCAGTTCCAAGTATATCTGATAGTAACAGTTCATTTCCATCACTATCTTTATTCAATGGCTCATCAATAGAAACTTCAGACTTTATTTTATTGTTTCTTCTCAAATACATCAGAATTTCATTTTCGATACAACGAGAAGCATATGTGGCAAGTTTAATTTTCTTTTCTGAATTAAAAGTATTTACACCTTTCATTAATCCTATAGTACCTATTGAAATAAGGTCTTCTATTCCAATTCCTGTATTTTCAAACTTCTTTGCAATATAAACTACTAATCTCAAATTTCTTTCTACTAATGTTTGTCTTGCCTCTAATTTATATTCTGAATCTAATTTTCTTATTGTCTCTTCCTCTTCTTCTGGACTTAATGGTGGTGGAAGTGTTTGACTACCTGCCACATAAAATATTGGTAATATTTCATCTTGTTCAATATTTTCATCTATATATTTAGCGCAAATAGCATTTATTCTCTTTTTAACAAATTCTAAAAAATTCATAAGCATACCTCTTTTCTGTTTTTTATTGTACAACTTTCAGTTTAAAAATACTGTCTTTTCTTATTGTAGAAAAAAAGAAATAATCGATTTTTTACGATTATTTCCTACAATATTTACACTACATCAACACCTACTAATGCCCTGTATTCACCTCTTTGGGTTAATGATTTGTCATATATGCCTATTATCACATTATCTGTTTTCTTGCTATCTTCTTCTGTTTCTATTTCTATTCCATCTGCTTTTATCCCAACAAGCATTCCATTTTGCTTTCCTAATGACTTAAATGGAATACATCTAAATTTTGATATGTATTTCAGCTGTATTTCTTCTGGTATGTTTTCAAAGTCTCCTATCAGTATTTTCTCTAAATTATTTAATATTTCTTTTGGTAATATCTCTTCTAGCAATGTACTTTCTACTATAACTACAGGTGTATTTGTAATTGGCTCCTTTACAAAATTACCAGTATCTATCATAGCATTTGTCTCTACTTGCCTTCCATCTAGTTTAAGTCTAATTTTACAGTATATGTCTTTTGGATTGAATTTTGTTTTTATAAATTTTAACGAAATTTTTATTACAATAAATGCAACTATTGCCCCTAACATTATTACTTTTAATGCATATTGACCAACATACATTCCATTTTTCATTAATATATCCTGTGGTTTTATTACATAAATCAAATATAAAGAGACTCCTCCAAATACAAACGAGGTTAGATAAAAAATCAATACTTGTTTACACATCTTTTTCGCACTTTGTGGATTAAATGCAATATATACCATTACAATCGATAATATCAATTTTGATATTAATGATGTGTATAATTTCATATTTGTTATATATAAAATTATTGCATATATACTGCCTATACTACTTGCTATAATTACTCTCATTGTTTTGGCTTTTACTTTCAAAATTATAGCTGTAGCATATATTATTATGCTATTCATTATTAAATTTTCTAAGAATATAATATCTATATATATAGTAATTTTAATCACCTTTCTTCTTTTATTATTATATTCTTTTATTTCTAAAAATATTGTCACTTCTTATGGATATTAAAAAAATTTTCCTATTCAATAAAAAAACGACATAGTGTCGTTTCTTTTTTACATATTTTTGTTTTTATTTTTACGTAAAAATGCTGGAATATCTAAGTCTCCTTGTGGTGAGTTATCTGTTGATGCTGGGATAGAACTTATCTTTTTCTCCCATGTTTTGTTTACAAAGTTGTCTACTCCAACTACATTACGAGCTTCTGGTTTTTCGAATCCTGTTGCAATTACTGTTATTTGTATTTCGTCTTTCATTTCTGGGTCTGTTACTGTACCAAATATAATATTTGCTTCTGGGTCTACACTACGTTGTACTAATTCTGCTGCTGTGTTTACTTCGTGTAATCCTAAGTCATCTCCTCCTGTTATGTTGATTATTACTCCTCTTGCTCCTTCTATTGATGTTTCTAGTAATGGACTTTGTACCGCTTCTTTTGCTGCATCTTCTGCTCTGTTTTCTCCTGATGCTCTTCCTATTCCCATATGTGCCATTCCCGTATTTAACATTATTGTTTTTACATCTGCAAAGTCTAAGTTTACTGTTCCTGTAACTGCTATTAAGTCTGATATACCTTGTACACCTTGTCTTAATATATCATCTGCCATTCTAAATGCTTCATTTATTGATGTCTTGCGGTCAATTACTTGTAACAATTTATCATTTGGTATTACTACTAATGAGTCTACTTTTGCTTTTAAACTTTCAATTCCTCTTTCTGCTTGAGATAATCTCTTTTTTCCTTCAAATGTAAATGGTTTTGTAACTACACCTATTGTTAATATTCCCATTTCTTTAGCTGCTTGTGCTACTATTGGTGCTGCTCCAGTACCTGTTCCTCCACCCATTCCAGCTGTAACAAATACCATGTCTGAACCTCTTAGTGTTTCAGCTATTTCTGCTTTGTTTTCTTCTGCTGATTGTGCTCCAATATCAGGGTTTGCTCCTGCTCCAAGTCCTCTTGTTATTTTTTCACCTATTTGTATTTTTGTTCCTGCTTTTGATTTTTGTAAAGCTTGTCTATCTGTATTTACAGAAATAAAATCTACACCTTTTATTCCTGCTTCTATCATTCTATTTACTGCATTGTTTCCGGCACCACCTACTCCAATAACTTTTATTGTAGCTGTACCATCTAGCATTGTTACATCTTCATATTCCATCATAAAGATTTCCTCCCCATAAAACTTATATATTTAAATTTAAAAACTTTTTTAAGAATAAAAAAACTCTTTTATCCTTTCTTTTATTGCCTTAAATACACTTTCATTAGATTGTGTATCAATATGGCTTGATACTGACTTTACAAATGGTTTTGCTGCCACATATCTTACAAGTGCATAACTGGTTCTAAATTCTGGCTTTACTGTACTGATTAATCTTCCTGTTGACATTTTTACCTGTATATTTAAATTTATTTTTCCTGCTACATCACTCTTGTTTATACTTGTAATTCCCCTTCCAGCTAGAATTACAGTATTAATGTTTGATTTTACATTTTTGTTTGTTATATCTTTGTTTATTATTGTAAATATTTCTTCTATTCTTGCTTCAATGATTTCTATTAACTCAGAACTTTTTATAACTTTGTTTCGACTTTCGTCTTTACATGTATTTAACATTATTTCATTGTCATTATCAATAAAGGATTTTAATGCTAGTCCATATTGCTTTTTTAATTTTTCTGCTTCTTCCTCAGAAATATTTAATACTAATGATATATCACTTGTAATGTTGTCTCCTCCTAGAGGAATTGTGTTTGTATAAGTAAATGCGTTTCCTTCAAATACCCCTATTTCTGTATTTCCAGCTCCTATGTCTAGTAGCATTACATTATCATATAATTCATTAGTATCTAACATTAAATTTCTTTCTGCTAATGCTGTAGGTACTATTCCATCAATTTCTATTCCAACTCTTTTAAAGATTGATGATAACTGCCTTATATACTCTTTATCTGCTAATATTATTTGCGCTTGTAAAGTAAAATTTGAACTTAAGTTCCCAATTGGGTCAGCTACTATCTTTCCATTATCAAGTATGACTTCTGATGGTACTATGTCTATTATTGTTTTTCCTTCTGGTATTTCTATATCTTTAACTTGCATTATTGCACTTTGAACATCTTTTAGTGCTATCCCTGTAAATTTGTCCTTCAACTCTTTGGTTATACTGTTTTGAACTATTGTAATATATTTACCTGGAATTGTTACATATGTTGAATTTATTTTGAAGTTTGCCTCATCCTCAGCATCTTTTATTGCTTTTGCAATGCTTAGACTTATTTCTTCTTCATTTATAATTTTCCCTTTTTTTAATCCATTACATTTACATGATGTACTACATATCGTCTCTATCTGTCCAAAATTATTTACTTCCCCAACAACAGTGCAAACTTTTGATGTACCTATATCAATACCAACTATGATATCACCTATTGCCAAGATAATTCCTCCATTTTTATTTCTGTTTTTCCTTAGTGTTATATATATTACATTTTAAGACAAATGTCAATACAATTTGTAATATTTTTGTAATATTTTTGAAATATTTCTGAAATATTTTGTAATATTATTTTTGACAGTCTTAAATTTTATATCTATTTTCTTCCATAATTATAATTATTCTATTGCTGTTCACTTTCTTCATTTTTATTCATCCATTTTTCTATATAATGTCTTCTTATAATTGTTAAATTTGTAAACATTCTTCCTACAAAAACTACAAGTGCAGCTAAATATATATCTATATTTAACTTTTGACCCAAATATGTTAGAGCAATAGAAAGTATACTGTTACAGAAAAATCCTGATATAAAAATACTTAAATCAAAGTTTTTCTTTAAAACTGATGTAATTCCTCCAAATACTGAATCTAATGCTGCTACTACAGCAATTGCTAAAAATGTTGAATATGTATATGGTATAACTGGTGCATTTATTCCTATTAATGTCCCTATTACACACCCTATTAAAATTGCAATTATTATCATTTTATTTTTCCTCCTAATCTAAGTATTTTGTACTTATTGTATTTTTGTACTTGTCTATTTTTATCTTTTTGGCAACACTAACATTTGCATCATGTCCCAGTTCTCTTAGCTTCATTACTTCTCCGCCTTTTCCCATTACAGAATTCTCTAAATAACTTTTGTCTCCTATTGCTTTTATTACATATGGTGATTCTATTTTGGCTCCATTTACTCTTAAAAATTCTTCTCCAATTGTAAATATATCAGACATTGCAACTATCCTTTGGTCATTGATAGATACTGCTTCTGCTCCTGCATCAAATAATGCATTTACAACTAATAATAAGTTTTCTTCACTTATTCTTTCTACTGTAACATCTTCTGATAACTCTTTTCCTTCATTATCTACTATTGTAATTACTACACCCTCTCCTTCAACATCAGTCATTCCTAATATCTCATTTAATTGTGATAATTCTTCTAATAATAATTGTGATGTTTTTTCATCTGATTCTCTTTCATTTTGATATTCTTCTATTTTTGACATTACTTCTTGATATCTTTCATTAATCTCTTCACATTTTTGATTCCAATCAGTGAGTTCAACTCTGAGTTCAGATTCTCTCATATTTTCTATTGCCATTATATCTGTTTGTTGTACAACTTTAAATTGCATAAACATTACTAACATTAATGCAAAACACGCTATTCCTATCGTTATTGACATTACTATTTTTTCTTTTTTTATATTAGATTTCATGCTTACCTCCATTATTTAGTTACTGCATAATTGAATTTTATTAATCCTGAATATTTAGGTATTGTTATTTCGTCTTTTTTCTCTGCATTAGCAACAAGTCCATATTTTTCTCTTAGAAGTCTAAGATACCCACCTTGCCTGTCTATATTTATTAGCATTTCCTGAAATCCTATTGCTTTAATTTCAATAGGGGTACCTATCTTTACTCCATTTATTTTTATTACAGTTCCATCACATTCTATTGATGATGTTGTTACTATTCTTTGTTCATTTACAGATATTGCTTCTGCTCCTGCATTTTTTAACTCATTAACAACTCTTACTACATCACTATAGTGTATAAGTAAATCATTTGGGTCTCCAATATATGAACTTGAAGATATCTTTTGATTGTCATTTAATGTAACAATTATTCCTTGTCCTTTTACTTCTGCTAAACCAACTGCTTTTTTATTTTCTTTTATCTTATTTTCTAGCTCTGCTAATTCTCCATTGTTTTGTGTTACATCTGCTCTTTCTTTTTCAAGCCTTTTTTCTGCCGCTTCAAGTTCATTATATATATTGTCATATTGCTCTTTAGATTTAAGTACTGCATCTCTTAATTTATTTTCTGCAGTATTTGTACTTTGCATCGTTCCAGCATTGTTTGTTGTCCTTATTTGTATTGCAATACCACATGTTAATAATACACACATAACCCCTAATATTATACTTATTACTTTTTTGTTATCCATTTGAATCAACTTTCCTTTCATATAAGACTTTGAATTGGAAAAAATTTTATACAGCTTAATACCAATTATATTCACATATTAATAATTTTGATATTTATTTCTAATTTGTACTAAAATATGGAGTATATCCTTCATCTAAATTACCATTTACATATATTGTTCCTGTATTTCCTGCTTCTTTTGCCATTATTGCTTTAACATAATACATTCTGTTTTTCAAGTTTGTTGCATCTCCTATGTTTATATTTATTCCATCATTTTCTAAATACAATATATATTCTTCTTGTACATTGATTTTTGTTATTTTTGATGATAAATCTATTTTATCTGTTTCTGCCTTTATTTGCAAAATATTTTCAAGCCTCTCTAAATCTATTTCTTCAAGTCTTTTTGTATCTTGTATTTTCTCTTGTGTAATTTCCATTCCTATTATTGTTTGAATTTCTAATTTTTCTAATGAGTATTCTAAAATATAGCCTTGTCCATCTATATATATATACCCTCCATCTTCAGTTTGAATTTGATACTGTGGCTTTCTTTCTTTTACTTCTATTTTCATTTTATTGGGATATAATTTTTTTACTATAACATCTTCTATATATCCACATTCTTTTAGTTTTACTTTTGTTACTATGTTGAATTTTGAAAATATATTATCTCCTAATCTTATCCCTGATAATTCATATATTTTTTCTTGTGTTAGTCCTTTATTACCTTCTATTTCTATATCCTGAATATTGAATACATCTGCTGTTAATACATATGCACTTATTCCAATAAATATAGACATTATAACTAATGCAATTACTATTATCTTTCTACGTTTTCTCTTTTTAACTTCTATCTGTTCTTGTTTATTAATTTTGCTTGCCATTCTTTTTTTGGGTTCCTGCATATTTCATCTCATTCCTTTGCATTTTTTGTAAAATTTTCCTTTTATATTTTATCATATTTCTTACCATTTTTTCTATACTTTTCTAAAATTTTATACTTAATTTTAAAAGACCTGAAATCTAAACCGTGTAATGGTATATTTTTCAAGTCTTTTGGATTTTAATCTAATTCCAAAAATATTTGAGCTCCTAACATTCTCAATTTTCCTTCCATATTATCATATCCTCTTAAAATGTAATCTGCATTATCAATTTGAGTTATTCCTTTTGCTACTAATGCCTCTATTACCATTGCTGCTCCTCCTCTTAAGTCTGTTGCAATCACATTTGCTGCTTGTATTTTTTTTGTCCCTTTTATTATTGCATTTCTACCTTCTACTTTAATTTTGGCACCCATTCTATTTAATTCTTGTATATATTTGTATCTACTTTCGAAAATATTTTCTGTTACTATTGATGTTCCCTTAGCTGTTGTTAATAATGTTGCAAAAACTGATTGCATATCTGTTGGGAAACCTGGATATGGCATTGTTTTTATATCTATTGATTTTACTCTCTTTGGAGCCACCAATTCTATTGTACTTTTTTCTATATTTATCTTGCAATTTACTTCTTCTAGTTTATTTAAAATAGGCTCTATATGGTTTGGATTTGCATTTACAATTCTTATATTCCCACCTGTTATGGCTCCAGCAATTAAATATGTTCCTGCCTCTATTCTATCTGGCATAATATTATAGCTTACATCTTTTAATGCTTTTACACCATTTATTTCTATTCTATCTGTTCCTATTCCTTTAATTTTTGCTCCCATTTTATTTAGAAATTTACATAGGTCTTCTATTTCAGGTTCTTTAGCAGCATTTGTTATTACAGTTATACCATCACCTAGACATGATGCTAAAATAATATTTTCTGTTGCTCCTACACTTGGAAAGTCTAAATTTATTTGTGTTCCTACTATCTTGTCTGCTTCACATATAATCTCTCCATATTCTTCTTTTATTGATATTCCAAGCTTTTCAAACCCTTTCAAGTGTAAATCTATTGGTCTTGAACCAATTTCACATCCTCCTGGATATGTGAATTTAGCTTTTTTATATTTTCCAATTATTGCACCTGCAAGAATAACTGATGAACGCATTTTTCTCATTAATTCCTCTGGAATTTCATATCTATGTATTTTACTTGTGTCAATAATCACTTTATTATTTTTTTGTACTACTTTTGCTCCAATTTCTTTTAATATTTTATACATTGTTTGAACATCTTTTATATTTGGTACATTATATAAAGTAGTTTTTCCTGAATTTAATATTGTTGCTGCAATTATTGGTAAAGCTGCATTCTTTGAGCCAGATATTTTAACTTCACCTTCTAGTCTTTTACCTCCTTTTATTATGAATTTAGACATAATATTTCACCTCTTTAACTTTATTTATTGCACTATTATGCATATATTTGTTATGTTATATATTATGTAATTTACAATAAAATGTGATTCCATTTGCTTTTTTGGGTAATATATAGTAAAATCTATATATTATGAAAGAAGGTTTTTAATGGATAAAATATCAAAAAATGAAAATAAAAAATTTACAATATTGGGTTTTAATTTATGGGAAATTCTGGCATACTTTATAATATATAGTATAGCTGGATATCTTATAGAAACAACATTTGCTTTAGTACGATATGGAGTAATAGAAAGTAGGCAAAGCTTTTTATATGGTCCATTTTGTAGTATTTATGGAGTAGGCGCAGTTATAATGATATTATTTTTACAATACTTTAGAAAAAATAGACTAACATTATTTATTGGTGGATTTATTATAGGCTCTATAACAGAATATTTAGTTAGTTTAATAGGAGAAATAATTTTACATGTTAAATGGTGGGATTATTCAAATATGCCACTTAACCTTAATGGAAGAATTTGTATTTATTACTCTATTTTTTGGGGAATTCTTGCAATCTTTCTTATGAAAGTGGTTCAACCTCGAGTTAGAAAACTCATGGCTTATATATTAAAAAAACTACCTGGAAAATATGTTAAACCAACAATCGTAACAATTATAATTTTTATGTTCCTAGATTGTATTATATCTGGATATGCAATTGACTTATACACAATACGTATGATTGCCCAACATGACCTAAATGTAAAAAATAAAGAAATTATTATAGATATTAATAAAAAATTAGAACAAAGTACTTTCCAAAGTAATTTGATAAGAATATTTTTCAATGATAAAAAAATGGTTAAAACTTACCCGAACTTAAAAGCAGAATTATTAGATGGTAACATGGTTTATTTTAAAGATTTATTACCAGATATAAAACCTTATTTCTATAAGTTTGGTGAGCAAGACTTTTATAAATAAAAAACACTATAAGCATTTTTTCCCGCCCAAAGATATTGTAACTTTGGGCGGGTCATTATATTACTCATAAAATTTTTATTTTATAACTGTTTCTACTTTTTTAATTATATTTTCTACTGTCAAACCATATTTAGCTTTAACATCAGATGTTTTACCAGACTCTGTAAATACATCTGAAACACCCACATATGCAAGTTTCGCATGCTTTGGATTTTGAGCAACAATCTCAGCTATAGTTCCTCCTAGCCCTCCTAGTACAGAATGATTTTCTATAGTTACTATTCCTTTTACAGTAGAAGCTATATTATTTATAAGATTTATATCAATAGGTTTAATTGAAAATATGTTTATAAGCTTACCTTTATATCCTCTATCTTTTAACTCTTGAAAACTTTTATATGCAATTGCAGCTGCTGTACCTTCATAAATCAAAGCAAATTCTTCTCCTAAGTCTTCAACAATTGTAGCTTTCCCTATTTCAGCTTTATTCTCAAACTCTACATTTGGTACAACATCTCTTGAACATCTAATATACACTGGTCCTTGATACTTAATTGCAATTTCAATTGCTTCTTTTAATTCTTTTATATTTGATGGGATTAAAACTTTAACATTTGGAATAGACCTAACAAGTGCTATATCTTCATTTGCATGATGACTTGCTCCATCTGGTCCATTGTCCATACCAGGATGTGTTGCAATCATCTTAACATTTAAATTAGCATATGCTGCTTGGCGTAATTGAGTCCATGCTGTTCCTGAAACAAACATTGCAAAATTAACATAGAATGGAATTTGACCTTCTGAAGCAATTCCACTTGCAATCGACATTGCACTAGCCTCTGCAATTCCTGTTTCTATAAATCTATTTGGAAATTTATCTTTAAATTGTATACTTGTTGTTGATTTTGCTAAATCACTATCAAGTACATATATTCTTTGGTCTTTCTCTCCTAACTCACAAAGAATTTCACCAATTTTTTTGCGCATTTCAACCATTTCATATTCACTCATTATATAATTTCCTCCTTTGCTTTATCTAACTCTTCTATTGCCTTTTCATATTCTTTTTCTGTTAATGCTCCACTATGCCATTTAGGATTGTTTTCCATAAATGATACTCCTTTACCCTTTATTGTGTTAGATACTATAACTATAGGCTTTCCCTTTACAGTAAATGCTTCATTTAAAGCATTTACTATTTCTTGCATATTGTTTCCATCGATTTCAATTGTGTAAAAATCAAACACTCTTAACTTTTCTGTTAATGGTTCTAAATTAATAACTTCATTAACAGCCCCACTTGAAGAAAGCTTATTATAGTCTATTACAACAATTAGATTATCTAATTTATAATGTGCTGCTTGTAATAATGATTCCCATATTTGACCCTCTTGCATTTCTCCATCACCTAATATTGCATAAACGTGATTTTTCTCATTATTATTTTTTTTAACAATTGCCATCCCAACTGCAATTGATAGACCTTGCCCTAATAATCCTGTAGTCGCATCTGTTTCTGGTATATCAAGTGTATGAGGATGACCTTGAAGCCTAGAATCTACAGTTCTAAAACTATTTAATTCTTCATCTTTTATTTTTCCTTTAGAATGTAATACTGCATATTGTGCAGGTACAGCATGTCCTTTAGATAAAATTACTTTACTTCGTTTCTCAGAATTAAAGTCCACATCAATTTCATATATTGCAGTTAACATATCTATAACTGATAAAGAACCTCCTGGATGACCTGCTTTTGCATTATATATCATTTGTATTATATTTCTTCTGTTTCTATTTGCTAATTGTTCTAAACTTTTAATATCTTTCATATTTTATTTACCTCCTCTATGTTTTTGCTTTTTAATATTTGATTTTATATTTTTATTTCCATTTCTTCATTTGTTTTTATATATTCTATAATTTCTTCTGGTCTTTCTGCATGTTCCATTACATCATAAAATTCATCTTTTTGCAACAAATCAGATAACTCACTAAGACCTTCAATATATGATTCCATATCTGTTGTAACTAACATAAAAACATATGAAACTGGATTTTTATCTGAATTTCCAAATTTGATTGGATTTTTTAATCTTACAAATGCAATCCCTGACTTTGTTCCATCAAAGTTTCCTGTTGCATGTGGCATAGCCACTCCTTTTGCAATTACTATATATGGACCTAATTCTTTTACATTTTTTATTGTCTCTTCAATGTATTCAATTTCTATGATATCATGTTCTAATAAAATGATGCCTACTTCTTTTATTGCTTCTTCCCAGTTTTTACATTCTACATTTAGTTTTATATATTCTCTTTTTAAAATATCACTTAACATGTTTCTTACCTCTTTTTCTTATTTTCAATTTTTGATTTCCCTGTTTTGCTATGTTACATGTGATTCTCATGCTATTCTAAAAACTTAAATATATATTCAATTCAACTTACTAATTTGCATTATAGCACATTATATTTAATTTGTGTATATTATTTTGGTAAAATTTGATTTCCTTACATATATACTATTTTTTGACTTTTCATAAAAAAACTCTTAAAAGTTTTCTTACATCTAACTTTCAAGAGTTTTTTATTAAATTATCTCCTTGTACACATCCAAATAACTTCACTAAGTCATTGATATATCTATATTTCAATCTAAAATAATATTCCCAAAACTGAATTTGTAATGTTCCAAGACTTGTTGTGTATTTGCATCTTTTATAAAGTCTACTATCATATTATTGTAATCCCTTAAATATTTTATTTTTTCATCTATATCAAATTCCAAAACATCTTTACCATAATCATCACTTAGATTTAAACTGTAATAATTATTTGAGTCTTTTATAATACTACAATGGCTAATTTTTAATCCCTTTTCTATATATAATCCTTTATGCTTATATTCGTTGACAATATTAGATATTTCATTTTGATTTAAAAAATCTGACAATATATCAATTTTATCCCTAAAAGTTTCTATTTTACAAGTATCTAGACCATTTATATCACTATTTCCTAAAACATTATTATTCCAGTAATTATTAAAACTGTCTCTTTCATCAATCTTTTTTATAAATTCTCTAAAAGTCTTAAACACTTTATCATAATTAATAATTATTCCTAATATTTTATATAATTTATCAATTAAATGTCTATAAGCAACACATGAATTTATAAAATATACTGTCCTTAAATAATGCATACCAACATAAGTACTACTATTATTCCAATTTATATCTGCATCACTTTGTATTATTGGAATACTTTTTATTAAATTAATTCTAGCAATTTGAAAATGAAAATTAAAGTCACTATACAAAATATTAAGATAGTTATTATTAAATTCCATTGGCTTAAATATTAATTCTATATTTTCTAAATTTAATAAATTTTTGTAACTTTTACTATCATATTCCTTTCCTTTATATATGACAATTGCATCTTTTGGTAACCCACAATAAAAGCTATCTTCTGATTTATCATTTAAGTTTAATTCATTTTTGAATTTATCATATAATTCTTCTAATTTATATTTCTTATCTTGATATTTAATTTCTAAATATTCCCCTGCTAACAACATTTTTCCCCCTATAAAATAAAAAAATTTACTATATTTTACCTGTTTATATCTTTATAATATAAGTTTTATTATAACAAACTTTTTACCAAAAAGATAGTGAACAAATAAAAAATAACAGATAATTTCTTATCTGCTATTATTGGCTCCTTTGCGTATGACGTATTCGAAAACTCTAACGCAAAAAAGTTACTTATTTCCGTTTCAAATGTAGTTATAGCAATAGATTACAAGAAATGTACCCACAAATCGGTGTTTTTTGTCTATAACTATGTTTTTAATTTAACATAAAATTTTAGGTCTGGCAATACATTTAGTAAATTTTTTTCTAAATACTTATCTAATATATTTTGTATTGTTAAAAATATCTAATGGATATATTTTTTCATCTTCAAAATCTCTTATAAATTGAATACTTGTATCATATCCTCTTAGATCTTTGTCTGTCATGTTTTTTACATCTCTTATATCTAACCATTGTACATCTAGTATTTCTTCTGTATCAAATTTAATGTTTTCTTCTACTATGTCTGCTGTAAATCTTATCATTATATGTGTTTCTCCTTTTTCAAAATCAACACAACTTATAGGTAATACTCCTGTAAGTTTTACCTTACAACCAGTTTCTTCATATGTTTCTCTTATTGCTGCTTCTGTAATTAGCTCATGTTCGTCCACATGTCCTGCTGGAAAATTCCATTGTCCATAACATTTCTTTTTAGCCTCTTTTACCATTAATATCTTATTATCTCTTACTATAACACAACCTGCTATAACTACCATTATTTTCTCCTCTTTTCTATAATTCAATAACATCTAAATCATCTGGCACATATATATTTCCATTAAAGTATTGCTTTGCTTCTTCTGTGTATAACCTTTTTCTATTTTCTAAATCATTATCACTTGCATGATATAATACTAAATTTTTAACATTTAAACTCGTTGCTATTTCTGATGCTGTTTTTACAGTAGAATGCATTTTTTCGTATGGTTTAAATATATCTGCCTCTGAATCCATAC
>JAAVXM010000067.1 GCA_022790575.1 Clostridia bacterium | reverse complement strand
CTTTTAACATCTTTGATTTTTCCTTTAATTCTTTTAATTTTGATATTTCTATTTCTTTAATTTTCATTTCTTCTTTTGCTCCATTTCAAAGATATTATATCGTAATTTTTACATATTGAACAGTACTTTTAGTTGATTTTAATATTATTTTCAGGCTTGCAAAATTTTTTTCATGTCTTTATCCTGCATGCTTGTAAGTAGCAGTTGCAATTTATATTGGAGTGTAGTATAATATGAAAAAAATAATGAGATAGGAGAGATAAAAATGGCAGAAAACAACAATCAAAATCAAGAAGTAGAATTAGATGAAAATCACTTAATACAAATAAGAAAGGAAAAGCTAAAAGAATTACAAGAGCAAGGTAAAAATCCATTTGAAATAACAAAATATAATAGAACAAATACAGCAGGAGAAATAAAAGCAAAATATGAAGAATTTGAACAAAAAGATGTAGCAGTAGCAGGAAGAATTATAGCAAAAAGAATAATGGGAAAAGCGTCATTTTGTACTATATTAGATAGTGATGAAAGAATACAAAGTTATGTTAGCATAAATGACTTAGGGGAAGAGAACTACAAAGAATTCAAGACATATGACATAGGAGACATTATAGGAATAAAAGGTTTTGTATTTAAAACAAAAACAGAAGAAATATCAGTACATGCAAAAGAAGTAATATTATTATCAAAATCTTTAAGACCACTACCAGAGAAATTCCATGGATTAAAAGACATGGATTTACGTTACAGACAAAGATATGTAGATTTAATAATGAATCCAGAAGTAAAAGCAACATTCATAAAAAGAAGTCAAATAATAAGTGAAATAAGAAGGATATTAGATGAAAAAGGATATTTAGAAGTAGAAACACCAGTATTAAATACAATATCAGGAGGAGCAACAGCAAGACCATTCATAACACATCATAACACACTAGATATTGATATGTACTTAAGAATAGCAACAGAGTTAAATTTAAAAAGACTAATTGTAGGAGGATATGATAAAGTATATGAAATAGGAAGAATATTCAGAAATGAAGGAATGGATATAAGACATAATCCAGAATTCACAACAATAGAATTCTACTCAGCATATGAAGATTATCATGACATGATGGACATAGCAGAAGAAATTTTTCAAAAATGTGCAAATAAGGTTTGTGGAACTACAACAATTACATATCAAGGAACAGAAATAGAATTAGGTGGAAATTGGAAAAGGATAACAATGATAGATAGCATAAAAGAGGCATGTGGAGTTGATTTCAACCAAATTGAAACAGACGAAGAGGCAGTTGAAATTGCTAAAGAAAGAAAAATAGAAATTCCAGCTGGAAAAGAAACAAGAGGACATATAATTAGCTTATTCTTTGATGAATATGTAGAATCAACATTAATACAACCTACATTTGTATATGAATATCCAGTAGAAATTTCACCACTTGCAAAGAAATCTAATCAAGACCCTCGTTTAACAGAAAGATTTGAGCTTTTTATAGGTGGAAGAGAGTATGCTAATGCATTCTCAGAACTTAATGACCCAATAGACCAATACGAGAGATTTAAGGATGAAATTGCAGCAAGAGAAAATGGAGATGAAGAGGCTGGAATGATGGATGAGGATTTTGTAAATGCTCTTGAGTATGGAATGCCTCCAACTGGTGGTATAGGTATAGGTATTGACAGACTTGTTATGCTTCTTACAGATTCAACTTCAATAAGAGATGTATTACTATTTCCAACAATGAAACCTCTTAATAACGTTTAATAAGTTTTAATAAAGCTAAAAAAAGAAATATAAAGACAAAAAATTTGCTGCTGGTTGTTCAAGAGAAACAATTGCTCGTGGAGCTGAATTACTAGATTGGGATTTAGATGAGTTATTACAAAATACACTTGAAGCAATGAAAGCAACAGAAGATAGTATACAGATAGAATTAAATAACTAATTATAGGGGGTCAAAAATGTTAAAAGATAAAATAAGTGACAACTATATAAAAAATGAAAATGCATATATAAAATATAAAAATCTAACAAATAATGATGTAATAAAATTATTTTTTCAAGTCAATCACTTAAAAAACTTATATAGACAAGGATGGCTTACAAAATTACTAGGGATGGAATATGCAGATAAAGCAGAGTCTGTTGCAGACCATAGTTGGTCTGTAGCAATGCTTGCTATTATGGTAATAGAAAAATATAAATTAGAATATAATGTGGAAAAATGTATTAAGCTTAGTTTAATACATGAAATAGGTGAGATATATGCAGGTGATTTTATAGTAGGTTCTATATCAAAAGATGAAAAACACAAATTAGAAAAACAAGCAGTAGAGAAGTTACTTCAAGACATTGAATTTGAGAATGATTTTCAAGAATTATGGGATGAATATGAAGCCCAATCATCAGAAGAAGCAAAATTTATAAAACAATTAGACAAACTTGAATGTTCAATGCAAGCAGTTTGCTATAATTTAGATGCTAAACATATAGATGGAACTGAAATACTGACTAACCCATGTTTGATAGATATTCTGTCAGAAATAGAAGAGATATCCAAGGATAATGATATACCTTTATGTGATAGGAAAAAATAATAGGATAATGAGAGAAAATGGCAAGGTAAACTTGCTATTTTTATGCGAATGGTGTAAAATTAATATAAGGGAAAGAGACAAACAAAAGATAAATAATAAATTCTTAATGGCTTTTAGTATGCTAAAAAAGGAGGGATAGATATGGATATAAAAAATAGAAAAGGAATAACTTTAATTGCATTAGTGGTCACACTTATAGTATTATTGATATTGGCTAGTGTAAGTATAGCAATGATATCAGGGCAGAATGGAATAATATCTAATGCTAAAAAATCAGTAACACAATATGAAGAAGAAGCAGATAAAGAGCAACAAACTCTTGATGAAATAGGAGAAATCATATCCAAAGATACTGAACATACAGATAATATATTAGAAATCTTAATAAGAACAGAAAAGAAAATACAAGAAATTGAAGGCCAACTTTGTAATGCACATGAGATTTTAAACAGATGTGATGCGATAAGCAATCAAGCAATATATACTGCAATGAATACAGAAACTAGAAATGAATTGAAAGAAGAACTAGATGAGTTAATGATAGAATTACACAAAATAATGCCAAGTAGTAATGAATATATTGTAAATGGACTTGAGGGAGAGGGGTTTGGAGTAATAAAAATAGGATTAATAACATATGAAGAACTAAGAGAAGGAGAAAATGGATTATTTATAGATGTTAGTTCTAAAGAGGATGCTATAAAGACAAAGGATTCAATAGAAAATGCAATTGAACTAATCAATATAGAACGTTCAAAACTTGGAGCTAAACAAAATAGAATTGATTATAGCATTAGTTATTATAGAGAAATTAGAAGAATTCAAAGAACTATGGAAGCCTCAGACATAAAAAATATAATGTTTGCTAAAAATGGACTTCAAACATTGAATAAAATCTTAAAAAGAATAGAAATGATTAATCTACAATATGCTGAAGACGAGATTATTTTACATGAATTTAACGAATTATATGATGAAGTAAAAAGAATATTAGATTATACTAGAAACAAAGACAATATGTATTTGCTTAATGGAGATTGGAAAAATGAAGTAAATATAAACTTAAGTTCTTTAGGAATAGAAGGACTTTTAGAAAAAATAAAAACAAATACAAATGAAGCTACAAGTGATATACAAAATGCAATAAAAATTATAGAGGATTTACTAATAAAAGTTGAAAGTCTAAAATAGGACTATCAAAAAAATAAAATATTATACTACAAAGAAGTACATGTAAAGTGAACCCCAATTATTAGACAAAGAAGTTTAATAATGATGGCTCACATCACATTAGTACTTCTTTTTTGAATAAAATAAAAAATTGTACTGACCTCTCAGTCTAAAGACATAAAAAGAGAAATATGATATAAAAATATATAAAAGTGGAAAATAAAAGAAAGAGACATTTGCCTAGTCAAATATCAAAATTTTCCAAGTAGAGTAGATGATTTAGAAAGGAAACAAATCAAATATGAGTGAAAGATTACAAATAAATAATCTAAAAGAGATGTTAAATAAAACAAAAGATACATATGGAGACAAACCAGCATACAAAATCAAAATAGAAGAAGGCAAATATAAAACCATTTCTCATAAAGAAGTACGAGAAATGGTAGACAGTTTAGGAACAGCATTAATTGATATAGGACTAAAAGATAAAAGGATAGCCGTAATAGGGGAAAATAGATACGAATGGGAAATTGCATATTTATCAATAGTATGTGGAACAGGAACAGTAGTACCACTTGATAAATCATTACCAGAAAACGAATTAAATGCATTAATAGCGAGGTCAGAAATAGAGGCAATAGTCTATTCTAATAAATATGAAGAAAAGTTAACAAAGATAAAGTATAATAAAAATAATAAATTAAAACATTTAATATCAATGGACAATTTACAAAATGTTGATGGAATATATTCACAAAAAGAATTAATAGATAAGGGAAGGGAATTAATAGAAAAAGGAAATAGAGAATTTATAGATGCCCAAATAGACAATGAAAAAATGAATATAATGCTATTTACATCTGGAACAACATCAAACTCAAAAGTAGTAGCTCTTTCACACAAAAATATATGTACAAATTTAATGGACATAGGAAATGCACTAGATATTACAACTGATGACACATTTCTATCTGTATTACCAATACATCATGTATTTGAATGTACAGTAGGATTTCTGTTTTCTTTATACAAAGGAGCTCAAACTGTATTTTGTGATGGGCTGAAACATATAGTAAAAAATCTTAATGAATATAATGTAACAGTAATGGCGTGTGTTCCAGGAATTTATGAGAGAATATTTGGAATGATTAGAAAGCAAATAGATAAACAGGGAAAATTAGAAGAGATATTAAAAAAAGAAGAACAATTAAAAGATTCTACAATGGAAGAAAGGAAAAAAGCATTTAAAGAAATCCATGACATAATAGGTGGAAGAGTCAAACTATTTATTAGTGGAGCAGCTTCATTATCTCCTAATATTGAAGAAAAATATAGATTACTTGGAATAAATTTAGTCCAAGGATATGGTCTAACAGAAACATCACCAGTTATAGCAATTGGAACTAATGAAAACCATAGAACAGGTTCTGTTGGAAAAACAGTTCCAAGTGTAGAAGCAAAACTTATAGATATAAATAGTGAAGGAGTAGGAGAACTCATAGTAAAAGGAGATAGTATAGCACTAGGATATTATGATAATCCAGAAGCAACTAGAGAAGCTTTTCAAGGAGACTGGTTCCATACAGGAGATTTAGCAAAAATTGACAAAGATGGATATATATTTATATGTGGAAGAAAGAAGAATGTTATTGTTTTAAAAAATGGTAAAAACATTTTTCCAGAAGAGATTGAAGGTCTAGTTAATAAAATTGAAGGAATAAAAGAATCTTTCATTTTTGGTAGACAACAATCAGACGATAAGGAAAATATAAAAATCAATGTAAAAGTTGTATATGATAGAGATATTATAAAAAATACATATAAAGTTGAAACAGAAGAAGAAATATATAAGGCGATTTATGAAAAAATCAAAGAAGTTAATAGTCAAATGCCACAGTATAAGTCAATCAAGGGGATGATTTTAACAGAAGAGCCATTAATAAAAACAACAACAAATAAAATAAAAAGGCAGGAAAACCTAAATGAAATTAATAAATCTGAAAACTGATTTTTTAGGAAGGAACTTTATTTTTCATAACAAAATAGATTCTACACAAAATGAAGTATGGAGAATTATACAAAATGGAAATATTCAAAATGGAACACTAGTAATGGCAGATATTCAAACAGAAGGGAAAGGAACACATGGTAGAACATGGTACACAGATGAGCCTAATAATATTGCTTTTTCATTTTATGTAAAAACAGACTGTAATGTAAATAAGCTTGAAGGACTAACAATAGAAATTGCAAAAGTTATAGTAAATGTATTTAAAGAAGAATATGATATACATTTAAACATAGATGAACCAAATGATATAACATTGGAAAATAAAAAAATAGGTGGAATATTAACAGAAAGTAAGATAAACTCAGAGTTAGTAAGATTTTTAGTAATAGGTATAGGAATAAACACAACAAAAATAAACTTTGCAGATGATATAAAACAATTAGCAACATCAATAAAACAAGAATGTGGAATAGTTGTAAATAGAGAAAAGATTATTTCGAGTTTTTGTAACAAGTTTGAAAATGTAATAAAAAATAGACTAGAGAGTTAAGAGAGGAGATTAACTATGAAAATAGGATTTTTATTTTCAGGACAGGGAGCACAAACAATTGGAATGGGGCAAGACTTATATGAAAAGTATGAAGAGGTAAGAGATATATATGATAAGGTAGAAAAAATAACAAATATAGATGTAAAGACAATATCTTTTGAAGGACCAGAAGAAGTGTTAAGTAAAACACAAAACACACAAGTAGCAATACTAACAGAATGTTTAGCAATAGTAGAAGTATTAAAAAAACATAATATAAATGCGAATATGTCAGCAGGTCTTAGCTTGGGAGAGTACACAGCACTAATAGAGGATGAGATTTTGGATTTTGAAAGTGGAGTAAAACTTGTTCAAAAAAGAGGAGAAATAATGCAAAATCTAACACCAAAGGGAAATTGGAAAATGGCAGCTATATTGGGGTTAAATGAAGAACAAGTTGAAAAAGCTTGTGAAGAAGTAAACAGTGGGTTTGTAGTTCCAGCAAATTATAATACAATAGGTCAAATTGTGATTTCAGGAGAAGAAGATGCTGTAATAAAAGCTGGTGACATTGCAAAGGAAATGGGAGCTAAAAAAATAAGTGTATTAAAAACAGAAGGACCATTTCATACAAAAAAATTAACAGAATGTTCTATAGCATTAAAGAAAGAATTAGAAAAAACTAAAATCAATGTGAAACAATCAAAAGTTGTAAAAAACATAAATGGGGAAACATATAAAACTGAAGACAATTTAGTAGAGGTCTTATCAGAACATATTATTAATCCTGTAAAATTTAGTAAAGGATTACAAACAATGTATGATAATCGAATTGATTGTTTTATAGAAATTGGACCAGGTAAAACATTAAGTGGATTTGTAAAAAGGATGAAATTTGAAAATCCTATAAAGATAATGAATATTAATAACTGTGAAACACTAGAACAAGTAATTAATGAGATAAATTAAAATAGAGAGGAATGTGGTAGAGATGAATAAGGTTGCATTTGTAACTGGGGGAACAAGAGGTATTGGAAGGCAAATTGTATTAACATTTGCTAAAGCTGGATATGATATTGCTATAAATTATAGAGAAGAAAGTGAAGATTTACAAACAATTAAAAGTGAAATTGAACAATTAAATGTTAAATGTGTTCAAGTAAAAGGAGATGTGTCAGATTTTGATATGTCAGAAAAAATGGTAAAAGAGATTATTGATAAAATGGGAAAAATAGATGTTTTAGTTAATAATGCAGGGATAACAAAAGACATGCTAATTATGAGAATGAAATCAGCCGATTTTACTGATGTAATAAATGTTAATCTTGTTGGGACTTTTAATGTAACTAAAAATGTAATTCCATATATGATGAAACAAAGAGATGGTAGAATTATTAATATTTCTTCTGTTGTTGGAATTAGTGGAAATGCAGGTCAAACTAACTATAGTAGTTCAAAGGCAGGAATTATTGGTTTTACTAAAAGCTTAGCTAAAGAAGTTGCAAGTAGAAATATTTTGGTAAATGCAGTTGCTCCTGGTTTTATTGAGACTCAAATGACTGATGTTTTGAAAGATGAGGTTAAAGAAGAAATTAGCAAAACTATTCCTCTTAAGAGAATGGGGAATGTACAAGATGTTGCTAATGTTGTTAAGTTTTTAGCTTCTGAAGATAGTTCATATATTACAGGGCAGGTTATTAATGTAGATGGTGGCATGCTTATGTAGAATTGTAAAATAATTACAATTTTGGATACGCCAAATTCAATTTAAAACGTGGTTATATACAATAGTATACGCACTTATCCTTTAAATTAAAGATGCATATACAAAAAAGAAAGGAATGTAGAAAATGGAAAAAAGAGTTGTTATAACAGGTATTGGAGCAATTACTCCAATTGGTAAAAATGTAGATGAAACATGGGAAAGTATAAAGGAAAAGAAATGTGGAATAGATGAAATTAGTTCATTTGATACAACTAATTTTAAAACCAAATTAGCTGCAGAAGTAAAAGATTATAATCCATTAGATTATTTTGAACACAAACAAGTTAAAAGATTTGATAAATCATCACAACTTGCTATAATTGCTGCAAGAGAAGCAGTAGAAGAATCAGGGATTACAAAAGAAAATACAGATTTTGATAGAGTTGGAATTTTTGTTAGTTCAGGAATTGGTGGATTAAAAACAATTGAAGAACAATGTGAAGTTAACTTTGAAAAAGGAAATAAAAGAGTATCTCCAATGTTTATTCCGATGTCAATTTCAAATATGCCAGCAGGAAATATTGCAATTGAATTTGGATTTAAAGGTGAATCAATGGGAATTGTAACTGCATGTAGTTCTGCAACACATGCAATAGGTGAAGCATATAAAACAATAAAATTGGGAGAAGAAGATGTTGTTATTGCAGGAGGAACAGAAGCGGCAATATGTGAAGTTGGAATAGCTGGATTTGAAAATATGAAAGCATTATCAAATAGTACAGACAAAAATAGAGCAAGTATTCCATTTGACAAAGAAAGAGACGGATTTGTAATGGGAGAAGGTGCAGGAATATTAGTTCTTGAAGAATTAGAACATGCATTATCAAGAAATGCTAAAATATATGGGGAACTTATTGGATTTGGTTCAACAACAGATGCATATCATATTACATCACCATGTCCTGATGGAGAAGGTGGAGCAAAAGCAATGATTAGAGCAATTAAAAATGCTAAAATTTCTCCAAATGAAATTAACTATATAAATGCTCATGGAACATCTACACATTTGAATGATTTAACAGAAACAATGGCTATTAAATCAGCTTTTGGAGAACATGCAAATAAAGTAATGATAAGTTCTACAAAAGGGAATATAGGGCATTTGCTAGGAGCAGCAGGAGGAGTTGAAGCAATAGTTTGTGTTAAAGCACTTGAAGAGCAGCTTGTACCACCTACAATAAATTATAAAGAAAAAGATGAAGAATGTGATTTAGATATAGTTCCAAATGAACCAAGAAAATCAAAATTAAATATAGTAATGTCAAATTCATTAGGTTTTGGAGGACATAATAGTAGTCTTATAATAAAAAAATGGGAAAAGGAGATATAATCAAATGGAATATGATAAAATAAAGCAATTAATGGAAGATATGAGTAATTCAAAATTATCAGCTATTGATATAGACTTTCCAGATGGAACTAAGATAAGTATGAAAAAAGATGGAATACAAGAAACAAAAAGCATTGTAATAGAGCCTGAAATAGAAAGCAATTGTAAAATTGAAAATAAAATAGAACAACAAGAAGTAGTTGAAAGAAAAGGAAATATTGTAAAATCTCCAATGGTTGGAACATTTTACTTAAAACCATCTCCAACATCAGAGCCATATGTGGAAGTAGGAAAAACTGTAAAAAAAGGTGATACACTTTGTATAATAGAGGCAATGAAATTAATGAATGAAATTGAGTCAGAATTTAGTGGTACAATCAAAGAAATACTTGTAAAAGATGAAGAACCAGTAGAATATGGAAAACCATTATTTATTATTGAATAGGAAGAGGATAAAATATGTTAAATAAAGAAGAAATAAAAAAAATAATTCCACAAAGGGAACCATTTTTAATGATTGATGAGGTAGAACAATATATACCAGGAGAAATGTCAGTTTGTTATAAAAATGTAGATAAAGATGAATGGTATTTTAAAGGACACTTTCCAGGGAATCCAATTATGCCAGGAGTATTAATTACAGAGGCATTAGCACAAGCAGGTGCAATTGCAATACTATCAGAAGAAGGCAACAAAGGAAAAAATGCACTATTTGGTGGAATAGAAAAAATGAAATTTAAGAAAATGGTAGTTCCAGGAGAACGATTAAAGCTAGAAGTAAAAATAGTAAAAAGAAAAGGACCTATTGGAGTAGGAGAAGGGGTTGCGACTGTGGATGATAAACTAGTTGCTAAAGGTTTATTTACATTTGCAGTTGTTGAATAATAATTGGCTGTATCAAACTTATTTATATAATTAAATAAGAGTTGATTTAGAAAGGAATGGAAACAGAAATGAATAAAATATTAATTGCAAATCGTGGAGAAATTGCAGTTCGTATAATTAGAGCATGTAAAGAAATGAACATAAAAACAGTAGCAGTATATTCAGAAGCAGACAAAGATGCATTACATACAAGATTAGCAGATGAGGCAATCTGTATAGGACCTGCTAATCCTAAGCAAAGTTATCTAAACATAAAAAATATTATAGAAGCTGCAAATATAACAAAAGCAAATAGTATTCATCCAGGTTTTGGATTTTTATCTGAAAACTCACAATTTGCAAAAATTTGTGAAGAATCAAATATAAAATTTATTGGACCAAAAGCCGAAGTTATTGATTTATTGGGTAATAAATCTAATAGCAAAAAACTAATGAAAGCTGAAGGAGTACCAGTTATTCCAGGCTCTGATGGTAGTATTAGAAATTTAAAAGAAGCAGTTTTTGTTTGTGAGAAAATAGGATATCCAGTTTTATTAAAAGCAGCAGCAGGAGGTGGAGGAAAAGGAATTAGAATTGTCAATTGTTTTGATGAACTTGAAACAAATTATAATATTGTAAAACAAGAAGCAAAAAATTCCTTTAATGATGATGAAATATATATTGAAAAATATATTAAAGAGCCAAGACATGTTGAAATACAAATTTTGGCAGATGAACATGGAAATGTAGTACATTTAGGAGAAAGAGATTGTACAATTCAGAGAAATCACCAAAAAGTTATTGAAGAGACACCTTCAACAATTATTGATAATAAATTAAGAAACAAAATGGGAAGTGTTGCAGTAAAAGTTGCAAAAGTTGCTGGATACACAAGTTGTGGTACCGTAGAATTTTTAGTTGATGCAGATAAGAATTTTTATTTTATGGAAATGAACACAAGAATTCAAGTAGAACACCCAATTACTGAAATGAGAACAGGAATAGACTTAGTAAAAGAGCAGATAAAAATTGCAACAGGAGAAGAGTTGAAATTTAAGCAAAAAGATATTGAATTTAGAGGACATTCAATAGAATGTAGAATAAATGCAGAAAATCCTAGCAGAAATTTTATGCCATCACCTGGAAAAATCAATGAAATTAATCTTCCTGGAGGAAATGGAATAAGAGTTGATACTGCAATATATAGTGGATATACTATTCCATCTAATTATGACTCAATGATTGCAAAAATCATAACATTTGGATATAATAGGAACGAAGCAATTGGTAAAATGAAAAGAGCATTAGAAGAGTTAGTTATAGATGGAATAGATACTAATAGAGATTTTCTTTTTGATGTAATCAGAAACACTAATTTCATCAGAGGAAATTTTGATACTTCATTTATTGAAAAAGAAATTTTAAAAGGAGAAACAGAAAATAGATGATTGTTGATAAAATAAAGAAAAGAGAAAATAAAAACATAAACAATAAAAAATCAAGAGTAGATATTCCAATTGGAAAATGGGTTAAATGTGATAATTGCAAGGAAATAGTATATAAAGAAATAGTTAGAGGTAATTTTAATAAATGCCCCAATTGTGGACATTATTTTAGGATGCATGTTGGAAAAAGATTAGAGTTAATAATTGATGAAGGAACATATGAAAGATTTGACTTAAATATTGAGACAACAAATCCTTTAGAACTAGATGATTATCCTAGAAAATTACATGCACTTAGGGAAAAAACAGGCTTAGAAGAAGCAGTTGCCTGTGGAACAGGGGAGATAAATGGTGAAAAAGTAGTTATAGCAATCATGGATAGTGGATTTCTTATGGGAAGTATGGGAGCTGTTGTTGGAGAAAAAATTACATATAGTATTGAACAAGCAATAAAATTAAATCTTCCACTTATTATATTCACTGTATCTGGAGGAGCAAGAATGCAAGAAGGGATAATATCTCTTATGCAAATGGCAAAGACAACAGCAGCACTTACAAAATTAGATGAAGCAGGTTTATTATATATTTCTGTATTAACAGACCCAACATATGGAGGGGTTACAGCCTCATTTGCAAGTTTAGGAGATATAATTTTAGCAGAGCCAGGTTGTATGATTGGTTTTGCAGGACAAAGAGTTATAGAACAAACAATTGGGGAAACACTTCCAGAAGGATTTCAAACAGCGGAATTCCTATTAGAACATGGATTTATTGATAAAATAGTAGAAAGAGAAGAAATGAAAGAAACTATTTATAAACTAATTCAATATCACAAAGGAGGTATGACTAGTGAATAGCAAGAAAAAAATATCAGCTTGGGAGAGAGTAGAAATAGCCAGAGACCCCAAAAGGAAAACTGCACTTGATTATATTAGCAATATCTTTGATGAATTTATTGAATTACATGGAGATAGAGCATATAAGGACGATAAAGCAATAGTATGTGGTTTAGGCAAAATTGGAAAACAGAATTTTACAATAATTGCTGAACAAAAAGGTAGAAGTACAAAGGAGAATATAGAAAGAAACTTTGGAATGCCTAATCCAGAAAGCTATAGAAAAGCAATAAGGTTTATGAAGCAAGCAGAAAAGTTTGGAAGACCAATAATTACTTTTATAGATACAAAAGGAGCATACCCAGGGATTGGGGCTGAAGAAAGAGGACAAGGTGAGGCAATTGCAAAATCTATGTTTGAAATGGCAAGGCTAAAAGTACCAATAATTTCTATTGTAATAGGTGAAGGCTCATCAGGTGGAGCGCTAGCAATAGGTGTAGCTAATAAAGTATTTATGCTTGAAAATGCAATTTATTCAATATTATCCCCAGAAGGTTATAGTAGTATCTTGTGGAAAGATTCAAGTAGATATAAAGAAGCAGCAGAGAAAATGAAGTTAACTGCTGAGGACTTATATGAATTAAAAATAATTGATAAAATTATAAAAGAGCCTCTTGAAATTACAGATGAAAGCTTTAAAAAAGTGTCAAAAAGTTTAAAAAAAGATATAGAAGAAGAAATTGCAAAAATGGTTAAAATGTCAAAACAAGAGATTATACAAAAAAGATATGAGAAATTTAGGAATATAAACAATTTTAAGGTTGTTTAATGTTATATAGGAGTGAGAATAATATGTTATTAAAAAACAAAAAAATATTAATAATGGGAATAAGAAATAAGTGGAGTATTGCTTATGGAATAGCACAATCAGCATATGAAAATGGTGCAGAATTGATATTCACATACATGGGAGAAGAAAATAAAGATAAAATAGAAGATATGATTTCTGATTTTAAGGGAAGCAAAGCATATGTGTTAGATGACGCATCAGAAGATGAGATGGTTAAAGAAGTATTCTCAAAAATAAAAAAAGAGTGTGGAAAAATTGATGGAATTGTACATTCTATTGCACATGCAAAAACAGAAGATTTGCATAATGACTTTATTTTTACAAGTAAAGAAGGATATTTACATGCAGTAGATGTTAGTAGTTATTCTTTTGTTTTAACTGCAAGAATGGCTAAAGAACTAGACATGTTAAATGATAATGCAAGTCTTGTTACTCTAACTTATTATGGTTCAGAAAAAGTTGTTGATAGCTATAATGTTATGGGTGTTGCAAAGGCAGCATTAGAGTCTAGTGTTAGATATCTTGCAGAAAATTTAGGTAAAGAAGGTAAAAGAGTTAATGCAATTTCAGCTGGACCTATAAAGACTTTGTCTGCTAAAGGTATTAAAGATTTTTCTTCAATCTTGACTGTTGTTGAGGAAAAAGCTCCTCTTCATAGAAATGTTACTCAAACTCAAGTTGGAAATGTTTCAACATTTTTATTGAGTGAAATGTCTGATGCAATAACTGGACAGGTGATTTATGCAGATAGTGGATATAACATAATGGGAGTATAGTTATAATATGATTTAAAATAAATACTTGAAATATAGAATTTTCATTATGCTTCTCAGCAATCCTACTAATCAATAATATAAAAAGCAAGAAGTTGATATATAATGTTTTAAAGATAAAGACCCAATGGAAGACCCCAGCTATGTTTTTATCAAGAAATATTATATATCAACTTCTTATTTTTGCTATTATTAGAGTTAATTAGTACAATAAAATTGTGAAAATCACATGAAAATTATTGATAAATTGAAAAGATATGTTATAATATCATGTATATTATAATTAAAAAGAGGAGAAATATATGTTTGGATTTAATTTTGACAAAAGGACATTATATATAATAATAGGGATATTAGTATTAATGTCACTTGCAACATATGGAACAGAAGGGATATTCAGTTTAGTATTATCAATACCAGCAGTATTATTAGCAATAACAATACATGAATTTGGTCATGCATTTGCTGCATACAAATTAGGAGATGACACACCATTAAGGCAAGGGAGACTGAGTTTAAACCCATTAGACCATCTTGACCCATTAGGAATAGCGATGTTACTATTTGCGCATATAGGATGGGGAAAACCAGTGCAAGTAGACCCAAGAAATTACAACAGAAACATATCAGTAGAGAAAGCTGATGCAATAGTATCATTTGCAGGACCATTAATGAACTTTATTACAGCAATAGTATTTGCAATAATATATTGTGCCATATACAAATTTGCAGGAATGGCATTTGTAACAAGTGAAATAGGATATATAATAGTATTAATAGTTCAAAGTATTGTAACAATGAATATAGGGCTAGGAGTATTTAACTTAATACCATTACCACCATTAGACGGCTCAAAAATCTTTTTACCAGTATTACCATATAATGCAAAAAGATGGTTAGAAAACAATGAGCAAATGTTTTATTTCCTATTTCTAATATTATGGATAACGGGAATAGCAGGACATTTAATAGCACCAATAATTGGGGCAATGACAGATGGAATATTAAAATTTGCAATGTTTGTAATGGGAATTAAATAGTTTTCAAGTTAAAGAAATAGCTTGAAAAACCATGTTAAAAGGAGACAAAATGATAGTTTTAGGGATAGAATCAAGCTGTGATGAAACATCTGTAGCTGTTGTAAAAGATGGACGAGAAATATTATCAAATATAATAGACTCACAAATAAAAATTCATGAGCAATATGGAGGAGTAGTACCAGAAATTGCGTCAAGGAATCATATAGAAGCCATATCAAGAGTAGCAAAAAAAGCGTTAGAGGAAGCAAAAATAACATTTGAAGATATAGATGTAATTGCGCCAGCATATGGACCTGGGTTAGTAGGAGCATTATTAGTAGGCGTATCATATGCAAGAGGACTAGCATATACATTAAAAAAGCCACTTGTTGGAGTAAATCATTTAGAAGGTCATATAGCAGCAAATTACATAACACATAAAGACTTAAAACCACCATTTATATGTATGTTAACATCAGGAGGGAACACTCAAATAATACATGTCAAAGATTATTGTGACATGAAAGTATTAGGCAAGACACGTGATGATGCAATAGGAGAAGCATTTGATAAAGTTGCAAGAGTAATTGGATTAGGCTATCCAGGAGGACCAAAAGTAGATAAATTAGCGCAACAAGGACAAGTAACAATAGACTTTCCCAAAACGCATTTTGAAAATTTGGACTTTAGTTTTAGTGGAATAAAAACAGCTGTAATAAACTTAAACCATAAAAATCCTGAAATAAATAAATCAGACTTATGTATAAGCTTTGAAAAGGCAGTAACAGAAGTTTTAATAGAAAACATAACAAAAGCGATAGAGCAAACGGGAGTAAAAACAATAGTATTAGCAGGAGGAGTATCTGCCAATACATACATAAGAGGAGAATTTGAAAAATTAGAAAATAAATCGATAAAAATATATAAACCAGATTTAAAACTATGTACAGATAATGGAGCAATGATTGGAGCAGCTGGTTATTATAGATATCTTAATGGAAATATATCTACATCTGTGTTAAATGCAGTACCAAACTTAAAAATAGATGAAATTTGAAAGGAACAATGAAGGGACATGTCAATATTTGTAATAGGAGATTTACATCTATCTTTTAGTAATCCAAAGCCAATGGACATATTTGGAGAAAGATGGATAGACCATGAGGAAAAAATTAAAAAAAATTGGATAGAAAATGTAGATGAAGAAGACTTAGTAATATTAGCAGGTGACTTCTCTTGGGAAACATATTTACAAAAAACAAAATTAGACTTTGAATATATAAACAATTTGCCAGGAAAGAAAATATTATTAAAAGGGAATCATGATTATTGGTGGACAACAATAACATCAATGAAAAGATTTTTGCAAGAAAACGATTTTACAAATATTGATTTTTTATATAATAATAGTTATGAATATGAAGACAAAATCCTATGTGGAGCTAGAGGATGGAGTATTGCAGATGAAGAACTTGACAAAAAATTAATAAATAGAGAATTAATAAGATTAGAGATGTCAATTAAAGATGGAATAAATAAATATGGTAGAGACAAAGAGATAATAGTCTTTATGCATTATCCGCCAATAACAAAAGCGAAAATAATAACACAGCAAGAAACGGAATTTGTAAACATAATGAAGAGATACAATATAAAAAGATGTTATTATGGTCATTTACATGGAACTTCAATTTCAGATGCAATAGAAGGAAAAGTAGAAGGAATAGAATTCAAGCTAATAAGTGCAGATGGAGTAGATTTTAAATTAACTAAAATAGAATAATAACAATTAAAGTAGAAATAAAATATGGGGTATAATATGATAGATTTAAACAAAGATGTAAAATATGTAAAAATGGTAGGACCAAACAGGGTAAAACTACTTAATAAACTAAATATATACACATTAAAAGATTTAATAACATATTATCCACGAGACTATGAAGACAGAAGTAAACCAAAAAACTTGTATGAATGTATAGATGGAGAAGAAGTACTAATAGAAGCAATGGCAACAAATAAAATATCAGAAATGCATAAAGGGAAAATGACAATTAGTAGATTAATAGTAAAAGACCAAACAGGGACTTGTTATATAACGTGGTTTAATCAAGGATATTTAAGAGACAAATTTCAACCAGGAAAAATGTATAAATTCTATGGAAAGATATCAGTAAAAGGAAGTAGGTTTGAAATGAATTCACCTATACATGAAGAAATAGACCAAAAAAGGAATACAGGAAAGATAATACCAATATATCCATTAACATATGAATTAAAGCAAAATACATTAAGAAGAATAATAGAAAATGGACTGTTAGAGGTTAAAGACAAATTACCAGAAACATTACCAAAATATATTTTGCAAGAAAATAATTTATGGGATATAAACCATGCAATAGAAAGAATACATTTCCCAATTGAGTTCTCAGACTTTAATAAAGCTAGAGAAAGATTAGTATTTGAAGAATTATTAACAATGCAATTAGCATTACTAAAACTAAAAAATAATCATGAACAAAGCCTAAAAGGAATACAATTTAATAAAGATGTAAATATGTCAGATATAATTAATATATTGCCTTTTAAACTAACAAAAGCGCAACTTAGGGTATTAGAAGAAATTGATAGAGACATGGAAAGTGCAAAGCCAATGAATAGACTATTACAGGGAGATGTTGGCTCTGGTAAAACTGTAATTGCAATGATTGCAGCATATAAAGCAGTAAAATCAGGATATCAAGCAACAATAATGGCACCTACAGCAATACTAGCAAGTCAACATTTAGAAAGTTTTCAAGGGATTTTGAGCGATTTCGGTATAAGATGTGAATTACTAATATCTAGTATAACTAAAAAGAAAAAAACAGAGATATTAGAAAGATTACAAAATGGGGAGATTGATATATTAATAGGAACACATGCAATATTGGAAGAAAATGTAGTATTCAAAAATTTAGGGCTTGTTGTAACAGATGAACAACACAGATTTGGAGTAAAACAACGTAGCACAGTAGCAACAAAAGCACAAAACCCAGATATAATTGCAATGTCTGCAACCCCAATACCACGTACATTAGCATTAATACTATATGGAGATTTAGATATATCTATAATAGATGAACTTCCACCTAATAGAAAGAAGATAGAAACATATGCAGTTAGAAAGAGTATGGAAGAAAGAGTTAATAATTTTATTAAAACTCAAATAAAAGAAGGCAGACAGGCATATATTGTTTGTCCATTAGTAGAAGAAAATGAAGAAATGCAATTAAAATCTGTAATAGAGTTAGCAGAAAAATATCAAAAGGAAACATTTTGTGAATATACAGTGTCATATTTGCATGGAAAAATGAAAGCAAAAGAAAAAGATGAAATTATGCAGAAATTTAAGGATGGAGAGATACAAATTTTAGTTGCAACAACAGTTATAGAAGTTGGAGTAAATGTTCCAAATTCAAGCATAATGGTTATTGAAAATGCTGAAAGATTTGGATTAGCACAATTACATCAATTAAGAGGTAGAGTAGGAAGAGGAGAGTATCAATCATATTGTATATTGAAATATGAAGGTAATGGCGAAACTACTAGACAACGTATGAAAGTAATGTGTGATACAAATGATGGATTTATTATATCTGAAAAAGATTTAGAATTAAGAGGAGCAGGAGACTTTTTTGGAACAGAGCAACATGGATTACCAGAGTTTAAAATAGCAAATTTATTTGAAGATATAGGAGTTCTTAAAAAAGTTCAAAGAATTGCTTTTGAAATTATGGAAGAAGATGCATTATTAAGTAGTGAAAAGAATAAAATGTTAAATGAACTTGTTAAAGAAAAGTTTTCTACAAGAATAGAAATATAAACAAGAATAAAAACACAAAAAGGATGTTGATTTATATGTTACAATTGATTTTGAAATTAATAGGGGTAGTAATTTTGTTAGTTGGTGTGATTTTTATATATGATGCACGTATTATTACTAAAAAGTTATTTGATTTTGGAGACCAAAATGAGGCTACTAGTGGGCTGAAAATTTTAGGTGCAATACTTTCTCTAATTGGAGCATTTATTTTATATTTTTGTTAAAAAACTATTGACAATGTAATCTCTAATATGCTACAATTAACGTTGTCAATATTTAATGCGGATGTGGCGGAATTGGCAGACGCGCTGGTCTTAGGAACCAGTACCAACGGTGTGGAGGTTCAAGTCCTCTCATCCGCACCAACGACGTATCTGTTCGAACTAAATTGAACAGAATTGATACAAAAATCAATCAGAAAATAAAATCTGGTTGATTTTTTTGTTGCTTATAACAATATTAAAATCATCCAAGAAAGGATGGTTCGAAAAATGAAGATAATTAAGCAAGAACTAGAATTTGAGGAATGTCTAAAACAAAGACTTGAATTTGTATGTGAGTTTTCAAAAGTTACTCCTACCTTTATCAATGGTAGTATTAGAAAATTAGAGAGAACTAATCTTACATATATTGAGCCACATAGAGTGATAATTAAAAACATTACTTTTTTAGTTTT
>JAAVXM010000066.1 GCA_022790575.1 Clostridia bacterium | reverse complement strand
ATTAAACTAAATAATTTAAACCCTATTAGTTGTTCTTTTGTATCTATTATTAAGTCTAAATCGCTTTCCTTTGTTGCCATATTTTTTGCATAAGTACCAAATAATACTACTTGATATACTGGTTTATCTTTTAATATTTCTTCTAATATTTTCTTTATTTCTTCTATACTATAAACTTTCTCACTCATTCTACATTCCCTCCTATACTTAAAATGTAGTACACTACACATAGTATACTACATTTTAGATATTTTTACAATTAAATTATAAAAATTATATATTACTGCCATAGGAAATACTTTGTTCTTTTGTTCTGTTTTCATTTACTTTGTTTCCAAGCTTCCTTATCTGGTCTTTTTTACTTTTAATTCTCTTTAATGCCTTTTATTTAAAATATAAAAAGTTAGAATATAAAACAATGGTTTGGCGTAGGTGAGAGGGTTCGAACCTCCGCGCCGATTACTCGACCTAGCAGTTTAGCAAACTGCCCCCTTCACCACTTGGGTACACCTACATGTTTTTAGTATATTATATTTTTGAATTTTTATACTTTCTATTTTTTTGATTTGATGTCTCTTAATTTATAAATAAAAGTTAGTTATTTTTATTTTTATTAACTAACTTTTATTGTTGGCGGAGAGGGTGGGATTCGAACCCACGGTAGGCTATTAACCTACGCCAATTTTCAAGACTGGTGCCATAAACCAACTCGACCACCTCTCCTTGTCTTTGTCAACATCTGCGACAGTACTTATATTACCATACTTTCCTGCCGCTTGTCAATACTTTTTTCTAATTAATTTATGTTTTTATCAACCTTTTATTAACATCCTTTTTAATTTCTATATTTCATATATACCTATAAGCTAAAATATAAGTTTTTCTATTTGTATTACAAAATCATGTTTTAAAGAAACTAGAGGGCACATTCCATTTATAACCCCATATGATTCATTACTCAAGATTGCCTTAGAACCATCCACACAACAAATGGAGAAATCATTATTAGATGAAGGCGATGCTATCCACCATCTATTATTTGCCTTTTCCCCATTCATTCCACAGTACATACTTCCATAATTCCTATAATCTATTGTATCATTTGCTGTCCAATAGTTATCATTTCCTCCGTTTATTTTATATATGTATCCTGGGGCATATTTTTCTGTATATTTAGCTCCTAATGTATAATTTGTTATTCCTTCATGTGATATACTATTATGTGAATCTACATACATTTCTGCGCTTGGACCTCCTATTGTATAATTAGCTTTGCTACTATCATAACATTTTGACCATGGACGCGCTAATTTATTACCTATTTCTGGGTCACATAGCCATGCTGCTAATTGCTCATTTCTATTCCATGTTGCTGTTGCTCTATTTTTTGCCCAATCAGGATTCATTTCTTTTACTTTACTGTTATTTGTTGTAGTATTTATATTTACTCCACTTAATTGCATATTATATGTCCCATCATTATCTGCTTTTAAATATACTGTATTTGCTTCTCCATATTTCCCCTCTTCATCTACATAAAATATCCTATATATCTTTCCTCCTGCTGTATAATTTGTTACAGTTTGTCCATAATATTTACTCTTATTTGCTTTTATTTCTTCTACTGTTACTGTTTGTGATGCTTTTTTTACTGTTACACTACATGTTGTTGTTAAGATTGTTTTATCTTCCTTTTCTCCTGTTATTGTTACATTTACTGTACCTACTGAGACTCCTGTCACTTCTCCTGTTTTTGTATCTAGTGCTAATTTACTTGAATCTATACTATTCGTTAATAAGTAACTATACATCAAGTCTTCTGTATTATCTCCTGGTGTTGTCTTTACAGCTATTCCCTTTGTTTCCCCTATTTCTACTTCTATTGGTTCTGCAGTTATCTCTGTTACTTCTTCTACTACTGTTATTTCACATGTTACACTGTCTTCTGTTCCTTGCACCTTTGCTGTTATTATTGCTTTTTCTCCTACCTTTCCTTCTGCTGTTACATTTCCTTGATTATCTACTATTGCTATTGTAGTGTCACTTGAACTCCATATAATATTTCTTTTTGTTCCTTGCTCCTTAGTTGCTTCTAATCTTTCAGTTTTACCTTTTATTAACTTTAATTTTGTTTTATTTAATGATATTCCACTTATCTCTATTATTCTTCCTTCTTCTGTTATTTGATATATATAATTCTTTTCTGTCACATTCCATGGTAATTTTTCATCTTCTCCCTTTTTATTGATATTTTCTTTTGATATTTTTACATTATTTATTAATTCTTTTTCTAATTTTTCTAAATTAATTTTTGTTCCTTCTTCATTTATCCTTGATGCTATTACTGCTAACTTTATTTTTTCCTCAAATTCTGCCTTTTCTGAATTATCTTTTGCATTTCGGGCTTGGCTTATTATTCCATTCTCTCCTGTTAGAATAGCTATACTCGTCCCTGCCAATATCAATAATACTATTAGTGTGACTACCAACACTATTAGCGTTATTCCTCTTTTTCTTTCACATACTTAACTTGTATTTAAATATTCAAAAATTAGCAATTTATAATAAGAGTTTCCTCTACAAAAGATTATCAGTATATATAAAAAAACCAGCTGAAAAACATTCAACCAGGTTTTTATTCTATATTTTAATATTCTTTTATAATATTTAACATTCTCTCTAAATCTTCATTATTATTATACTCAATAATAATTTTGCCTTTTCGCTTTCCTTGGTTTAACTTAACTTTCGTTCCAAAAAATCCTTGAAACTTGTCTTCTATATCTTCATATAAATACTTATATCTAGGGTCTAATCTAGTTTCCTTTTTTGTAGTTCTGTTTTTGCTTTCAGCTTGTCTAACTGATTCTCCTCTTTCTATCATCCTTATTGCTGCATCATATTGGCGTTTTTCATCAGTTATTCCAGCTAATGCTTTACAATGCCCCTCTGTTAATTTGCCTATTTTTACTAATTCTAATACATCTGGTGATAAATTTAAAATTCTAACAGTATTTGATACACTGCTTCTGCTTTTTCCTATTTTCTTTGAAACTTCTTCTTGTGTTAAACCATATCTATCCATTAAATTTCTTATTCCTAAAGCTTTTTCATATGGATTTAAATCTTCTCTTTGTATATTTTCAATTAATGCTATTTCCTTGTTTGTTTGTTCATCTTCTTCTCTTATTATTGCTGGAATTTCCTCCAATCCTGCTAGCTTAGCAGCTCTCCATCTTCTCTCTCCTGCAACTATTCCAAAATATCCATCTTGTTTTGATACTACAATTGGTTGTATTACTCCATATGTTTTTATTGAATCAGCCAACTCTTCTAAAGATTCTTGGTTAAATACTTTTCTTGGTTGCTCTCTATTGGGTTCTACCTCTGTAATCTTTAGTGTTTTTAATATATCATTTTCATTCAATTCATTTTGTTCATCTTCAATTGTTGCTCCTCCAAATAATGCATCTAGTCCTTTTCCTAGTCCTGTCATTTTTGCCATGGCTATTACCTCCTTAATAGTTTTTGTTTTGCTCTCATATCTTTTTTCTAGTTTTCCTTCGTTTTATGTATTGTTTTTCAAAAACTCTTTTGCAAATTTTTCATATGCTTTTGCACCTTTTGACCTTGCATCATATAATGATATTGGCATTCCATAACTTGGTGCCTCACTTAGTCTCACATTCCTTGGTATTACTGTCTTATACACCTTATTCTCAAAGTATTTTTTTACCTCTTTTACTACTTGATTTGAAAGATTTGTTCTTGCATCATACATTGTAAGTAATGCTCCTTCAATTTCAAGGTCTTTGTTTAGATGTTTTTTTACCAAATTTACAGTATTTAACAGTTGACCTAAGCCTTCAAGTGCAAAGTACTCACATTGTACAGGTATTAATACACTATCAGATGCAGTAAATGCATTTAGTGTTATTAATCCTAATGATGGTGGACAATCTATTAAAACATAATCAAATTTATCTTTTGCTTCATCTAATTTTGTTTTAAGTCTTTGTTCTCTTGACATCATAGATACTAATTCTACTTCTGCTCCTGCCAAACTCATGTTTGATGGACAGATTTTTAAATTCTTTACATTTGTATCTTGTATAGTTTCTTCAAGTGTTGTATCTCCTATTAGTATATCATATATTGATAATTCTAATTCTTTTGTAACTCCTAATCCACTTGTTGCATTTCCTTGTGGGTCTGTATCTATTAATAAAACTTTTTTACCTTTTTTTGCTAATATTGTGCTTAAATTGACTGTAGTAGTAGTCTTTCCAACTCCACCTTTTTGGTTTGCTACTGATATTATTTTTCCCATATTAACATTCATCCCTCCGTTTCACAAATTCCACTATAATAATATATAATTATTAATTATATGTCAAGCATTTTCTAAAATTATTTGGCGTTTTTTGTAAAATTTTTTAATTCTTAATTGGATATTTTATAAGTTTTACTATAACAAAAATACCCCACTTTACTCGTGGAGCATTTTATTATTTTATTGGTTCTTTACTTGGTGTACCAGCTTTTCTAGGGTACTTAGAATTTGTCTTTTTTTCCTTTCTTATTATAATAATTGTTCTCCCAATATCACTTTTTGGAAGTTTAAATTCTTCAATCATTTCTATTGCTCCACCAAGAACATTTATTGCCTTTTGTGCATTTTCTATTTCTTCTTTTGTATCAGATGCCTTCATGCAAATAGTTTTTCCACCCGTCTTTACAAATGGTATTAGATATTCTGATAATGTTGCTAAGTTTGCTACAGCTCTTGATGTTGCTATATCATACTTTTCTCTATGATTGTTGTTTTGTCCTAATTCTTCTGCTCTACTATGTATTATTTCAACATTTTTTAGTTCTAATTCTTCTATTACATTTTTCAGAAATATAAGTCTTTTATTTAATGAATCTACTAAAGTTATCTGTAATTCTGTATCAATTATACTTAATGGTATACCCGGGAAACCTGCACCTGTACCAACATCAATTATCTTTTCTTTATTTTCCATATATTTCTTTATTGTAATAGAGTCAATAAAATGTTTTAATATTATTTCCTCTGGTTCTGTTATTGCTGTTAAATTAATTTTCTCATTCCATTCAACCAGCAACTCCATGTACCTGTAGAACTTCCCCAATTGCTCCACGGATAAACTTATATTTATTTGCTCTGCAAGTTCCTTCATTTTATTATAAAATTTTTCTTTTTCCATAATCTTTTCCTTTCTACCTTCTACTTTGTAAATATACTAGTAAAACAGATATATCTGCAGGAGATACTCCAGAAATTCTTGAGGCCTGTCCTATTGAATGAGGCTTATGCTTGTTTAACTTTTGTCTTGCTTCTAAACTAATCCCTTTTACATCTTCATAGTCTATATTATCTGGCAAAATTTTTCTTTCCATTTTTTTGAATTTTTCTACTTGTGATTCTTGCATCTTTATATATCCTTCATATTTTATCTGTATTTCAACTTGTTCCTTTACTTGCTCTGGTAATTCAGGTCTTTCTTTATCTATTGCTCCAAGTGAAGCATATGTAATTTCAGCTCTTTTTAATAGTTCGGAAAGCTTTGAGCCTGTAGTCAGTTCTGATGAACCTTGTTCTTTTAGATATTTGTTTATCTCCTCTGTTGGTTTTACAATAGCTTTTTCCAATCTTTTCTTTTCTTCTATTATTTTATTCTTTTTTTCTATAAACTTTTCATATCTTTCATTAGATATAAGCCCTATTTCATGTCCCTTTTCGGTTAACCTTAAATCTGCATTATCTTGTCTTAAAAGCAATCTATATTCCGCTCTAGATGTCATCATCCTATATGGCTCATTAGTTCCTTTTGTAACTATGTCATCTATCAAAACTCCTATATATGCTTCTGTTCTATCAAGAATTAATGCTTCCTTTCCTTTTATTTTTTGTGTTGCATTTATTCCTGCTATTAAGCCTTGACATGCAGCCTCTTCATATCCAGATGTTCCATTTGTTTGACCTGCAAAAAATAATCCATCTATATTTTTATATTCTAATGATAATTTTAATTCTTCTGGATTTATACAATCATATTCTATTGCATATGCTGGTCGTGTAAATTCACAGTTTTCAAGTCCTGGTATTGTTCTATACATTGCAATCTGAACATCCTCTGGAAGAGATGAACTCATTCCTTGAATATACATTTCATCTGTGTCTATTCCAACTGGCTCTACAAAAACTTGGTGTCTTTCTTTATCTGCAAATCTTATAACTTTATCTTCTATTGATGGACAATATCTTGGCCCTGTACCTTCAATTGTTCCAACATATAATGGTGACCTGTGTAAATTTGCTTTTATTATTTCATGTGTTTTTTCATTTGTATATGTAAGATAACAATCTACCTGTTCAAATTCTTTCATTTTATTTTCAAATGAAAACGGTATTATGTCAACATCTCCTTTTTGCACTTCCATTTTTGTAATATCTATAGTTTTTCTGTTTATTCTTGCTGGTGTTCCAGTCTTAAACCTAACTAAATCTACACCAATTTTCTTTAAAGATTCTGATAGCCTATTAGCTGGGAATACACCATCTGGGCCACTTTCTTGTGTATAGTCTCCTATAAATATTTTCCCTTTTAAATATGTTCCTGTTGCAACAATAATAGCCTTTACATTATATATTGCTCCTACACTTGTTTCAATGGATTTTACTTTTTTATTCTCTATTGTTATGTCAACTATTTCAGCTTGTTTTATATCTAAATTTTCTTGCTTTTCTAGTGTATGCTTCATTTCCATCTGGTATCTTTTTCTATCTGCTTGTGCTCTTAAAGAGTGTACCGCTGGTCCTTTTGAGGTATTTAGCATTTTTATTTGTATCATTGTTTTATCTATGTTTTTCCCCATTTCTCCACCAAGAGCATCTATTTCTCTCACTAAATGCCCTTTTGAACTTCCTCCTATATGAGGATTACATGGCATATTTGCAACAGCGTCTAAGCTTATAGAAAAAATTAATGTTTTCATCCCTAATCTCGCTGCTGCTAATGCTGCTTCACAACCTGCATGTCCTGCTCCTATAACAGCTATATCATAGTCCCCTGCATGATAACTCATTTTATATTTCTCCTTTTCATTACTATATTATATTTATTTGCTTTTATTTTCGCCATATTTTGCTTTTTAGTGTTTTCGAAGCAAGTTATATGTTTAAAATATTAAATCGTCTTATTTTCGATTTTGAGAGCCAACTTTTTATGGTTTATTTTCCCAAACAAAACTTAGAAAAAATTTCATTAATAACATCTTCTGTGACAGCCTCTCCTGTAATTTCTCCAAGTTCCTCAAGAATCTCTTTTATATATATTGTTATAATATCAATAGGCATATTAATATCTAACGCTTCTTTTGCCTTTTTTACATTTTCTATTGTTTTAGAAATTATATTTTTATGTCTTAAATTTGTTATTAGTATTTCATTATCTAAATTTATTTCATTTAAATTAAACATCTCAGATATTTTATCATATAATTGTTCTATTCCCTCTTTATTCAAAATTGAAACCTTTATAATATTTTTTGATATTTTTGCTAATGTTTCATTATCTTTTGTTAAAACCTCTTTTAAATCAGATTTATTTAATAATATAATTACTCTTTTATCTTTTATTAATTCTATTATTTCTATGTCTTCATCTGTTAATTCTTTTGAACCATCAAAAATCGCAATTATAAGCTCAGCATCTTTTGCTTCATTAATAGATTTTGTAATTCCAATTTTTTCAACTTCATCTTTTGCCTTTCTTATTCCAGCAGTATCTACTAATTTTAATGGAATATCATTTATTGTTACAAACTCTTCTATTGTGTCTCTGGTTGTACCTTCTATGTCTGTTACAATTGCTCTTTCTTCGCCCAAAATTGTATTTAATAGTGAAGATTTACCCGCATTTGGCTTTCCAATAATAGCTGTCTTAATTCCTTCTTTTATTATTCTTCCATTATCAAATGATTTTTCTAGTCTTTGTAATTTAGTATTTATACTGTCTAACATATTTGCTATTTCTTTTTCTTGCACTTCAGGTACATCATATTCTGGATAATCTATTGTTACTTCGATATTAACTAATACATCCAGTATTTCCTGTTTTATTTCCCTTATTTGCTTTGATAATCTTCCCTCTAATTGCTTAATTCCACTCTTTACTTCTTTATATGATTTTGCATTTATTACATCAATTACTGATTCTGCCTGTGATAAATCAATTCGTCCATTTAAAAAAGCCCTTTTTGTAAATTCCCCTGGCTCTGCTAATTGTGCTCCATTTTTTAAACATATTTCCAATATTCTCTTAACAATTATATTTCCACCATGTGAATTTATTTCACACATATTTTCTGTTGTATAGCTTTTTGGTGCTTTAAAATATGATACAAGAACCTCATCAATTATCTCACCATTTTCTATTATATTGCCATATTTCATGGTATATCCTTTTATATTTTCTATTTTTTCTTCTTTTAATGGTCTAAATATTTTTGTTAAAATTTCAAAGGTATTTTCTCCACTCATTCTTATTATTCCAATTCCTCCAATTCCTGGAGCTGTTGATATTGATACTATTGTACTCATATTTTTCCTCCTTTTTTATATTTTAAAATGGTATTTTTTTCCATATATTTTCAACTATTTTTTATAATTTAAAAGCCAAAGTCCTCTTTAATCTTTTGATTAAAATACGAACTTTGACTTCGATTTTATTTTTTTGATATTACTATTTTTCTTCTTGGTTCTTGTCCTATACTTCTTGTCTCTACATTTGGATTGTCTTGTAAAACACTGTGTATGATTTTTCTTTCATATGCTTGCATTGGTTCAAGTGTTATAACTTTTCCAGTTTTTTCAACTATCCTTGCTTTATTCTTAGCTAATTCCTCTAATGTCTTTATTCTCTTTTCTTTATATTTTCCTATATCTAATCTAACAATAACCCTATTTTCTGCATTTTTATTTGATACTGCCTTTAATATATTCTCTATTGCAAATAGTGCTTCTCCTCTATATCCTATAAGGTTACCTATTCTATTGCCATCAATATATACATATAGACATTTATCTTTTATTTCTATTCTATATTCTGCTTTTTCCATATCTGGTAAACTGCTTATGAATTCTTTTAAGAATTTTTCTACTTCTTGTTTTGCTTCTTTTAACTCATTTTCAGTTGTTTCAATTTTCATCTCTTCTGGTTTTCTTGCTTCTTTTTCCTTTATTTCAACCTTTACTATTTTAGGAGCTAAAATATCAAAAAAACTTTTTTTGTTTTCCTCTATAACTTTTATTTCAACTAATTCTCTTGGTAAATTTATTTCTTTTAGTCCTTTCTCAATTGCCTCTGCTGATGTTTTACCTTCTACAATTATACTTTTTCTTGCCATTTTTATCACTTCCCTTTCCTAAGGTATTCTAAGCTGGAAAAATTTGATTTTTTAAACCTTATTCTTCTTCCTCTTCTTCTTTTAATAGTTTATTTAAAACTAATTTTTCTACTATCATTAATAAACTATTCATTAACCAGTATAAAGCTAGTCCTAATGGCGCTACAAGTGCTACTGTTACATATAAGAATGGAAACATTATATTCATATTTTTATTCATTTGTGCCATTGGGTCAAATTCTTCTTCCCCATCTTCTGTTTTTGTTTTTTCAACTTTTGGCATAGAAGCATTTGTTATTCTCATTGATATAATTGATATTATAACATATAAAACAGGTATTATATATGCTTTCCAGTCTGAACTTTTAGTTGGAACTTGTGCTAAATTTACTCCAAGAAAATCCATATTTATATATAATGAGTCTATTTCTTCATCTTTTATTTCTGATAATGAAATTTTTTCTTGCTCACCTTCTGATGTCTCTTTCTTCTCTTCATTTTCTTGATTTTGGTTTTCTTCCTTGTTTTCTTCTTTATCTGTTTGCTCTTGTTCTTTCAATTCAGCATCATCTTTTAATTTCTTTATATTTTCTGTTTCTCTTATAAGTTCTATTTCAGGATATCCACCACTTTTATTTACTAAATCATTTTGTTGCATTATTTTTTCATATTTGTTTATAACATCTATATCTATTTTTTTCATGTGTGTTAATGGTGATTTAACTAAGAAAAATACCGCAAATAATAATACTATTTGTGCTATTGCACTAAAGCATCCACTAAATGGACTCATATTTTCTCTTCTATACAATTCTAAAGTTTCCTGATTTAACTTTTCTGGATTGTTCTTATACTTTTGTTGTATTTCCTTCATCTTTTTTTGTATTTTTGCAGACTTTTTCATTGTCTTTTGTTGTTTTATTGATATTGGAAGCATTACTAATTTTATTAATATTGAGAAAATTATAATTGCTACACCATAATTTTTTACAATTTCATAAATAAAATTTAGTACATATCCAAACATATTTGCAAAAAATGCCATTCTCTTCCCTTTCCTCTCTTGTTTAGGCAATCTTTTTTATGATAATTTGAAATTTTCTCCATTTTTTTGCCTTTTTATTTTAATGGGTCATACCCTCCTTTAGAAAAAGGATTACATTTTAAAATCCTTATCATTCCTAATATACAACCTTTTATAACACCATACTTTTCTATTGCCTGTTTTGTATATTCTGAACATGTAGGATAATATTTACATCTAATATTTATTTTTTCTAAATATTTAGATATATGGTTTTGATATAGTTTAATTAAATATATACATATTTTTTTCATAATATCTTTTTCTTCTTTTTTATTATTTCTACATCTTCAAAAATGCTTTTCATATCACACTTTATTTCATCGAATTTTATATTTTTTATTTCATATCCTTTTTTCAATAAAATCACCATACTATTTCCTACATTCATCTCAGGTTCTAAGCTTCTGTAAGCTTCTCTTATTATTCTTTTTGCTTTATTTCTTTGGAAAGATTTTCCATTTTTTGTTCCTATTGCAATACCTAATAAATTTATGTTTTTTTTGTTTTTTAGTATGACTATTTGTATTGATTTTTTTGAATGAAATTTCCCTTTTGTTATTACTTTTTTAAATTCATAATTCTTTTTTAGCATTTCTGTTTTAGTCATTTTTTTACTCCTATTGTATAAAAACAACTAAAGGTTTTTTAACCTTTAGCTATCTTCATAAATTAAGCACAGATTTTCTTTCTTCCTTTAGCTCTTCTTGCTTTTAATACTTTTCTTCCAGCTCTTGTTGACATTCTCTTCATAAACCCATGCTCTTTCTTTTCTTGTCTGTTTTTTGGTTGATATGTTCTTTTCATTGCTGTTGCACCTCCTATTAATTTTAAGCTATATATTAATTTCCTTTTGGAAATAATTGTTACAAAATAACAAGTAGTACGATTATACATCATAATTAGCAGTTTTGTCAATAGATTTTGGAAATTTTCAAATTTTATATTTTTAAGTATTGCTTTTTCGAAAAAAATATTGTATAAAGAGAAAAATTGTCATTTTTTTGTAATATTCTTGTAATATTTCAGGTTTTTCCACAACAATTTTTGTGGTTTTCCACATTTTTTTAAATTTTATCCACAATTTTCTTGACTATCGGTGTAATATTTTGATATTATATAGATTATGAAACAAAAGGAGTTTGTAGAAGTTATCAAATTTAAAATTTTGTTCGTAAAAAACACACTATATATTACATGTTTATTACAAAGTTATCCACACGTGTGGAAAACTTTGTGGATAACTTTATGATTTTTTATATTTTGAAAGGATGTTTTATTATGCAAATAGATAAAGACTCACTATTTAGCCAAGCAAAAGAACTGTTAAAAGATGAAATGACACCAATAGCTTTTGAAACATGGTTAAAAACATTAGAGATAATTCAAATAACAGATTCAAATGTTGTCTTTAAGGCAGTATCAGAATATCATCAAGAATTAATACAAACTCGATATGGGGACTTAATTCTTAATGCTTTCAAATACATAACTAATAAAGAATGGACACTTTCTGTATTTTGGGAATCAAATCAGAAAACAGAGGGGAAAAATGTTGTTGTTTCTAATTCACAGAATATTAATCAAGACCAAGAAATAGAAACATCTAATAAAACATTAAATCCTAAATATACATTTGAAACTTTTGTAGTTGGTAATAACAACCGTTTTGCACATGCTGCAGCAATCGCTGTAGGAGATAAACCTGGAGAATCTTATAATCCATTATTTTTATATGGAGGAGTTGGTCTAGGAAAAACACATTTGATGCAAGCAATAGGGAATAGGATTCTACAAACAAATAGAGCGGCAAAAATTTTATATGTAACATCAGAAAAGTTTACTAATCAATTAATAAATGCAATAAAAGACAATAAAAATGAAATATTTAGAAATAAATATAGAACAATTGATGTATTACTTATAGATGATATTCAATTCATTGCTGGAAAAGAAAGAGTTCAAGAAGAATTTTTCCACACATTCAATGCATTATATGAAGATAAAAAGCAGATTATAATATCTAGTGATAAGCCACCAAGAGACATACAATTTCTTGAAGACAGATTAAAATCAAGATTCGAATGGGGATTATTAGCAGATATATCATGTCCAGATTATGAAACTCGTTTAGCTATTTTAAGAAAAAAAGCACAAGAAGAAAAATTATTAATTGATGATAATATACTTGCAAATATTGCAAACAAAATTGATTCTAATATAAGAGAATTAGAAGGTGTTTTCAATAAAATCATTGCAAGAGCTTCACTTACGCATAGTCCAATAACAATTGAATTGGCAGAAAATACCATTAATGAATTTAAAGCAGCTAGTGAAAAAGTTTTATCATCTAATTTTATACAAGAAACAGTTGCAAAATACTTTAATATAAATAAAGATGATTTATCAAGTAATAAAAGGTCTAATGAAATTGCATTTCCTAGACAAATCGCAATGTATCTTTGTAGGGAAGTTGCAAGTATGTCATATCCAAAGATAGGAGAGGATTTTGGAAATAGAGACCATTCAACAGTAATGCATGCTTGTAAAAAAATAGAAAAAGAAGTTAAAGAAAAAAATAATACTAAGTTAATTGTGGAAAGTGTGAAAAACATAATCATAAATGGTGAACAATAGATGTTCAAATAATTTACTTACTATTTTTGAAAATTTGTTCCTAAGGACAATTGTTTGGTTACAACTTTATTATCTTTACTTACGGAACAGCTAGATTAGATATCCACAGGCAAATGTTAATTTCCTGTTGAAAAACTGTTTATAAGTTATTTATTCACATTTTGTAAATTTCAATGTGGACAAAAATAAAAGTTATCCACCAAGTTTTACACATGAAATTTTCTTAGGGTTACATAGTTTCCACACGGTTTTCCACATAATCCACAATAGCTAATACTATTACTACTAATAATATTTATATTATTATATTATATAATAAAGGAGAGAGGCAAAATGAAAATTGTTTGTTATAAGGATAATATCCTTAAAGCACTAAATTCCGTAGTAAAAGGTGTTGCATCAAAAACAACAATGCCAATATTAGAAGGAATACTTATACAAACTAATGATAATGAAATAAAGTTAACAACATATGATTTAGAAATTGGAATAGAATATGTAATGGAATGTGAAGTAAAAGAACAAGGTAGTACAGTTGTAAATGCTATAATGTTTAATGAAATTATGAGAAAGTTACCAGATACAGAAATCCATATTTCATTAAATGAAAATAATTTTCTAGAAATTGAGTGTGAAGGTTCACTTTATAAATTAGCAACAATGAATCCTGAAGAATTTCCAGAATTACCAAAAATAGAAATTGAAAATTCTATTGAATTAGAACAAAATATACTAAAAACTATGATAAGAAAAACAATATTTGCAGTTAGTAGTGAAGAAAATAGACAAATATTCACAGGTTGTTTATTTGAAGTGGAAAACAATAAGCTAAATGTTGTTGCAGTTGACGGATTTAGGTTAGCATTAAGAAATGTTTATTTACAAAATAAAGTAAATGACTTTAAAGCTGTAATTCCAGGAAGAACTTTAAATGAAATTAACAAAATATTATTAGAATCATTTGATACAATAAAAATAGGTATTGCTAAAAATCAAGCATTATTTGAAATGGAAAAATGTAAAATTGTTACACGTACTTTAGATGGAGAGTTTTTAAACTATAAATCTGTAATACCTACAAATTGGGAAACAAGAATTAAAGTAAATAAAAATAATTTACAAAATTGCTTTGAAAGAATTAGTTTAATTTCCTCATCATCTATAGAAAAAGAAAAAAAATATCCAGTAAAAGTTTCTATAGATATAGGAAAAGTAACAATATCATGTACAAATCAAACAGGAGATGCTAAAGAAGAGATTTATGTTTCTACTGAAGGTAAAAATTTAGAAGTTGGATTTAATCCAAAATATTTCTTAGATAGCTTGAAAGTTATAGAAGATGAAGAAGTTTTTGTTGAATTTGGTACAAGTATTTCTCCTTGTTTAGTAAAATCAGTAGAGAACAATGACTATGTTTATATGATTTTACCAATTAGATTAAAAGAATAATATTTTGGTCAGAGGTAATCTTCTGACCTGTATTTTTATAATATTAAATTTATAAAAAAATTAAAATAAATTAGTAAAAATTAGATTTAATTAGAAAATAGAAGAAAAACAATACAATGTAATCTTATAATAAGTAATAATAAAAAAATATTGACGCGCGAAAATCCAAAATAAGCCGTTTTTATTTTTTAATAATATAATTTAATAATAAAAAAACAATAAAATAATCAACAAATGGAGAGAAAAATGTGGATAAATGAAGTAAATTTAACTAATTTTAGGAATTATAGTAATCAAAAAATTAAATTACAAAAAAATATAAATGTTTTTTTCGGGGAAAATGCTCAAGGAAAAACTAATATAATAGAATCAATATTTTTAGGTAGTATAGGAAAATCTTTTAGAACAAAAAAGGAAAAAGAGCTTATTAAATTTAATGAAGAAAATGCTGTAGTAGATATTAGTTTTAAGAAAATTGATAGAGAAGGAAAAATACAAATAAAACTTGGAGAAAAAAAACAGGTTTTTTTAAATGGAATAAAAATAAAAAAGTTAAGTGAATTATTGGGAAATATTAATACTGTAATTTTTACTCCAGAAGATATAAATATTTTAAAAGGTGGTCCAGAAAATAGAAGAAAGTTTTTAGACATTATGATTAGTCAATTAAGACCCAATTATATACATGTTTTAACATTATATTCAAAAACATTAGAACAAAGAAATAATTATTTAAAACAAATAAAATTAGAAAATAAAGATGAGAATTTATTAGATATTTGGGATGAAAAATTGGTTGAATATGGAATAAAGATATTTGAATATAGAATGGAATTTATAAAAAAAATACAAAAAAAAATATTAAATATTCACAAAGAAATTACAGAAAATAGAGAAGAAATAGAAATAAAATATTTTTCTGACGCAAACACTAGACAAAATTTTATAAATGAGTTAAAATCAAGAAGGAAGTTAGATATTATAAAAGGATTTACAACAAAGGGTGTACATAGAGATAATTTTGTGATATATATTAATGGAAAAGAAGTTAATGTTTTTGGTTCTCAAGGTCAACATAGAACTGCAATTCTTTCATTAAGACTTTCAGAATTAAAAATAGTTTATGATGAAATAGGAGAATATCCAATATTATTGCTAGATGATTTTATGTCAGAGTTAGATAGTAAAAGAAGAATAAATTTTCTAGAAAATATAAAAGATATTCAAGTAATAATAACTTGTACTGATAAATTAACACTTGAAAAATTAGATTATATTTCGTATAATGTATGCGAAGGCAAAATCGTACAAGAAAAATTATAGGGTGAAAAAGCCTTAGGGAAATAGAATTTTCATAGTAAATTATAAGATTAATATAATGGAAAAATTACCCATTTAATGATTATAAAAATTAAATTGTGAAGAAAGGAGAATATGATTATTTTATTTATAAAAAATATCATATAATGGAAAAATGGAAAAATTTGAACATGAATATGGAGCAGACCAAATACAAGTATTAGAAGGACTAGAGGCTGTTAGAAAAAGACCTGGAATGTATATTGGAAGTACATCTGTTAGAGGATTACATCATTTAGTATATGAAATTGTTGATAATGGTGTAGACGAAGCTATGGCTGGATACTGTACAGAAATTAATGTTGTAATCGAACCAGGGAATATAATAAGTGTAGAAGACAATGGAAGAGGAATACCAGTAGAAATACACCCAAAAACAGGGATATCTACAGCAGAAACAGTATATACAGTGTTACATGCTGGAGGAAAATTTGGTGGAGACAGTGGTTATAAAGTTTCAGGAGGTTTACACGGAGTTGGTGCTTCTGTTGTAAATGCATTATCAAATTGGCTAGAAGTTACAATTCAAAGAGATGGCGGAATATATCAAATGTATTTTGAAAAAGGGAAAACAATAAAAAAACTTGAGAAAGTAGGAGAATCAAATAAAACTGGAACAAAAGTACGTTTTTTAGCAGATGACACAATATTTGAAACACAAAAATTTGATTATGAAACATTAGAAACAAGATTTAGAGAAATAGCATTTTTAACAAAAGGTTTAAAAATAACAATAGAAGATAAGAGAGAAGAAGATATCAAAAAAGCAGAATTCTGCTTTGAAGGAGGTCTTAAATCTTTTGTAGAGTACTTAAATAAAAATAAAGAAAAATTACATTCTGAGCCAATATATATTGAAAAAAGTGGGGAAACACCTGTAGAGATTGCTATTCAATATACAACAAGTTATTCAGAGAACATACATACATTTGTAAATAATATAAACACTATTGAAGGTGGGACACATTTAGAAGGATTTAAGAGAGCTTTAACAAAGGTGTTTAATGATTATGCACGTTCACATAATTTCTTAAAAGAAAAAGATTCAAATTTACAAGGAGAAGATATACGTGAAGGAATTACAGCTGTAGTATCTGTAAAAGTAAAAGAGCCACAATTTGAAGGACAAACAAAAACAAAATTAGGAAATAGTGAAGTAACAGGTGTTGTACAAAGTATGGTAAATGATGCATTAGCAGCGTTTTTAGAAGAAAATCCAACTGTTGCTAAAGCAATATTAGAAAAATGTATAAGTGCTTCTAGAGCTAGGGAAGCAGCTCGAAAGGCTAGGGAATTAGTAAGAAGAAAGTCAGCATTAGAGACGACTACATTACCAGGAAAGCTTGCAGATTGTAGTGATAAAAATCCAGAAAATTGTGAAGTTTATATAGTAGAAGGAGATTCTGCTGGTGGAAGTGCAAAACAAGGAAGAGATAGGAAATTTCAAGCAATTTTACCATTATGGGGAAAAATGCTTAATGTAGAAAAGTCAAGAGCAGATAAAATCTACGGAAATGACAAGTTGAACCCTGTTATAGTAGCAATTGGAGCTGGAATAGGCAATGATTTTGATATAACTAAAATCCGTTATGGAAAAGTAATTATAATGGCTGATGCAGATGTTGATGGTGCACATATTAGAACATTATTATTAACATTTTTCTTTAGATATATGAGACCACTAATAGAAAATGGGAATGTATATTTAGCACAACCACCACTATATAAAATTAGTAAAAAGGGAATAAAAGATGTATATTGTTATACTGATGAACAATTAGATAAAAACTTGAATGAATTGGGAAGAGAAAGTTGTGGAATTCAAAGATACAAGGGATTAGGAGAAATGAACCCTGAACAATTATGGGATACAACGATGAATCCAGAAACTAGAACTCTAATTCAAGTTAAATTAGAAGATGCTATTAAAGCTGACGAAACATTTACAATATTAATGGGAGATGAAGTTGAACCTAGAAGAAACTTCATACAATCAAATGCAAAATATGTAAAAAATCTAGATATTTAATATTTTAAATTAAGAGCAGGAATTTCCTGCTCTTATCTATAAAACTAATAATAATTTACTGCTAAAACCAATATACATAATTTTCGAATCTAATATATATTACTATATAAATAAACCCTAAACCACATATATTCATCAGTTGCTCGACTAATAATACACTCATAAAAACTATATTCATCCACATGGGACTAATAACAATCCTTATAAAATATAAAATTAATCTTATCTCAAATATATTACATATAATTTAACCATATAGATATATAAATATTTATTATTTATAGATATAGCTTGCATACACATAATATATTCTTATCGCCGACATATAATAATCTATAAAAATAAACTATTATATATCTTTGCCCGAATATTAATAAACTAAAATTAATCTATTAATACTCTTGGAACAACTATTATTAATCTTATGTTTTTAGTATGTTCATTTTTATTTTTTTTATTCTTTTTTTATCAAGAAAAAAATGACAGAAAAATTTATAAAAAAATAAATATAAAAAACAATTAAAAAATTTTAATTAAATAAAAAATTTTTAATAAAAAAATAATGAAAAAATAAATATAAATTGTCGAATTTAGTCGATGAAAAAAGAATATAATTACTAAAAAAGTATTGCAAAAATTTTTTTAATTTGATAGTATTTCAGTATAAATTTTATTTATTTCAAAATATTTATTCTATACTAT
>JAAVXM010000065.1 GCA_022790575.1 Clostridia bacterium | reverse complement strand
GGATTTTCGCATTATTTTTTAATTCACTATCTAATTTACTTAAATCTATTCTTGTTCCATCTTCATTTATTCTTGACGCTGTTACTGCTAACTTTACTTTTTCCTCAAATTCTGCTTTTGCTGAATTATTCTTTGCATTTTGCGCTTGGCTTATTATTCCATTCTCTCCTGTTAGCATTGCTATACTCGTCCCTGCCAATATCAATAACACTATAAGTGTGACGACCAACGCTATTAGCGTTATTCCTCTCTTTTCTGATACCATTTCCTTCTTTTCTTTCACATACTTAACTTCATACATTTGTATATCTCATCCCTTTCATTCTTCTTATGTCTCTCCTCTTTTCTCTTTTTTATTCATTTTTTGCTTTTTATTTTCTATCACTTCTCTATGTGTAAAAGTTATTTGTATGCTGTTTGCAGCATATTTTAATTAGCTTTTCTTGTCAATACTTCTTTCACTTTTTGTTCGACTTTTTCGCCACAAAAATTGCTATTCTGTATAACAAGCTCTATAAATTCAAAATCAATCTTTTAAACATTTAATGACTGATTGTAATATTTACAATCAGTCATAGTTTTTATCTTTCTATTTAATTTTCTAGTGCTTCTTTTATACTCTTTTACTATTAACTCCTATTATGCCACCAAACATTCCACATATCATCCCTGATATTATAATTATTATTGATTGCATACTTAAATTAAAGTTTCCATTAATTATGCTTGATATTAAATATAATGTTATTAAATATATTCCTCCTATCATTGCTCCATTTATTAATCCATTTTTCTCTACCTTTAGATTTCCAATTGAACTTCCTATAAAAATACTTATTGCTGTTGTGACTATTATTACAGGACTTATGAATTGCTCACTTATGTTGGTATATGTTAAAATAATTGAAAATATGAATAGTGCAATTAGTGTAAATATGATTGATACTACTACCCCTTTTATAATGTTTATAATCTTTTTTGTAATATTTCCTTCCATAACTAATTCCTCCTATTTCTATTTATATTCTTAAAGTAAAAATAATAGAACTATAATTGTTCTATTATTTGATATTTAATATTTTATATATTATATATTATCCAAACCTCCATATAAATTGTATATGTTGGTATATCCCATTTGCTTCATTTTCTTACATGCTTCTCTACTTCTTCCTCCATATTGACAATACATTACTATTAATTGATTCTTTTTTGGTAGTTCCTTAAATGCTCTTTTTTGTAATTCATATTCTGGCATATTGATTGCTCCTTGTAAATGCCCTTCTGCATATTCTTGCCTACTTCTTACATCTATTAATATCGCTCCCTTTGCTATCTTGTCTTTTAATTCCTCTACTGTTACTTCTCCTTGTTGTATAACTCTACAACATTTTCTTCTACATAGCATTTTTATCCCCCTTTACATTATATGCAAAAAAGACACATTAAGTGTCTTCTTTTAGTATTATTTAAATTCTAAATATTGATTTTTTTATGAGTATATTTTATAATATGTATATAGAAAATATTTAAGTAAATATATATCTATGATTATTCTAGGAGGTTAAATATATATGATTAGAGAATTGGTTATACAAACAGCTAGTGAACTTTCTGAAAATGCTACAATAGAAGAAATTTTTGATGCTATTTTAATTAAATTGGCTGTAAAAAAAGGATTAAAAGATTTTGAAGATGGTAATTCTATATCTCATGAAGATTTATTAAAGGAGATTGAAACATGGTAATTATATGGTCCAATTTTGCAAAAACTAATTTAAAAGATTTTCTACATACTACTTCTATGGAGCATAAAAATGCTATTGATTATTTAAAATCTTTACATAAATATACTGAATGTTTAATTGAAAATAGCCATCTAGGAAAATCCATAGATTATTTAAGTCTATCCAATGTTAGACAATTAATATATAAAAAACATAGAATTTTGTATTGTGTGTATAGTATGGAAATTCGTATTATTGCTGTTATCAATACTAGTCAAAATTTAAATAGCATAATAAAAACAATTTCTAAATATTTTCAATAAATTTCTTATATATGCAAAAAAGACACATTAAGTGTCTTCTTCTATGTTCATTTTAATCTTCAATAGGCGCTTCTACAGGGCAAACACCTGCACATGTTCCGCAACCTATACATGCAGATTGCTCTATTTCAAAGCAAGTTTCACCTTGAGAAATACAACCTACAGGGCAGTTTGCTGCACATGCTCCACAGCTTATACATTTATCACATTGTATTTTATATGCCATATCTATCACCACCTCTCAAATTACATATATTAGTATATTAATTGTTCTCTTTCATTTTGGAATCTTCTTTTTCAAGTTTTTCTAACTCTTTTAGTTCTTTTTGGTATTCATCTTCTTCTGTATTAGTTTTTTCTTTTACTACATCTTTTATTACAGTTATATCTTTTGCATCATATTTTTTATATTTAAAAATGTCTCCATCTCTGAATTTTACTCTAACAACTTCTTTTAGTGTTTCTATAGAGTCTATTTCTCCCTTTCCATCTGGTGTTTTTACTATTGCTCCTATATTGGGAAGTCTCTTTAGTTTTTCTTCATAAACTTCTTGTTCATATTTTAAACAACACATTAGCCTTCCACAATTTCCAGAAATCTTTGATGGGTTTAATGATATATTTTGCTCTTTTGCCATTTTTATAGAAACTGTCTCAAAGTCACTTAAAAATGAGCAACAACACAATTCTCTACCACAAACTCCATTTCCTCCTATTCTTTTTACTTCATCTCTAACCCCTATCTGTCTTAATTCTATTCTTGTTTTATAAATTGATGCTAAATCTCTAACTAATTCTCTGAAATCTACTCTTCCATCTGCTGTAAAATAGAATAATATTTTACTATTATCAAATTTGTATTCTACATCAGTTAGTGTCATTTCTAGTTTATGTTCTTTGATTTTTTTATTACATACTTCAAATGCTTCTTTTTCTTTTTTTCTACATTCTTCTGCATGTTTTAAGTCTCTTGGAGATGCTAGTCTTAATACTTTTTTTAATGGTGCAACTACTTTTTCTTCCTCAATCATTCTATTTGGTATTAATACTTCTGCAATTTCTTCTCCCTGAGAAGTTTCAACTATTACACTATCTCCTTTTTTTACTTCTAACCATTTTGGGTCAAAGAAATATATTTTTCCTAGTCTTTTAAATCTAACTCCTATTATTTTTTTCATTAACTTCCTCCCATATGTTAAATATCATGTTGTCTATACACATATCATAATTACTATTTGCCCTTAGCCTTTTTTTTGTGTCTTCTATTATTTCTATACATTTTATATATTTGATATCTTCCTTGCTTAATTTTAGTGCTAGTACATTCATATATTCTAATATAGAATTAATTTCTTCTTTTGATTTATATATTTCTTCTGCCATTTGTACTATATCTATCAAGTCTCTATCTTTTGCTTTTTTCAATATTTTTTCTAAATTTTCATATACTGATTGTTTTTCAAATAGTATTTCTGCTTTTCCTATACTTCCTTGTGATAATGTTATTATTTTCTCACTGATTTCTACTTGTGGGTACTTTTTTTTTAGATAATTTATTACATCTTCTGCATCTAGTGAGTCAAAGTGTATTCTTGTGCATCTTGACTTTATTGTTCCTAATACACCATCAACATTTGAACAAATAAGTATTATTGTTGCATATTCTGGTGGTTCTTCTAAAGTTTTTAGTAAACAATTTTGGGCCTCTTTCGTCATTTTATCTGCATCATCTATTATATACACTTTCTTGCTTGATTTTATTGGCTTTTCTAATACTGTCTTTTGCATTTCTCTTATTCTATCTATCTTTATTTTGCCATCTTCTTCCTCTATAATTGTTAAGTCTGGGTTAACATCTGTATTGCTTCCTAATATCTCTTTGGCGAATTCGTATGCTACCAACTTTTTACCAATTCCTTCTATTCCCCAAAATATATAACTATGCGAAATTTTATTTAACTCTAACATTTTTTTTAATTCTTTTTTATTTTTTTCATTTCCTAATATGTTTTCAAACAATTATTAATCTACTCCTCCAAATTGTGATAATGGCCAAAATCTAAATGCAACTTTTCCTTCTATTTTTTCTAATGGTATACATCCAAATGCTCTACAATCTACACTTCCTGTTCTATTGTCACCTAAAGCATATACATGGTTCTCTGGTACAGTAAAGTTTGTATAGTGGCTTTCTTCTCTATTACCATTTAACATGTCTGTTACTACTCCATCTTGTAAATATTTTTCCTCTAGTTTTTCTCCATTTATATATACAGCTCCATCTTTTATTTCTACATAATCTCCTGGTAAACCTATAACTCTTTTTATATAACTTTTCTTTCCACTTTCTAATACATAGTATTTGAATTTAGCAATTGGTCCTTCTATCTTTTTATCATATTTTGCTACAGGATTTTTTAGGTCCACTTCTTCTTCTGGCACTTGAACCATTGATGGTGCTTCAAATGTTATTATATCTCCTCTTTCTGGCATTTTCTTTATTGTTCTTGCCCATCTATTTAGCCATAGCCTTTCTCCATCTTTTAGTGTTGGATGCATTGATGTTTGTTGTACTATAGTCGGTGTTCCTATATAATATCTTACACTTAATGCTAATATTACTGCAATTACTATACATATTATCCATTCAATTATTTCCTTAATGTTTGATTTCATTTTTTATTTTTTTCCTCCCCAAGTACATGGTTTTAATCAAAAATGAGTAATTTTTATTTTGTCTTCATTTTTGTTTATTTTACCTTATCCCCTATTATACATTAATTAAACTTATTTTTCAATATTTATTGTTGTTTTGTAGGAACTTTTATTACTATTTCTGTTCCTTTTCCTACTTCACTTTTTATATCAATACTTCCATTATTCCTATCTAATAGGTCTTTTGCTATTGAGAGTCCTAATCCTGTTCCTCCCATTTCTCTACTACGTGCTTTGTCTACTCTATAAAATCTTTCAAATATTCTTCCTAAGTCTTCTTCTGGTATTCCAATACCATTGTCAAATATTTTTATATATGCATCATTATAAACAAATCCTACATATATTTTTATTTCTCCTCCATCTTTTGTGTATTTTATACTATTTGTTAAAATGTTTAGTACTACTCTTTCTATATCATCTTTGTCTGCATATACAAGTGGTACATCTGCTGTTACAAAACATTTTACTTCATGGTTTTTCTTCTTTATTTCTATTGCAAGCTTGTCCTGACATTTTTTTACTAATTCTCCTAAGTTGAAGGGCTCTTTTTGAACAATGTTATTGTTGTTATCATTTTTTGATAGTGTTAGCAAGTCTGTAACAAGTTTTGCCATTCTCCTTGCTTCAGACGCTATTACACTTAAAAATTTACTTTGTGTTTCTTTGTCATATTCTTCTTCTAATAATGTGTCCGCATATCCCATTATTGATGTTATTGGAGTCTTTAATTCATGTGATACATCTGCTATAAATTCTTTTCTCATATTATCCAATTTTACATGTTCTGTTATATCTTGAATTACTACTATTACTCCTACAGGTCTCTCATTTTCTTTTTTGAATGGCGCAAAATATGCATTTACAAATCTGTCTTCTATTTGAAATCTTTCTTCTGTTTTGGTCCAATTTTCAAGATAAATTATTTTTTCTAAGTTCATGTTTAAACTGAATCTTCCAAATATGCTTTCAAAATCATTAACATTTGATTGCACATTTAATAATTTTTGTGCTGCAGGATTTATTAATATTATTTCTCCATCTCTGTCAAATGCTATAATTCCATCTGTCATGTGTAAAAATATACTATTATTTATATCTAAGTCATCATTTGTAACTTCTGCCGTTCCTTTTATTAGTCTTGTTTTAGGATACATTATCTTTTGAGTTAGATATTTTTTTATTAAAATTATACTAATTATTAAAGCTACAATATCAATTGCTATTATTAATATAGTCATTTGAGGCTCTCCTAGCATCTATTATCACCTATCACTTTTTTACTATTTTTTTTATTTCTTTATATATTCTATCTTGCACATCTTTTACTGACTTTGTTAGTGCTTTTTCTCCCATTTTTTTCATTTCTTCTGGCCTTTTTATTATTTCCTGAATTTCTTTATTTAATTTATCTTTTGTTAATTCATCATTTAATATAATTTTAGCTGCTCCAATATTTTCTAATACTTTTGCGTTATATAATTGGTGATTTTGACTTACATTTGGTAGTGGTATTAATATTGATGGCTTTCCTAATGTTGAAATTTCTGTTATTGTCATTGCCCCACTTCTTGCTACTATTATATCAGATATATTCATTATTTCTTCCATATTATATATATATGGTAGAATTTTTGCGTTTTTTATATTGTTTATATTTTTCCCTTTTTGATTTAATTCACTTTTTATTATATCAAATTGTTTTGGTCCTGTAGCCCAAATGATTTGATAATCTTGATTTTCACTATTTTCTATTATCCCTATTATTGCTTCATTTATTCTTTGAGCTCCTTGGCTTCCTCCAAATATTAATACTATTGGCTTATCACTTCTTAAGTTTATGTCTTTTAATATATTTTCTTTTTGAATTATTGTATAATCTTTTTTCTCTATTTTTACTGGAGTTCCTGTAAATACTATGTTAGCTGCTTTTGGGATTCTTTCTCTTGCTTCTTCAAATGATATTAATACTGTATCTGCCTTTTTAGATAGTACTTTTACAGCTTTTCCTGGAAATGCATTACTTTCATGTAAAATTATTGGTATGTTTTCCTTTTTGGCTGCCCATACAACAGGTCCACAAATATATCCTCCTGCACCAATTACAATATCTGGTTTGAATTCTTGAATTATTTTTCTTGCTTTTCCTGTTGCTTTTAATGTTGCTGACATTTTCTTTAAATTATTTATAGTTATCTTTTTACTTAAACCATATGCTTCTATAGTTTTTAAATCATATCCTGCTCTTGGTACTAAATCATTTTCCAATCCTCTTGATGTTCCTATAAATATTATTTCTGAACTTCTTTCTTCTTCTTTTATTTTATTTGCTATTGCTATTCCTGGATTTATATGTCCTCCTGTTCCTGCAGCTGCTATAATAACTCTCATAATTAATATCCTTTCTTTTTGACTATATGCCAAAAACATCCTTTACTTGTTTACTATTTTGATGATGCTCTTGAAATACTCAGTAATACACCAACTTCACATAGTAAAATACATAATGCTGTTCCTCCATAACTGAAAAATGGTAATTGCATTCCTGTTGCTGGTATTGATGAAGTTACAACTGCAACATTAATAATCGCTTGTATTCCTACTAGTGTTGTTATACCAATTGCAACTAAACTTCCAAACATGTCTGGCGCTTTCATCGCAATTAAAATACCTCTCCATATAAATATTGCGAATAATACAAATACTATAACACATCCTACAAACCCTAATTCCTCTGCTAATACTGAGAATATAAAGTCATTATGTGGTTCTGGTAAATATAAATATTTCTGTTTACTTTCTCCAAGCCCTGCTCCAAATAGTCCTCCTGAACCTATTGCATATAAGCTCTGTATTACTTGCCACCCATCTCCTGATACATTTTTCCATGGGTCCATAAATGTTACTACTCTAGTAACAGCATATTGGAATGCATTTCTAAATGGTTCATATGCTAAATATAATACAGTTGCAGCTGTTCCTCCAGCTGCTCCAACAGTTATACCTGATAGTAAAAATTGCCAAAACTTACATCCAGCAACTATCATCATTATACAACAAGTTATTATTATAACTGTTGATGTACTAATATGTGGCTCTAATAACAATAAAATTATTATTGGAGCTAACATTGCTACATGTTTTACTAAACCTTTAAAGAATTTGCCTAAGTCATCTCTATTTTTTACTAATATACCTGCATAAAATACTATCATTAGAAATTTTACTATTTCAGATGGCTGAATTGTTGTTATTTTTATATTAAGCCATCTTTTGGCTCCTCCATGCTCTTCTCCTAAAACTAATACTATTACTAGTAAAATAATAGATAACCACCATGCATGTTTATAAAATTTTTGATATATTCTATAATCAATCTTTGATACAAAATACATCCCAATTACACCTAATATTGCAAACCCTAATTGTCTTACAAAATAGCTATAACTATCTCTTCCCGCTGTCTCTTGTAATGATGTTGGTGCACTTGCTGATAATACCATTACTAAACCAATTGATAATAACAGAAGTACTGTTATGACCAATGTAAAGTCTACTGGGTTATTTAAAAATCTAGAAAAACCTTTTGTTTTCTTTTTTTCTGCCATTTCAATTTCCCTTTCCCTAAAGTTTTATTCTTTTGTTTATATTATTTGTAATCCTACAATACATGCTATTAGTGTTACTACACTAAATGCTATTACTACTTTGTTTTCTTTCCATCCTGATAATTCAAAATGATGATGTATTGGTGCCATTTTAAATACTCTTTTTCCTGTCTTTTTGAAACAGGTTACTTGTATTATAACTGATATTGTTTCTATAACTGGTATTATTGCTATCAAAAGTAATATTAGTGGCATTTTTAAATATAATGCTATTCCTGATACAACTCCACCTAAAAATAGTGAACCTGTATCTCCCATAAATGTTCTCGCAGGATAAATATTAAACATCAAAAATCCTAATACTGCACCAATTGCTATTGCTCCATATACTATAATTTCTTTTACTCCTAACATCGTTGCTATAACTGTTAAGCAGGTGATTATTATTGTACAAACACTTGATGATAATCCATCAATTCCATCTGTTAAGTTTACTGCATTTGTTGTTCCTAATATTACTAATATTGCAAATGGTATATAACACCAAATTGGTAATACTATATATTCTTTTAAAATTGGTATATATGTGTCTGTTCCAATGTTTAACCCTTTTATTAAATATAATATAAACATTACTGATATTAATAATAATCCTAATATCTTTAAACTTGGCTTTAATCCTTTAGTATTTTTTAATACTAATTTTTTAAAGTCATCAATAAATCCTATTAACCCAAACCCTATTGTTAATCCTAATATTGGCAATAGGTTCTTAGCCAATTCTGCATCCTTTGTTTTATAATATACATATGCAATAATTGTTACAATTATTATTCCTAACATAATAATTATTCCACCCATTGTTGGAGTTCCCTGCTTTTTTAAATGAGATTCTGGTCCATCATCTCTTTCTATTTGCCCTACTTTTAGTTTTCTTAATATTGGTACTATTATTATTCCTAATGCTACTGTTATTGCGAATGAAATTATTAACATTTTAGTTTGAAAATCCACTTTTATCAACCTTTCTTCATTTTTATTATCCTATTATTTCATTAACTATAATTCTTTCATCAAATGGATGTTTTTCTCCATTTATTTCTTGATATGGCTCATGTCCTTTTCCTGCAAGCACTATAATGTCTAATTTTGTTGCCATTTCTATCGCTTCTGTTATTGCTTGTGTTCTATCTACTATTACTTTGTATTTTCCATTTGTCTTTTTTATTCCTTTTTCTATTTCTTTTACTATTGCGTCTGGGTCTTCTGTTCTAGGATTATCAGATGTTATAAATGTATAATCTGCTATCCTTCCTGATATTTCTCCCATTATCTGTCTTTTACTTGTATCTCTGTCACCACCACATCCAAATACTGATATTACTTTTCCTCTTGTGTAACTTTTTACTGCTGATAATATGTTTTGTAAACTTTCTGGTGAATGTGCATAGTCAATCATTATTGGTATTTCTTTTTTATTTGGTACCATTTCAGACCTTCCTGGTACTCTTATATCTGCTAATGCTTCTATTACTTTGTCTGATGGTATTCCTATTTTTTTTGCAACACATATTGCAGCTAAAGAATTGTAAACACTAAATCTTCCTGGTATGCTTACTTTTACTCTTTCATTTCTATCTGAAACTTTCACTCTAAAATCTACATATGAGTTTGTTATTGTAATATCTTTTGCTAAAACTTCACATGCATTATCTATTCCATATGTCATTATCCTACTTTCTGGATACATTTTTGGAACCTTTGATACTTGTAAATCATCTACATTTATTATTCCATTATCACACATATTAAATAGTTTTAATTTTGAGTTGAAATAGTCTTCCATGTCTGGGTGCTCTTTTTCACTAATATGGTCCTCTGAAAAATTAGTAAATGCTACTATATCAAAGTGGCATCCATCTACTCTATGTAATTTTAAGCTTTGAGAAGATACTTCCATAACAACATATTCTACTCCTTGATTAACCATTTCTGCAAATATTCTCTGTAATTCTATGCTTTCTGGTGTTGTTCTACTACTTTCTGACATTATTTTTCCATTTATATATGTCGCTATTGTTCCTATAAGTCCAACTTTATGACCTGCTTTTTCTAATATTTCTTTTACCATAAATGTTGTTGTTGTTTTTCCTTTTGTTCCTGTTATTCCTATTAATTTGAATTTTCTTGAAGGATTTTCATAAAAATTACAACTACATTTTGCTAATGCTTCTCTTGTGTCTTTTACCATTATTAATGTAACATCTTCTGTTAAGTCTATTTCTTTTAAGTTACAACCCTCTTGTACCATTACTACTTTTGCTCCTGCTTTTATTGCATCATTTATGTATTTATGCCCATCTGTTGCAAAACCTTTGATTGCAACAAACATGTACCCTTCTTTTACATTTTTTGAATTACTTTCTAATCCACTTACTTCTATATCTAAATTTCCTTTTGCTTTTAATCCATCTATACCTATTAAAATTTTCTTTAATTCCATACTTACTCTCCTTTTTATCAATTTTGCCTACATTATATAACTAATTTTTCTTTTTGTATAGTAAAAAACTAAAAAAAATCACTTAATAATATTTATTAAGTGATTTACTTTTTATGATTATTAATTAACTCATTTAATAATCAAATCTTTTTTCGTGTTAATACTTTATCATTCAAACTTTTGTCCTATATTTATATTTGTTCCTCTTAAAAAGTCTTGAGTACTCATCCTTTTAGCATTTTCTCCTTGTATTTCTAATACATTTATTATTCCATCTTTAGTCCTAATATATAATCCTTCTTTAGGGCTTGAAAACACTACTGTTCCTGGTTCATCAGAAACAACTTTACTGTCATTTGGCAATTCGCCAGCAATTTGGACTTTCCAAAACTTTATTTTTTTACCTTCTAAAAATGAATATGTTCCCATAATTGGGTTTAATCCTCTTACAAGATTTTTTATCTCTTTAGCCGTTTTGTTTTCCCAATCTATTTTTGACATTTCTTTATTTAACATTGGAGCCATTGTGAATTCTGAGCCTTGTGGTGTCCTTGGCGCTGTTCCTTCTTTTATTTGCTTTACAGTTTCAACTAAAAGTTCTCCTCCTATTTTTGACAGTCTTTCCCATAGTTCTCCTGTTGTTTCATCTTCTCCAATTTCTACTTCTTTTTTTAATATCATATCTCCTGTGTCCATTCCTAAATCCATATACATTGTTGTAACTCCTGTAATTTTGTCTCCATTTAAAATAGACCATTGTATTGGAGCTGCACCTCTATATTGAGGTAATAATGACCCATGTACATTTACACATCCATATTTTGGTATGTCTAATATTTCCTTTGGTAGTATTTTACCATATGCCACTACACATATAAGTTCTGGATTTAGTTTTTTTATTTCTTCTATAAATTCTTCATTTTTTCTTATCTTTTCTGGTTGATATATTTTTAATCCATTTGACATGGCATATTCTTTTACTGGAGATGGTACTAATTTCATTCCTCTTCCTTGTAATTTGTCTGGATTTGTTACTACTCCTATTATTTCATTGTTTGAATTATGGATTGCTTCTAATGATTCTTTTGCAAAATCTGGTGTTCCCATAAATAATATTTTCATTCTGATTTGTCCTTTCTATGTTTTATTTACAAATTAGTTTTGCTATATTAGCAAAATCATGAATTGTTAAATTTTCTGCTCTTATATTTTCATCTAAATTTAATTTTTTGAATATTTCTATTCCTTCTTTCTTACTAGCAAATACCTTTGTATTAGTTAATGCATTTATTAACGTTTTTCTTCTTTGCATAAATGCACTTTTTATAATCATAAACATAACTTTTGGTTCATCTATTTCTACTGCTGGTTTATTTCTTATATTCATCTTTATTACTTCTGATGTTACTTCTGGTTCTGGTATAAATGAGGTATTTGGTACTTCCATTATTTTTTCCGATTGACAGTAATAATATACTGTATGTGTTATTGCTCCTGTGTTTTTTCCACCAGGTGTTTCTATTAGCCTATCTGCTACTTCTTTTTGTATCATTACTGTTATACTTTCTATTTCCAACTTTTCTTCTAATAGTTTCATTATTATTGGTGTTGTTATATAATATGGAAGGTTTGCTACTATTTTTACTTTTTTTATATTATCTTTTCCTTTTTTCTGTTTTATTATTTTGTTAAGGTCAATTTTTAGTATGTCTTCATTTATTATTTCGAAATTATTATATTTTGAAAATCTGTCATTTAAAATGTGCACCATTTTAGGGTCTAATTCTACACATAATACATGTCCTGACATTTCAATTAAGTATTTAGTTAATGTCCCTAATCCTGGTCCTATTTCTATAACCATGTCTTCTTTTGTTATTTGACTACTTTTGACAATGTTCTCTACTACCTCTTTATTGATTAAAAAGTTTTGACCTAGATTCTTATTTGCTCTAATCTTGTATTTATTTATTATTTGCTTGGTTTCTTCAAATATATCTTCCATATTTTTTAACTTTCCTTTCTTGAGTTGAGTTTTCTTTTACAGTATAACACAAAACTTTCTTTTTTTGAATAGGTCATTAATCTTTTTTGTAGTTTTAATTTAGGTTTATCTAATTGACTTGTATGAATACTCATAATATAATATTTTTTATACCTTGTCTGTCGCAACCTACTAAATTTTAATTATGGTAGGTTGCTCTAATCGCACTCGTAAGCAAGCTTACTCGTTTGGTCGCTGACGCGGTATTTCAAAATATTATATTATGAGTTATTCTATACTAATTCAAATTAGATATGTACAATTAAAACCATAAATCTGTTACTCCAAAATATACAGGCGCATTTACTCCTATTTTACTAATTTTCAGATTCGCATATTTCTGTCCAAATTCTGGATATTCTTTCAAATGTCCATTAATAAGAAAATTTTGTTCTTCATTGTCCATCCCTTTCAATTACATAATTTCTTTTATATGATTAATTTTACATTTTCCATTTATAATATAAACTTCCACTACATCAAATCTAATATCACTATTTTGCAGTTTATTAAGTTGCAGATATATTTTTGCAACTGTTCTCATATGTCTTTTTTTAACATTATTAACAGCCATTGCTGGTGTCCCATATTTTAAATTGCTTCTAGTTTTTACTTCAACAAAAATAATACATTTGTCTTGACTTGCAATAATGTCAATTTCTCCTCTTTTGGTATAGAAATTGGTATCAATTATTTCATAATCATTATTTAATAAAAAACTCTGTGCAATTTTTTCTCCTATAATTCCAAATCTTCTTTTATTCAATTTCATCTGTTCTCCTTACATATTTTTGACCTGGCAATTCTATAATTGCATTATTTATTTGCAAAAGTGTTATCTTATAATTGACTTCACTTATACTTAAATTACTTTCTTTAGCAATTTCATTTACATTTTTCGGATTATCATTTATAGTTTTATATACATTTAATAGTTCTTGGGGAATATCTATAATTACTTCTTTTTTAACAATTTTCTTTTTATAAAATTTAATATCTGGATAGCAACTCAAGATATCATTTATATCTGTAGTTAAGTTTGCTCCTTTTTTTATAAGTTCATTTGTTATTTTCCCCTTGTTATTTTCCAGACTGCTTGGTATACAAAATACTGGCTTACCTTGCATGCTTGTTAATTTAGCAGTTACACTTGTTCCGCTTCTGTTTCCTGCCTCTATCACTAGAGTTCCTACTCCAAGACCAGCAACAATTCTATTTCTTTCTAAGAATTTTTTTGAATCTGCTTTAACATTTGCTTCATATTCTGTAACTATTGCTCCTCCACTATTTATAATTTCTTTTACTAATTCTTTATGCTTATTTGGATATATATTTTCTAACCCTGATGGTAATACAGCTATAGTTTTGCCTGAATTTTGTAAACATGTTTTATGTGCTATCCCATCAATACCTACAGCTAGTCCACTGATTATATTTAAATTATATTCTACTAGATTTTTTGTAAATCTTTTACACATATTTTCACCATATTGTGTATTAGTTCTTGAACCAATAACAGCTATACCCATTTGATTTAAAATTTTATAGTCTCCTAAAACATATAGCCTACTTGGTGGTTTATCAATTTTCCTCAAACTTTCTGGATACAATTTATCATAATATTCAATTATCATATTTTTTATCTAAGCTCCTATATTGTATTGCTTCTGCAATATGTTGGTATTCTATATTTTCTTTTTGTTCTAAATCAGCTATTGTCCTTGCAACTTTTAAAATCTTCTCATATGCTCTAACACTCAGCTTTAGCCTTTTAAAAGCTGCTTCTAAAAGTTCTTCTCCTTTTTTATCTAATGTGCAAAATTCTGCAATTAGCCTTGTAGATAGTTCTGAATTTGAATATATACCATATTTTTTGTATCTTTCTTGCTGGATTTTTCTTGCTATATTGACCCTTTTTTGTATTTCTTTTGAATTTTCACTTTTTATTTTTGAATTCAATTTATCATATTTGGGTCTTTTTACCTCTATATGTATATCTATTCTATCTAATAGTGGTCCACTTATTTTATTTAAATATTTATGTCTTTCTAATGGAGTACATCTACATTCATTTTCCTCATTTCCAAAATATCCACATGCACATGGATTCATACTAGCAACTAGAATGAAATTACATGGATATATATAATTACCACTTAATCTATTTATACCTATTACTTTATTCTCTAATGGTTCTCTTAATGCTTCTAATGTATTCCCATTAAATTCTGGTAGTTCATCTAAAAATAATATTCCATTATGAGCAAGGCTTATTTCTCCTGGTTTAGGTATTCTTCCCCCACCTATCATTGTACTTATTGGTACAGTATGATGTGGAGTTCTAAATGGTCTAATCGTTATTAGTCCATCATTTTGTAATTCCTCAGATATACTATGTATTTTGGTTATTTCTATTGACTCTTCAATACTCAAGTCTGGCAATATTGTTTGTAGTCTTTTAGCTAGCATTGTTTTTCCTGCTCCTGGGCTTCCTATCATCAAACAATTGTGCCCTCCTGCTGCTACAATTTCTAATGCTCTTTTTACATCTTCTTGTCCTTTTACATCTGAAAAATCTACATCATTTATAGAATGTGTAAAAAAGTTATTAGCTTTTATCTTATGTGGAATAATGTTTATCTCCTCATTTAGATATTTTACCAGTTCTTTTATATTTTCAATTGGTATGATATCTAGCTCTTTTATTATTGCTGCCTCATTGGCATTTGGCTTTGGTAATATGACTCTTTTTATTCCTAATTCTTTTGCTTCTATACAAATTGGTAATACACCATTTGTCCTATTTATTTTTCCATCTAATGATAATTCACCTATAAATATCGTTGTTGCAAGTTTATTTATATCAAGATTTGTTATATTACCAGTTGAAATCAGTATTCCAACTGCCATAGCTAAATCAAAACTGCTTCCTCCTTTCTTTACATTTGCAGGCGCTAGATTTATTAATATCTTTTTGTTTGGAAATTCTATTTGAGAATTTTTTATTGATGCTTTTATTCTTTTTTTAGCTTCTTTCACACTCATGTCTGGTAAACCAACTATCTCAAATTCTGGTATTCCATTACTTATGTCTGTTTGTATTTCTATCAAGTAACCTTCAAGTCCATTTAAAGCTATTGATTTTACTTTTGATAACATATGTACTCCTTTCTTTTTTTCTATATAATTTGAAATATATAACTTTTAAGTAAATTGTTCAGTTTCTGTTGATTTTTTAATAGTTTTAGTATAAAATATTTTAAAAATCAAACTAAAGAATGGTGAAAATATGAGTAAGAAAAAAAATCAAAAATATAAAAAGAAAAATTTAAAAAACAGAAGTGAAATTAATACACCAAATACTATTTCTACATTTAAGGTAAAAGTTATTTTGGTATTTACATTATTTATTATTATAGCTTTACTTTCAAGGATTTTCTGTTTACAGTTTATAGATGGTGAGCAGTTACAGTCTCTTGCAACATCTCAACAGACTCTTACAGAAACTCTTAGCGCAAAACGTGGCACAATATATGATTCTAATGGAAATGTTTTGGCTATTAGTTATGATTCTGACAAAGTATATTTTAATCCATCAGATATTAAAGAAGAAAATAAGGAATTAATTGTTAATGGTCTGTCAAATTCTTTGGGGCTTGATTATACTGAAACTTTAGAAAAAGTAAATTCAGCTACAAATAGAATTCTTATCGCATCTAATGTTGAACAAGAAAAAACTGCTGTTTTAAAAGATTGGAAAAATTCTTTATTAAAAAAGAAAATAAAAACTGGTATAAGTATAGAAGAAGCATCAAGTAGGTCATATCCTTATAAAAATTTAGCTTCAACTGTTTTAGGTTTTTTGAGGTCTGATAACCATGGTGCTTATGGAATTGAACAATCATGGGATTCTTTTTTAAGTGGTACACCTGGAAAATCTGTTAGTCTAAAAGATGCAAGCCAATCAGAAATTGCAAACTCAAATAAAACATATATAGCTGCTGAGAATGGTTATGATTTAAATTTAACTATAGATATAACTATACAAGGTATTGTAGAAAAGTATCTTGCTCAAGCAGTTGACGAATATAAATGTGATAGTGGCATAACAATAGCAATGGAACCTTCAACTGGTAAAATATTAGCAATGGCAGACTATCCAAATTATGATTGTAATACTCCTAATACTCCTAATTCTTCTTTAACCTCTATTTGGGATACACTATCTGCAGAACAAAAAACAAATGAACTTTTTAGAATGTGGAGTCCAAAGGCTGTAACTGATACTTATGAGCCTGGTTCTGTATTTAAAATAATTACTTCTGCAATTGCTTTAGAAGAAGATATTACAGATACAGATATTCCTAATAGTTTTAATTGTACAGGTTATTATTATTTGGAAGGAGAAGAAAAACCTATTGCTTGCTGGAAACATTATGACCCTCATAGATTTCAAACTCTAAGAAAGTCTTTAGAAAATTCTTGTAATCCTGCTTTTATGGAATTGGGTTTAAAAATAGGCTCTAGTACATCTTATAAATATTATGAGGCTTTTGGATTATTTGATAAAACTGGTGTCTCACTATCTGGTGAAGCTAATAGTATTTTCTATGATGTTAATAAAATCAAACCTATTGAACTTGCTGTTTTATCTTTTGGTCAACGTTTTACTATTACTCCTATGCAAATGATTACAGCTGCAGCTTCAATTGCCAATGATGGTGTTTTAGTTCAACCTAGATTTGTTGAAAAAATGACTAATACTGATACTGGAGAGGTTACTACTTTTAATACTGACAAAATACGTCAAGTTATTTCTAAAGAGACTGCTGACAAAGTTGCTTCTATGATGGAATCTGTTGTTGTTGATGGCTCTGGTGGTAGAGCAAAAATTACAGGTTATTCTGTTGGTGGTAAAACTGGTACTTCTGAACCTAGATGGGGTTCTACTAATGGTTATGTTGCTTCTTTTCTTGCAATGTCACCTGTTGAAAATACAAGAATTGTTCTTCTTGTAATTTTAAATAATCCACAAGGTAAACAACATAATGGTGGTCAAATAGCAGCACCTACTGCTGGGGCAATGCTTAATGAAATCTTGCCTTATATGGGGGTAGAATCTGGAAATAAAGATAATAGTTCAAATTCTGGTATGAATGATTCTGATTTATATTAAAGAATAAATTAATTTAAAAGATGCACTTTATTGTGCACCTTTTTTTGTTTAAATATAGTTTTAAACAGTTTTCTTGTATTCCTCTAATGCTTGTGCAACTTGGTCTGGACAAGATGTTGCTCTAACTCCACATGGAATTCCTTTTAACATCTCAATTACTTCATCTATTGTTTTGTTTTCTATTAATCTTGATACTCCTACTGTGTTTCCTGGACATCCTCCAACAATTCTTAATTTTTTGACTATTCCATTATCAATTTCAAAAATCATTTCAGCAGAGCAAACACCTACTGGCTTATATCTATATTCCATTTTATCACACCCTTTCTTTAATTATTGTTATTTCATTATAATTATAATAAAGTCTGCTCTAAAAATCAATATATCTTGGTTTTTATATTATTAATTTTATTTACCTCTTCTCATTTTTATACCTATTAATAATACTTCTTCGTTTTCTTTACTTAAGTATTTATTAAGGTTTTTGTATTTATTTTTCTCATTACCTTTATCTGCTATATAGTCGTGTATTTCTATAAAATTGACTTCTGTTCCTGTTTCTAAAAGTTGTGTTGTATTATTTTCTATCTCTAAAAATATTCTTTGCTGATATTTTTCCCTATTTACTTCCGAAATTAGTACTTTATTTAGCAAAATGTCTTCACTTGAACTCATATTTTTATATTCTTCTTCATATATTGAACACCAATAACAAAAAATGGATTCTTTTATTTTTACTCTTTTTACCATCCTTAAATACATCTCTATTTTTTCATTTGTTGATAGTGTTGAATTTATCTTTATAAGTTCAAACTCATATTCTGAAATATTATCTAACTGTATATTGCTGTTATATGTGATTTCTTTAATATCTAATTGTAATACATTGTTTAGAATTGACTTTAATATATCCTTATCTTCACTTTGTATTAGTTCTTTTATTTTATATTGTTCTTTCTCTATAACAATCCACCTTCCTTTATATTTTTATTATTATTGTTTTGGTTTTTGAAATTTAAGATTTAAAATTTAATTTTAAAATTTTGATATAACAAATTAGAATTTAGTTTTTTTCGAAAAAAATTAATTTGAAAATTATATAATTAATTAAAGTATAAATTCTTTTTATTCTTTTGTCAATATTTTTCCTGCTTTTTTACAAACTTTTCGTCGACAATTTCCGACTTTTATTCAAAAAATAGAGAATTTTTCATTCTCTATTTAACTGAAAAATAGCCTATTTCTCAAAATATTCACTAATTTCTTGCAAGTTATTAAAACTTTGTTGTCTTAATACTTCATATGCTGCTATAGCAACTGAATTTGATAAATTTAATGACCTTAATGTTTCCCTCATTGGAATTCTGATTGTTTTATTTAAGTATTTTTTTAATATATCTTCTGGTAATCCTTTTGTCTCTTTGCCAAATAGTAAATAAACTTCATCCATTGATTTGTAATCTATATTTGAATATATCTGTTTACCTTTTGTTGTTACAAAAAACATGTTGTTATCTTCTGGTATATATTTTTCTAGAAATTTATTAAATGACATATGTTCTTCTATTTCTAATTTGTCCCAATAGTCTAGTCCTGCTCTTTTTACACTATTTTCAGATATACTAAACCCTAATGGATATACTAAATGTAGTTTTGCTCCTGTTGCAGCACATGTTCTTGCTATATTCCCTGTATTTTGTGGTATTTCTGGTTCAACTAATACTATATTTAGTTTCATTCTTTTTACTCCTTTATTAGCTTTTCTTTAATTTTTTCAACACTTTCATTTGGTGTTGAAGCTCCTGCCATTATTCCAATTTTATTATGTCTCTTCATTTTATTAATATCTATATCATCAACTGTTTCTACTAATATTGTGTTTTGACAATTAGCTTTTGCAATTTCATATAGTTTTTTGGTATTTGAACTATTTTTTCCTCCTACTATAATCATTGCCTCAGAAATTTTAGAAAGTTCTTCTGTCTCTTCTTGTCTTAATCTTGTTGCTGAACAAATAGTATTTTTTATTTCTATTTCATACTTATTTCCTAACTTTTCTTGAAGCTGTTGTGCTATGTCTTCAAATTTTTTTAGACTATATGTAGTCTGAGCAATTACTAACACTTTTTTTAATTGTGAATTATCTACTTTTTCTATTGCTTCTGTTATATCTTCCTTTTCTTTTATTAAAAATGCATTTCCTTCTCCAAAACTTATAGTTCCTATTACTTCTGGATGCTTTTCTACTCCTACTAATAATACATAAAATCCATTTTTTGCATATTGCTCAACAGTTCTGTGAATGTCTAAAACTTTTGGACATGTTAAATCTATTAATTCTATTCCTTTTTCTGTCGCTCTTTTGTAAATCTCCTTAGGAACTCCATGTGCCCTTATAATTGTTTTTTCTTTTGCATCATTTATATTTTCTATTGTTTTTAATCCCTTTTTCTCTAACTTTTCTATTACCTGTTTATTATGTACTAATTCACCTAGACAATATATTGTTCCTTTTTCTTTATTTAATTCTTTCTCTGTTTTTGTAACTGCATTTAATACTCCTCCACAAAATCCAGAGGTTTTCCCAATTATAATTTCCATACTTTTTCCTTATATCATTTTTAATATTTCTTGTTTTAAAACTTCTACTATTTTTTCTTGTTGTACTTTTTTTATTACTTCTCCCTTTTTAAACAATAATCCTTCACTAATTCCTCCTGCAATACCTATATCTGCTTCTTTAGCTTCTCCAGGTCCATTTACTGCACACCCCATAACAGCAACTGTTATATTTGAGTTTATTGTTTGTAAAAATTCTTCTATTTCTTTTGCTATTGGAATTAAGTCTATTTGTGTCCTACCACATGTTGGACATGCTACTAATGTTGGTACTCCCTTATATAGGTTGCAATCTTTTAATATTTCTTTTGCAACTTTTATTTCTTTTATAGGGTCATCTGATAATGATACTCTTATTGTATCTCCGATTCCTTCTCTTAATAAAATCCCTAATCCTATACTTGATTTTATAGTTCCACTGAATTCTGTTCCAGCTTCTGTTATTCCTAAGTGTAGTGGATATTGGAATGTTTTGGCTGCCTCTTCATATGCTGATATACATAAGTCTAAGTTTGATGCTTTTAAAGAAATTGCTATATCATGAAAATCTAGCCTTTCTAGTATTTCTACATGTCTTTTAGCACTTTCTACCATTGCTTTTGCAGTTGGCTTTCCATATTTGTCTAATAGTTCTTTTTCTAATGAACCTGCATTTACTCCAATTCTAATTGGTATTTTGTTTTCTTTACAACCTTCTACAACTTTACGTACTTTTCCTTCATTTCCTATATTACCTGGATTTATCCTAATTTTGTCTACACCAGATTTTATCGCTTCTAGGGCTATTTTATAATCAAAGTGTATGTCTGCAACTATTGGTATGTTTATTTGCTTTTTTATTTCTTTTATTGCTTTTGCATCTTCTATATCTAAACATGCTACTCTAATTATCTCACAACCTGCTTTTTCTAATTGTAATATCTGCTCTACTGTAGATTTTATGTCTTTTGTTTTGGTATTACACATTGATTGTATTATGACTTTGTTTTGACCACCTATCTCTACATTTCCTACTTTGATTTTTCTTGTATTTTCTCTTACCATATATTCTTATATGCTAGCTTTCTAACATATCCTCCTTCTATTTTATTTTCACTGAGTTAATACCAATTTTATATGTTACCTTCTGGAAAAGCGAACTATTAGTAGTTCGCTTTTTTTAGTCTTCACTTGGAATATAATATCCCACACCTCTTTTTGTTATTAGTATTTGTGGATTTGATGTGTCTTTTTCTATTCTTTCTCTTATTCTTCTTACCGTAACATCTACAGTACGTATGTCTCCATAGTATTCATATCCCCATACTCTTTCAAGTAGCGCCTCTCTTGTTACAACTTGACCTGGTTGTTGTGCTAAGAATTTTAATACTTCAAATTCTCTTAATGTTAAATTTATTACTTTTCCATCAATATGTACTTCGTATTTTTCTAAGTCTAATACTAATTCCCCTATTTTTATATTACTATTTTTCTTCTTTTCTGCTTTCTTTTCTTCATTTTCTCTTCTATTTTCTTCTTCTATATTTGCTTCTACTTTTCTTAGATTTGCTTTGACTCTTGCTACTACTTCTCTTACACTAAATGGTTTTGTTATGTAGTCATCTGCTCCTAGTTCTAGTCCTACTATTTTGTCTAATTCATCGTCTTTTGCTGTTACCATTAATATTGGTACATTATATATATTTTTTATTCTTTTACATACTGAAAGTCCATCTAAACGTGGAATCATTATGTCTAATAAAATCAAATCTGGTCTTTGTTCTTTTGCTATTTCAATTGCTGATACTCCATCATTTGCTTCTATTGTGGCATATCCTTCTCTCATTAAATTATGTACTAATAAATCTACTATTTTTTGCTCATCATCCACTATAAGTATTTTCTTTTTTTCATATTCATAATTATCTTCCATTTTTTCATCCCTTCCTAAAAGCTCAAATCTAGTTGGAAAAAAATCTGTACTTTTCTTGCTATATTTATATCATAATTTTTCCCTTTAGACAAGGCTTTTTGAAAAATATTCCAGTAGATATTGTTTTTAGCATAAAGTTCCTTTTCTATATTTCCATCTTTTCATCAAAATATAACTTTGTGATTAATACTAGTTCTTTTAAAGACTCATCTTTTAAATTAAAAGAATATAATTTTTTTGCTGGTGCCATAATAATATATTTTATAGCATTTGCTGTACTCTCTGTCATTTCTAAACAACTCTTGTCTTGTTTTGCACAACTTTCACATTTTAAACCATTGTCTTTCAAACTAAAATATTGTACTTTCTCCTTTTGCTTGCAATTTACACAGTTTTCTATTCTTGGTGTAAAACCTAAAAAACATAATAATTTTAATTTAAATATACTCATTATTAACTGAGGCTCTTTGTCTGTTTCAGATAATGTATATAATGTATTTAAAAGTAATTGTATAATTTTAAAGCAATTTTGGTTTTCTTCTGTAACATCTCTTATTATTTTTGCCATTTCAACTGCATAGTTTAGTTTGTCTAAATCAGTTCTTAAATTATAAAACACTTCAATTGTTTCACATGAGTTTATATTATATGTATTGGAGCCTTTGTACATTAAATATTCCCCAAAGCATAAAAATTGTGTACCTCCAAGCAAGGCACTTTTCTGTCTTCTGGCTCCTTTTGCTACACATGATATTTTTCCAAAACCAGGTGTTAGCATTGTCAACATTTTGTCATAATCTCCTAAGTTATTCTCACAAATTATTATTCCATTCGATTTTATTGTCCCCATTTTGTTCCACCTTTTGTTCATGTTTTTGTTCTTCTAGTTCTTTTATTTGTTTAAATTCTAGAAATGTATCAACATTTCCTGTATTTTTAAATGTATTCCATGCAATTTTTTTAATCATAAGCTCACTTCCTTAATTCTATCATTTGCATTTTTTCTTAAATTATTCATTTATACTAAATTTTGATTGTATAATGCATATTTTTATTCCATTTTGAAGCGTTTCACAATAGATGTATCTTCCTGCCAATCTTCTTTTACCTTGACCCATGTTTTTAGATTGACTTTTGTGTCAAAATTTCTTTCCATATCTATTCTTGCTAATCTTCCTATATTTTTTAACATTTCACCATTTTTCCCAATTATAATTCCTTTATGTGACTTTCTTAAACAATAAATGGTTGCTTCTATATCATATAGTGGTTCACCTTTTTTGTTTTTTCTATATTTCATTTTTTCAACTTCAATGTAAATCCCATGTGGTACTTCATCTTGTAATAATTTTAGTGCCTTTTCTCTAATTGTTTCTTCTGCAAGTTGCCTTAATGTCTGATTAGTATACTCCTCTATATCATAATATGCAGGACCTGGTTTTAAGTTCTTTTCTATTTCATCTAATATTACATTTTTGTATTTTTCTTTTAAAGAAGATATTGGTATTACTGCTTCAAAATTATATTCTTTTTGATAAATGTCTATTAGCTCAAGTAGTTTTTCTTTTTTTACTAAGTCTATTTTATTGATTAATAAAATAGTTTTCTTTTTTGACTCCTTGATTTTTTCTAATATCTTCATGTCTCCTCTACCAATTTCAGTACTTGTTGCTTCTATTACAAATAAGATTATATCTATTCCTTCTAAAACTCCAAATGATGTTTCTATCATTGTTTCATTTAATTTTGTTTTTGGTTTATGTATTCCTGGTGTATCTATAAATATTATTTGAGAGTTTTCTCTATTTACAATTCCTTTTATTGCAGTACGTGTTGTTTGTACTTTATTCGCTGTTGCAGCAACTTTTTCTCCAACTAGTAGATTTATTAATGTTGACTTTCCTACATTTGTTCTCCCTATTATTGCTACAAACCCTGATTTAAATTCCGCATTTTCTGCCATTATCTCTCTCCTCTTTTACTAAAATTGTAAAGTTATTCTTCTTCATTATCTTCTTCTATTTCTTTGACTGTATATTCTAATACATTAATTGTTTTTATTATTAGTTTTGATGCCTCGTCTTTTTCATCTTCTAACCTTCCTACTCTTATTGTCCTTTTACTTTCTAATTTTATATCTGTATCACTTATTTTGGCTATAATTCTTGTGTCTCTGTTCATCCCTATTGGTAGTGTTTTATTTTGATTATCATAATATACACTGTTTGTAAATGCAATTACATTTATTCCTTTTTCTAAGTTAAGTTTATATAAATTGATTTTTGTTCCTTCTGTTGTTTTTATTGCTTCTTCTATTTCTTTTTCTGGATTCAAGTTGAATACATTTATTTTTCTTGCATCTAGCTTTTCTTCTTCTGTCCATTTATATACTGAAACATTTTGAGTTAATTGGTTTTTTTCTAGTGTGCTATCTACTTTTCTCATTTCATTAATTAACGCTACTTTATAGTCTACTGTTTTTGTTTCCCTTGATATCCTTAATATTGAATATTTGTTTTTAGGTTGCTCTCTATGTGATGTATTTGCTAACTTTGCTACTTTTCTAGTGTCTTCTGATAATCCTCCAAAAATGTCAATAACATCATCTTCTGTAATGTCTTTTTCATTTTTTAAGTCTGTTTTTATTTGTTTTAACCACTTATCTAGTTCTTTTGGCTCTGTATTATTTGTTTTTAATTTGTTTATTATTTCTACTTGTTCTGTTGTTGTTAAGTATATACTATCTAATTCTTCTTTTGATAATATTTCTCTTTGTATTTTGTCCATTGTTGTTCCAAATTCTTCAAAGTCTTCTTCAAAGTCAAATACTTTGGAATGTGGTTTTACATTTATTGGTTCTTCTTGCCCTTCTTCTAATGATTGTATTTCATCTTTATTACTATATTTCCAGAATTCGAATATACTTTTTTTATGACTGTCTATCTCTTCTATAAATGCTGTTGCATTTTCTATCTTTTTAACTAAATTTACTCTTTTTAGCTTTAATGCATTTATATCCATTTTACAGTTTTTAACTTCTGTCTCTTTTTCATTTGCAATTTTTCCTCTTTCTAGTAATTCATCTAATGTGTATTGCCTTTTATATTTGATTTCTATTTCTTCTTCTTTTTCTTCTACTTCTTTTGTGTCTATTTTTTCTTCTCTATGTATTTCTTCTTTCTTCTTTGACTTTTTTCCACTATATTTGAAGAAGTATTTTACTTTTCCAAAAAAAGTTTTTTTACATTCTAAAAATGTTGATATTTGCTTTTCTTTACTTAAATATTCTATCTCTAGTTCTTCTATTTGCATTTTTAAGTTTTTTAGTTTTTCTTTTAATTCTACATTTTCTTTTGCAGATTTCTTTTGAATTTCAACTAATTTCTTGTGCTGCTCATTTACCCAATCACTTAACTCATCATATTCTAATAATTCTCCATCATAATAGAATTCTAAACTTCCTTGTTTATCTATTTCTGTGTCAAATTTAAAATAACTTGGTAATTCTGATTGTAATATAAATAATGCTTTTACCAATTTGAAAAATTTTGTTGCTTCTATCTTGTTTGATAGCTTTACTTTATATTCTGATTTTATTTTCCCATATACCTCTGTTTGTCCAACTATTTGTAAACTTACTTTTTCGTTTTTATCATATACTTCATATATTGATGGCCAATCTTTTGTAAATAACCATAAGTAATTTTCTAAACTTGTTATTTCTGTTTTATTTAATAATTCTTTTCCATAGTCTGCATTACTAATTGGTACAAATACTTTCCCTGCTTTTTTCTTTTCTATTTGCTTTTTTAAAACATAGAAAAATGTTGAATAGTCTTTGTCTTCTGTTGGTACTATCATAAAATATTTATCACTTGCTGATGAATAATAAATTTGCCACAAATAGTTTCTTGGATATCTTACTTTAAATGGTATCTTTTTGTTTAATTGTTGCTGCTCTTGTTCTATTTTTTCTATTTCTTCTATTGTTACTTCGTCTAACATTCTTAAAAATGTTTCTTTTCTATCTAAATTTTCTTCATCTATTGGCTGTAAATATGATATTAGAGGATTGGCTTTTGTGTATTTTTCTTTTATATCATCTAATCTATTTGTTGGAGATAATAATATTTCAATTTCTTTAGGAGATACAAATCTATATTGTCTATACTTTTTTTCATCAAATCCTACATTAGGCTTAAATTGCAAATTTTCAACTAACTTTAATGTTTCTGGTATTTCTTCAAGATTTAACCCTATGAATTCCATCTTTTTCGTTAATTCTTGCTCTTTATTTTCCTTTTTCAAAACAGTCTCTCCCTTCGACCTTTTTTCTTAGTATATTTTACTATGCAAATCAAAAAATAGCAAGATTTTTTCTTGCTATTTTTTATTTTTTCTTATTAATTTGTTACCTGCTAGCCTTAGATAATAAAAAAATTATATTTTAACGTTCTATTTGGATTGTAAAATCTGACTTTAGAGAAACTATGTGTGAGATACCACCATCAGTTTGAGAAAAACTAGAACTGCTTCCAGTCAAGTATGCACTTGCTCCATACACATAACACACACCAACCGCCGTATTAGATGAAGGTGAGGGCAGCCACCAATAATAACTGCCTTTTTGCCCATTCAAACCACAGTACATACTCCCATAATTTTTGTAATCTACTGTATCTGTTCCTGTATAATAATCACTGTTTGATATTGTACTCTTGTTCCCATTTACTGTATATACATATCCTGGATAATCGGTTACCCTATACTGCACTCCTAATGTATAATTTGTTACTTCTGGATGCTCTACATTATTATATGAGTCACAATACATCTCTGCACTTGGTCCTCCTATTACATAATTCGCCTTGCTACTATCATAATAGCTTGACCATGGTAGCCCCCCATTTTCTCCTGACTCTGGCATACACAACCATGCTGCTGCTTTCTCATTATAATTCCATTCACTTTCATTATTTCCCCTATTAGCTGCCCAATTTGGGTTCATTTCTTTGATTTTTGTCTTTTCATATATATAATTAGTATAATCAGATAATCCTGTTCTCCTATTATAATCATAATCAGCCTTTAGATATACTGTATATTCTCCATCTCCATATTTGTTTTCTTTATCAACATAAAATATTCTATATGTCGCATCACCTGCTGTATAATTCTTAACTACTTGTCCATAGTATTTATTTGGGTTATCAGCTATTTCTTCTGGGGTTACCTCTACTATATTATTTACAATTGTCACATTACAAGTTGCACTATACTCTGTTCCAACTCTAGCAACTATTTTGGTTGTATCTCCTACATTTCCTACTGCTGTTACATTCCCGTTTTGGTCTACTGTTGCTACTGCTGCATTTTCTGTACTCCAGGTAACATC
>JAAVXM010000064.1 GCA_022790575.1 Clostridia bacterium | reverse complement strand
CTTTGGCATGCCAAATAGACAGCCTATTTATTTTAATCTATCATAAATAGCCTATCATTTATTCATCACTTATAAATGTATTTTTACCTCTTATTACTTTCACTAACTCACTTGTGTGTGTGTGTGTGTGTGTGTGTACAGCCCCAAGGGTTTTAACGTCCATAATTTTCTCTCCTTTTTCTTTTGTTTCACTTCTTGTAGAGTTATATACTCTTGCTACTTGTATTATATTCTAATCCTTCCTCCATGTCAACAAATTTCTCTTATTTTGTAACTTTTTGTTGCCAGAAAAATATTATATATCAACAAATTAGTTATTATACAGATGTAATGACTAACTAATAACATCAAAAATTTATTTTTTGAATATTTTTTTGATTTTTATGGAAAAATAAATTATAAAATGATATACTACAATCAAATATTATATATGGAGGTAAAAAATGGAAGAAAGTTTAAAAGAAAAGCTATTCAACAAAAAAGAATCAGGTTGGAACAATATATCACAAAATGATAAAGAAGAAATCTATTCTTTTAGTGATGGATATATAAAATTCTTAAACAATTCAAAAACTGAACGTGAGGCAGTTCAAACAGCGAAACAAATTGCTGAAGCCAATGGATTTAAAGATATATCAACATTTAGTTCACTAAAACCTGGAGATAAAGTATATTTTATAAATAGAGAAAAAAGCATGTATTTAGCTATTATTGGTACAGAAAAATTAGAGAATGGAATTCAAATTGTAGGTGCGCATGTTGATTCTCCGAGATTAGATTTAAAACCAAATCCATTATATGAAGATAGTGAATTTGTATATTTTAAAACACACTATTATGGTGGGATAAAAAAATATCAATGGACTACAATACCATTAAGTATTCATGGTGTAGTTGTAAAATCAAATGGAGAGAAAATAACTGTAAACATAGGAGAAGATGAGAATGACCCTATTTTTGTAATTACAGACTTACTTCCTCATTTAGCCCAAGACCAGATGGAAAAGAAGCTAAAAAATGCAATTGATGGTGAAGACTTAAATGTTTTATTAGGCAATATACCTTATAATGACGAAAAGGCATCTGAAAAAGTAAAATTAAACATTTTAAATATATTAAATCAAAAATATAATATAACAGAAGTTGACTTCTTAAGTTCTGAACTTGAAATAGTTCCTGCTTTTAAGGCACGTTCTTTAGGTTTTGACGCTAGCATGGTTGCATCTTATGGTCAAGATGATAGAGTTTGTGCATATACATCTTTATCAGCTATGATGACTCTAAACAATGTAAAAACAACAGCAGTTTGTATTCTTTCTGATAAAGAAGAAATCGGAAGCATGGGTAATACTGGAATGGAATCTCACATGTTTGACTACTTCATTTCTGAATTACTAAATAAGACAAATGAAAATAAGCCAAATTTACTAGACAAAGTCTTCTGTTATTCAAAAATGCTTTCAGCTGATGTTGACGCAGGCTTTGACCCTATATATGGTTCTGTTTCTGATAAAACAAATGCTGCATTTTTAGGTCATGGTATAGGACTTAATAAATACACTGGAGCCCGTGGTAAATCTGGTGCATCTGATGCAAATGCTGAATATGTTGCATGGGTTAGAAACATTTTAGAAAAAAATAATATAAAATATCAAATTTCCGAACTTGGCAAAGTTGATGTTGGTGGTGGAGGCACTATAGCATATATACTTGCTAACAAAGGTGTAGACGTTATTGACTGTGGTGTTCCAGTACTTTCAATGCATGCACCTTATGAAGTTACAAGTAAATATGATATTTACTCAGCATATAAGACATATAAAGCTTTCTGGGAAGCTTAGACTAGTATTTACAAAGGAGGAATTTTGATGAGTAAATTAGTGGATGTTTATAATAATTTAAAACGAGATGACCCAGATACAATATTTTTATTTAAACAAGGAATTTTTATTATTGCTTTATCTGATGATGCAAAATTACTTTCAGAAAAGTTTGGATTTAAATTAAGCAATTTTAATCCAGATATAGTCAAGTGTGGTTTTCCTTATTCTAGTAGTGAAAAATACTTCAATTTATTTAATGAAGAAAACCTTGACATAAAAGTATTAGATAGTAGCATTATTTATAATGTTTCACAATACTCTTTAAATAAAGATATCAAAAAAATCTTTGATACAATTAGAAAAATAGATATTAATAATTTACCTGTTTCTCAGGCATATAAAATTATTGAAGATTTAAAAGAAGTAGCTGAAAAAGTCTAAATAAGTAACCAAGTAAATTACACAAATTAATTGTAATCTACTTGGTTATTTTATATTACTTCTCTTCCTAATAAACTATTGTAACAATTAATACTACTACAATAGCTATATAAATTAATTTTTCCAATTTCATATAAATATCTTCTTGCTTTAAGCTTTCTTTTCACATTTCTGTATCTTATATATTGACCTTTTTTGTTTCTTCCTAAAAACATGAAATTATTTGTATTTTTATATATTCTACTTTTATTATTTAATGATAGTTTTTCTTTTTTCAAAAACTCCTTTATTTCTTGAAAGCAATATTTTAAGTAGTCTTTTGATTCATGCAACAATAATATATCATCTTGATATCTAACATAATATTTAATTTTCAACTTTTCCTTTATATGTCTATCCAGGTCATTCAAGTAAAATATTGCCAATGCTTGATTTGTCATTGAGCCTATATATAATCCCTTTTCATTACTATCTATTAAATCAAATAGTATTTTCAGAGCATCCTTATCTTTTATTCTTCTTTCTAGCTTTTCTTTTAACCTATCATGATCTATACTTGCAAAAAATTTGGAAATATCACACTTTAAAATATAGTATTTGTCATATTTAATATTACACTTTCTTAGAAAACTTTGCTCATATGCCACTCCTGCACTTGTTCCCATTCCTTTTCTACTTGCAACATTTGTGTCTATTAAACATGGTAAAATGGCAGGATATAAAATATATCGTGCTATTAAATGATTTATTATCTTATCATGTATTCCTTGACTTACTATCATTCTTTCTTTTGGTTCATATATTACAAATTTATTATATGGACCTACTTTATATTCTTTATTTATTAGTGTATGATAAACTCTTGAAATATATATTGCTTTATATTGTTTCATGTTAAATACTTTTCTTTCATTTCTCGTATTCCTGCACACTTCTTTAAAGGCTGCTTCAATATTTTCTATTTTACATATATCTTTATATAAATTCCCTTTTCTTTTCATGTACCCTCCATATAACTTCTTGCAATTATTTTAAAAAAAGGCACTGCTTTTAACAGTACCTAAAAATAGTAATAGACATATGCTCCCTTTCAATAAAATTTACTAACAAACATTGTCATCTATTTTTGTTTTATAGTTAAATCACTTCAACTAAAGGAATTGGTTTGTTTCTTTAAAGATTCTCATATTCCACTATAAACAAGTGAATATATCCACATTTTTTTAAAGAATCTAGGGGAGAGACGCCATTCGTGTTGTTATAGTTGTTGTTGTTCAAGTTCGCGTTGTTACCATTCACATTGCACACATTGTTGCTGTTATTAGACGAAGGCGAAGCCAGCCACATTCAACCAAGCCCTAATATCAGATTAATGTTGTCTTATTCCCTGTCATAGAATTTGCCCATCCAATTGTGTATTTTGTTATATCATCTATTCTATTAGCTAGTTTTAAGTATTTCTTTTTGCTCATCATCTCTTTATCAAATGATAAATTTAATAGAAAATCTATTACTTTTATTTTTGCTAATATCTTTTGTAATAATAACGACTTTTCTTTCACATCTTCAATTGAATTTGCTTCATATGATAATTCTAAAATATCAAAACTGTTTGTTTTTATTCTATTTTTTAACTCAATTTCTTTTTTAGGGAAATTGTCAAGTTCTGTATCTATCATAATTAACAATTGTCTAATATATTCTATTACTTTAAATTTTTCAGTTTTCATCTAATATTTCTTCCACTTTTCCTATTATTGTTTTGAATTCCTTTTTTCCTATGTATTTTTCAAGTTTTTCCTTTATTCTATTTATCTTATTTCTTTGCTTTATTACTGAATATGCCTTTTGGAATTCTTCTTCATATGTATTCAAATTTCTATTATCACTTTTTTCATCTATATCATAATTGTTCCTTGGGTCAATTACAATGTAATTGATTTTATCATCTTCCAGTTTTGTTGCAATTTTTCCGAAGCGCCTTTTTGGGGAAACCACAAACTGATACATCATTTGATTGCTTTATTGCATAATCAAATTTTGATGATATTATATAACTGTCTTTCCCATATGCATTACAAAATATTCCTACTTTAAATATTAGCAAATATTCTGGATGAACTTTTTTGACTTTTTGTGCCATTTGTATTATTCCCATTTTTTCTCCTATGTAAATCGATGCCATCAGACCCAAGGCCTGATAGCATACCTATTTTTCAAATTTATTTGTCTTTTATTCTGTCCTACTTTTCCTACTTCTCTATTTGTATTTTGAAATCAGACCTTAGAGAAACTAGGGGAGAGACGCCATACGGGCTGTTATAGTAGTTGCTGTACAAGTTCGCGTTGCTACCATACACACTGCACACACTGTAGCTGCCATTAGACGAAGGCGAAGCCAGCCACCAGTAGTATCCTCCCTTTGCTCCATCTTTTCCACAGTACATACTTCCATAATTTTTGTAATCTACTGTATCTGTTCCTGTATAATAATCATTTCCTCCTGTTGCTGATGGACTTCCTCCATTTACTGTGTATATATATCCTGGAGCACTTGTTTCTCTATATTTCGCTCCCAATGTGTAATTTGTCACTCCTGGGTGTGGCACACTATTATATGAGTCACAATACATTTCTGCACTTGGACTTCCTATTACATAATTTGCTTTCGTTTTATCTAAGTTCTTTGCCCATACTAAATTACTCTCATTTCCTCCTGTTGATGGCGTACATAAGTATGCTGCACTTTTTTCATTTTCGTTCCATGACGTGTCAGCTATATTTCCTCTATTTTTTGCCCAATCTGGATTCATTTCCTTTATTTTTGTTGTTGTTTTATTATAATTTGTATATACACTACTTAATGTCACATCATTTGCCTTCCAATCTGCTTTCAAATACACTGTATCTTTTGGTCCATATTTCCCAGCCT
>JAAVXM010000007.1 GCA_022790575.1 Clostridia bacterium | reverse complement strand
TACTGCTAACTTTACTTTTTCCTCAAATTCTGCTTTTGCTGAATTATTCCTTGCATTTTGCGCTTGGCTTATTATTCCATTTTCTCCTGTCAACATTGCTATACTCGTTCCTGCCAATATCAATAATACTATAAGTGTGACAACCAATACCATTTACATTACATTTTAATTAGCTATTCTTATCAACATTTCCCTCTAATCTTTTATGAAAAAGAAGAGAAGCAAAGATGTCAATCAACAATCTTTGCTTCTCTGGCTTCAAGCCATGGTTAATATTTTCACATGGCAGTTACATTGATTTGCCTCAGGTTGAATCTAGTACACCAATCCTTGACCTGCCAGCCGTCTTTTCCAATGAAAAGACCTTCTTTTCCAGCTGGAACCTTGAGTCCTAAGACGTCATCCTTAGGAAGTTTGTTCATATCGAGAACAAGAGTATAGTCTGTCTCAATAAGAAGATGTCTCCAGGTGATTTCTGGCACCTCGATAAAACCGTCTATCAACTCTCTAGGATACCTAATTTTATACACAGGTATCAATTTGATAGTGACTCCATCGCGAGACCACTCTTCTTCTGAAGCAGTATATCTCTCCAAGCCGACAGCGGGGCGACCGCCCAACGCGGAAATCAGCATTTCCAGTTCTTTCGCACGCTCCTGTTTTTTCCTCTCTTTAGCAAGTCTTTTTAAGACATCCCTTTGAAGCTGATATGCTTTCTCTTGGGTTTCCTTTGTAATGACCATGTCGCTATAACTTCCCATAAGGCGGTAATGGTCTTCATAAGGAATATACAGTGGCAGAGTCACTTCAGCCTCTTCATAGACGTCTGAAGACCAGAACTCCACATATTTGTTGGAAATCTGTGCATGTGGAATTTCCATTTCATCCAGAATCCACTGATTTTCAATATTAGTGATGGGAAGGTTGTCACCAACTTTCCCCCGTCTCATATAGTGGTACTGTTTGTCCTGGTAGAGCCAACATTCGTCAATCCCATGCAGGCTAGGAATTTTTATACTATTGGTTTTCATAATGTATCCTCCTCAATGTCAATGTTCAATTTAAGTTTTAACTTCTGCATGTATTATTTTAACACGTTATGTAACTTTTGTCAACTTAATATATAAAAAAAGAGAAGCAGAAATGTCAATTGACATTATCTGCTTCTCTCTATGCTCTAAACAAAAGCTATATTGGTATTAGATTGTTTTTATATGAATTTGTCTCAAGCCAAATTCAGTACACCATTCCTTGACTTGCCAGCCATCTCTACCAACAAATAGCCCTTCTTTTCCAGCTGGAACATTAATATCCAAAATTCCATTACGTGGTAATTTATTCATGTCCACAACGAGAGTATAGTTTGTCTCAATCAGTAGTTGCTTCCAAGTAATCTCTGGTAACTCCACCTGACATTCTTCATACACACTCTCTAGTGAATTAAGCTTTTTAGAAGGTACTATTGTATATACAGGAACTAATCTAAGAGTTCCTCCTCCATAGATTAACTCTCTTTTTGTTTTGGTATATCTGCAAATTCCTATTGCAGGCTGACCATCTAGGGTACTAACAAGTTTAGAAATTAATTTTTCCATCCTCATTTTTTCACGTTCACATTGCTTCTTTTTCTTTTTAAGTGCATCTAAAAAGATTCTTTTAATAGCATATGCTTCATACTGTGTCTCTTTTGTGATAACACTTCCAGTATGATTTTTTACCAGCCGATATTCTCCTTGATAAGAAATATACACTGGTAATGTGACTTCTTCTTTTTCATAGAACTTTGGAGACCAGTATTCTAAAAGTTTATCGGAAATCTGACAGTATGGAATACTCATCTCTTCCAAAAGTTGCTTATCTTTAATTTCGGCAGTAGGTAGATTGTTACCAATCTGTCCTTCCTTCATAAAGATATACTTTCCATCCTTGTAAAGCCAACACATAGGAATAGAAGTTAAATCGCGAACCCTTGCTTTGAAATTTGCCTTCATATCGTTTTCCTCCTTAATACCAATATTCAATATATGCTTTTTGCCTTACATTTGCAATTATATCATAGCATATAGATAATTTCAATTATATTGTAATATATTGTAAAAATTTTCTATACATCAAAAAAAGAATACTTGTCTTGTGACTTGTATCCTTTTTCATTTTCTAGTTTAATTGTTTCATAACTTCTTCTGCAAAGTTTTCTTCTTTCTTTTCTATTCCTTCACCTTTTTCAAATCTTGCAAATTCCACTATTTTAGCATCTTTTAATACTTGAGATACTTTTACACTTGGGTCTTTTACAAAGTCTTGGTCTACTAAACAGATTTCCTCAAAGAATTTATTTATTCTTCCCATAACTATTTTTTCTGCTATAGCTTCTGGCTTTCCTTCATTCATTGTTTGAAGTTTTAAGATTTCTTTTTCTTTTTCTACTCTTTCAGCTGGTACTTGCTCTCTGTCTATATATTCAGGTTTTACTGCCGCTATTTGCATACATACATCTTTTGCTAATTCTGATGTTGCATTTTGCATATTGATTAATACTGCTATTTTTCCATTTCCATGGATATATTTTTCTATTAATCCTTTTGATTCAAATCTTGCAAATCTTCTTATTGTCATGTTTTCTCCAATTGTTGCTATTTTTCCAATTAATACTTCATTTACTGTTTTTCCTTCTTCTGATATTGAAGGTTGCTCTAATAGTTCTTCTACTGTTTTTGGATTTTTTAATACAACTTGTTTTGCAACATCACTTACGAATGTTCTGAATTCTTCATTTTTTGCAACAAAGTCTGTTTCTGCATTTACTTCTACTATTGCTCCTACTTTTCCGTCTTCTGAAACATATGCTTCTACTAAACCTTCTGCTGCTATCCTTCCTGATTTTTTAGCAGCTTTTGTTATTCCTCTTTCTCTTAAAAGCTCTTCTGCTTTTTCTAAGTTTCCATCTGTTTCTGTTAAAACTTTTTTGCAGTCCATCATTCCTGCTCCTGTTTTTTCTCTTAACTCTTTAACTATTGCAGCTGTAACCATTTATTTTTCCTCCTCTTTTTCTTCTACTTCAGCTACTACTTCTTCAATTGTTTCTGGTGCTTCTGCCCCTTCTTGTTCTGTAGCTGGTTCGAAGCTTTCTCCTTGCTTTCCTTCTATTATTGCGTTTGCCATAACATCTGCTATTAATTTTACTGCTCTTATTGCATCATCATTTCCTGGTATTGGATAGTCTAAGTCTTGTGGATTACAGTTTGTATCTACTATCCCTACTACTGGTATATCTAATTTTCTTGCTTCTAATATTGCTATTCTTTCTTTTTTAGGGTCTACTAAGAATATTACTCCTGGTAATTTATCCATGTCTTTTATTCCACCAAGATTTTTCTCTAGTTTCTCCATTTCTTTTTTTAGTAGTATTACTTCTTTTTTTGGTAATACTTCAAATGTACCATCTTGTTCCATTGCTTCTAAGTCTTTTAGTCTTTTTATTCTTTTTTGGATTGTGTCAAAGTTTGTTAACATTCCTCCTAACCATCTTTGGTCAACATAGTACATTCCACTCTTGATTGCAGCTTCTTTCATACATTCTTGAGCTTGTTTTTTTGTTCCAACAAATAAAACTGTTTTCCCTTCTTCTACTTGTTCTTTGATGAATTCATATGCTTCATCAATCTTTTTTGAAGCTTTTTGTAAATCAATTATATGGATTCCATTTCTGGCTTGGAATATGTATTCTGCCATTCTTGGGTCCCATCTTCTTGTTTGATGTCCAAAGTGAACACCTGCTTCTAGTAATTGTTTCATTGCAACTACTGCCATTTTTAATTCCTCCCTTTTTGTTATAACTTCCATAAAGTTTCTTCATCTATATGGACCTTTTTTGTCTAAGGCACACCATATAAACTATCCTTTATGTGTTTTTTACGCTAATTATTATATCACATTTTTCTAATTTTTCAAGTGTTTTTGCATATTTTCTTTATTTCATCAATGTTTTTTATTACAAACTATCTATTACTTTTATATTCTTCCAATTATCTGAATGGAATCTCTTATAAAATATTATTGCTTTCAAAAACTCCTGTGTTGCAATTATTACCCATATTGATACTAAACCAAGTTTTAAAATATTAATACAAATATATGATAATATAACTTTTAATACAACATCTGTTAATATTGTGTATTTTGCTATATATTTAGTATCTCCACTTCCTATTAGTCCACCATTATAAATATCTCTAATATTTTGTGCATATTGTGCTATAATAATTATTATTAAGAGTCCCTTTACGATTGATTTTACAGTCTCTGAATTAGTATATAAATTTAACAATGGTGTTGATAATATCATTATTAGTAATCCAATTACTGTAGATATAATTATGGCTATTTTCCTTGAATATCTCACATATATTTTTGCAGTTTCATATTTCTGTTTTCCTATACTTTCACTAACTAAAGGTGCAATTGAAACACATAATGCATTACCTACTTCTATTATTAAATTAAAAATAGTCATACATATTTGTTGTGCTGCTAGGTACGTTGTGCCTAACCCTGCTATTATTTTTGTAAATATTATATTAGCCCCTCTTGCAGATAGTAATTCTGTACTTGCTGGTATACCTGTACGTAAAATATCCTTTATCATTTTCTTATCAAATTTGAATTTGTAGTCTACATTTATTCTCAATTTTGACTTTGATTTGAATAATACGAATATCCACATTACTGTTAATATAACTTTATACGTTAAAGTCGCTACCCCTGCTCCAGTAACCCCTAATTTAGGAAATATAAATAGTCCATTAATTAATACTATATCTCCTACAACATTAAATATGTTTGCGAATGTTTCCATATATAATGACCTTTTTGCTTCACATACTGACCTTGATAAAAATGCCAATATATTATTAAAAGATGAAAACAGAAAGCCTATCATTATAGCAATATAGTACCCTTTACCTACATCATATATAATTGAGTCATTACCTATAAATATCATGATTTCTTTCATAAATATTAATGATATTATTACTAAAGGTAGTGATATAAAAAATACATTTAATATAATTGTATGTATTATTGTTGATTGCATTTTCTCTTTGTCATTATTCGCAATATATCTTGACAGTATTGTACTACTGGCTACATTTATCCCTCGAGATATGGCGGATACGAAAAGCATTACTTTTGCAGTTACATTTATTGCTGATAATGATGCTACATATGTTGTTTCATCACTTATTGAACCTATTAACATTGTATCTATCATTGTAAATATATCTGATAATATAAAAGCTATTATTGTTGGTATAGAATTTTTTATTATATTTTTCTTTATCTTTTCCATTATTTCCCTCAAATTATCTTGCCTATTCAAGCTTATTTTATACAATTCTCTAATAACTGTATCTTTTGCTTTGTATCTGTGTCAATTTTTGCTGTAATTCCAATTGGAATCACAGTTTTATTTTCGATGTGTCCGAAATTCTCAGACTTAATTATTGGTCCTTTGAAGTCATCTCCCAAAGTATCAAGTAAAATCTGCTCTAAGGATATTCCGCTTTCATGAGAATAATTGCCAAGCCAAATCCCTTTAATCTTCTTAAATACATCATTTTGTTTCATGAAATATAAATAATTACTTGCAAGTGCAGGACCTGTTTCATATCCTAGTTCTTCTAAAAACAGTATTTTGCCTTCAAAATCCACACTATATTTACCAGCTACAAGTGTTCTTGTTAAACTCAAGTTTCCTCCTATAAGTTGTCCTTCTGCAATACCGCTTCTAATTTCTGTATATTCATCATTTGATGTACCCAATTCCAAACTACCTTCACAAAACCTTTTCATAGCTTCTTTTAAGCTATAATCAGTTTCATCAGTTGCAATTGTTTTAAAATTTGTACTATTAAAAGTTACTAACCCTGTTTTTTGTGAAATGATATTTGTTATTGAAGTAATATCACTATACCCACATATTATTTTAGGATTTTGCTTAATCATTTCATAATCAATATATTCAAATATTGTATTACTATTTTCTCCACCTTTTGCACACCATATCATTTTCACTTCATTATCTTTGAACATATCATTTAAGTCATCTGCCTTTTCTTTGGCAGAACTGCTGTATCCATTAGTATTTGAAAATAAATTCTTTGAGTATTTAATTTTAAACCCTAAACTCTCTATTATTTGTTTTGCTCTATCTAACTCTTCTATATTGTCATCAATTATAGGGTTTGATGGTGCAATTACACCTATTGTGTCACCCTTTTTTAATCCACTTGGTATAATCATTTTTCTACTCCTTTTCTTTAAAAACTTTTTCCATCTATTTTAATTCAATTATTGCAATTGCTCTCCCAGAGTTTTCTTTTTTAGCCCTATATGAATGTATTATATCTGAATTACATACACTACATATTCCTGAATCTATTATATTTTCCTCTTTTAGTCCTTCTAATTTTAGAATTTCCTTATTAATACCAACTGTGTCTATATTCCATTTGTTTCTTTCCTTATCATGTAGTATCAATTTATCTATTCCTTCTAATTCTTTAAATTCATTATAATATGGTTCTTGCACATCTTTGTCAACTTCAAAATGGCACTCCCTTATGCTTGGACAAATACAACAAATTATGTCTTTGGGGTCTGAATTATATTCTTGTTCCATTTTCTTAATTGCCTGCACTGATATTTTTTGTAATGTTCCTCTCCATCCTGAATGTACATTTGCTATTGCCTTTTTTACTGGGTCAAAAAACAGCAATAATATACAATCTGCATTTGTTGTTGTAAGTATTAAATTTCTTTTATCTGTTGTGCTCCCATCTATATCATTGTATTGTTTCAAGTTAAAATCAGGCGTTTCTTTATTTATTTTCTCATTTATACAAATAACATTTTTGGTATGTGTTTGATTTGTCTTAACTAAATTTCTATAATCTATTCCTATTGCTGTACATAGTTCATCATAGTTCTTTATTATTTCTTCATATTTGTCTATATCACTTGTATTTGTGCTGTATTCTCTATCTATCCCCAAACTATATGCATGATTTATTATATTACTATATTTTAATAATCTTCTAAATTGTAAATATTCAATTCCATCTTTTTTTACATGTACTACATGTTCATTTGATAAATCTTTCATATATCTTCTCCTTGCATATATTATTTTTTATTATCCTTCTTTATTTTATTAAAGATTTCCTCTTTACTTAATTTGTCAATATAATTATATTTATTTTCACACCCACCCATATTGAAATTACATATACTTTTATAGTCACAATATTTGCATGGTGTTTCTTTATTTTTGTAATATGGTCTTAATTCTATGTTTCCTTGAAATATCTCTTTTGAAATCTGTTTGATAATGTTATACATATATTTTTGTAGTTCTTCAAATTGCTCTTTTGTTACTCCACTTGTATTCTTTTCACTTAACTCTCCATCTTTTGTTATATATGCTGGCACTATTTTAGAATATCCTTTTTCTAGGTTTTTGTCATGCAACTTTACTACTTTTACATCTGCTAAAATAAGACCTTTCATTTTGAAGTTACTTCTTATCTTATTTTCTATTTCTTCATCACTTAATCTTTTATTTGATTTTGCCATTTGTTCTTTCATATTAAAATATAATACTCCAGCAGGCATAAAATCTTCTTCTTTACATGCTGCATCTAAATATGTTAATAACTGTATTTGTAATCCTGCATATACTTTGTTTAAATCTATATTTTTTATTGAAGACTTATAATCTATTATTCTTAAAAACTTTCCTTCTTTTGTTTTTGCTGTATCTATTCTGTCTATTTTTCCTCTTATTTCAACTTTTTTTCCATCTTCAAGTGTTAATATTATTGGCTTATATTGGGCTTCTTCTGCAAATTCCACTTCTGTTCCAAATACTTCAAACCTGCTATTTATTATTGTTTCTATTATGTATTTTAGCGCTCTTTTTATTAATCTTTTCAAACGCATTACTAATACTCTATATTTTGCTGTTGATGTAAATACATAATTTTTTGCATGTGTTAGCTTTTCATCAACTATTTTGTTTATTATTTCTGACAATTGTTCTTCTGAGATTTCTTCTAATTTGATATCCTCATTTTTAGTTATTTCAAAAAACTCATCTATTACTTCATGTATAAATGTTCCAGTATTTAAGCTTTGTATTTTTAATTCTTCTTGTGGCTTTATTCTTAAACCATATTGCAAGTAATATGAAAACGGGCAACTTCTATATTTTTCTAGTTCTGATATATTTGTTGTTAGTTTGTTTCCATATAATTTTTCTATATTGCTTTTTTCTATTTTTTCTGGTAGATTTGTATAATTTAACCCATATAAATTTTGCTCTAATCTTTCTTTCCATTCTTCATCTTGTTTATAATAATTATATACCTCATACCATATATCCTCTATTTTATCATTTTCTCTTAACATGCTTATATTGTATATCAATTCTTCATATGTTGTTTTTTTATTTAAAATTTCTGTTTTTCTCTCAACTATATCACTTTCTTCTTTAATTTGTGGATATATCTTTTTTATTTTTGTTATCAACATTGATGGTCTTAGTGCTTTCCCTTGTATGTCTGCTGATGAATATAATAGATATAATTTCTCCTCTGCTGTTGTAAATGCTTTATATATATTAAAATTATCTTCATATAGTTTGTCTATTGTTCCTTTTGCTAACTCTATTCCTTTTTGCTTTAGTATCTCTCTATCTACGTCATTTAAAAAGCCCTCATCTTTATGAATACTTGGAAATACTCCATCATTTAGCCCTATTATAAATATTGCTTTTACTTTATGGCTCCTTGACCTATCTACATCTCCTAGAATAACTTGGTCCTGAGTCCCTGGTATTTTTGTTAAGCTACTATTTTTGACTCCAACTTTTAATATTTGAGCATATTTATCTATTGTAACTTTATCCTCTTTAAATACCAAAACAATTTCATCTAATATGTCTATTATTGTTTGTAAACCACTTGAATATTCATTTATTAAGTCTATTTCTCCCTTTTCTTGCAGGTATTCTATTTTCTTTTCTATTTTTTCATTTACTTTTTGCTCCACTAAAAATTCATATATTACTTTTGATATATTTTCTACTGTTTTGTTTTGATTTATTTTATCTTTTAAGTCAATTAATGGGTTTACTATCTCTTTTCGTATTTGTTCTAATCTTTCTATTTCTGCTTTATCTTTTTCTTTACTTTTTCCATATATAAATTCTTTTTTCCATTTGTTTTGCTTTATTCCCCATTTTATACAATATTTTTCTAGTTTAAATATTTCATCTTCTTCTATCTCTAAAAATCCTGTTTTTATATAATTAAATACTGCATCATATGACCAATTCCTTGTGAATACTTCTAATACTGATAATATGTATTGTATTATTATATTTTGATTTAAGTCTCTATTTTCATCTATAAATATTGGTATTTCATATTTACGAAATATTGCCTTTGCTAGACTTGAATATGTTTCTATGTTTTTTGTTATTATTGATATATCTCTATATTTGTAGTTTTCCTCTCTTACTAGCTTTGATATTGTTTTTGCTACCTGTTCTATTTCTGAATACTGGTTTTTTGCTAAAAATAGTTTAATGTTTTCTACTTTCTCATCATACTTTTGGTATTTGTTCTCATATAGATTTTTCTCTAAGTGTTCTAATTCTTTTGTTTTAAATCTATATGTATTTTTTAATTCTATTTCTTCTATTTTACTGTTACTCTCTTTTGCTAATTCTAATATCTTACTTATTGTATTTTGATTTGAATAAAATATGTCTGTGTCTGGATTTTTTACTTGGTGTAATTCATCTGTACATATTGTTATTGTTACTTGCTTTGCTATTTTTATTAGTTTCTTTATTACTTCATATTCTTGTTCTGTAAATCCTGAAAATTCATCTATATATATTAATTTCCCTTTAAATTCTTCTACATTATCCACATTTTCTGCAAGTATTGTTAATAAGTCTGTTTCATCTATATATTTTCCTTTTATTTGTTCTTCAAATTTTTCATATATTGTATATATGTCATTTAATTTGCTTTTTAGATATTCTCCTTTTTGATTTTCTATTTCTCTTTGTAATTGTTCTACTTTTATCCCATGTTTCTTGAATTCTGTTATTGCGGTTTCCATCATGTCTACATTTTCATCTGTTTTACCTAGAAATTTCAACTCCTTTTTGCTATTACTTAATATAGAATATATTAGCATTGCTTTTCCTCGTTTTGTTAAGTTTGTTTGAGTTGCTCCTCCTATCTCATTTATTACTCTATATGCCATTCTACTTAGTGTTACTACTTCCGCATTTAATACTGCTTCTCTTTTTATTGCTTCCATTAACTTCTTTTCTGCTGTAAACGAAAATTGCTCTGGTGTTATTATTAATATTTTCTCGTTTTCTTCTATTTTTTTTGCTATTTCTTTATAACAATATTCACTTTTCCCTGTTCCTGATTTTCCATATATTATTCTTAGGCTCATATGTTCCTGTATGATATATTTAATAACTTAAATAACCATACTCTCCTTTCTTTAAATTGGCAGATTTTTGCTTCCATTTTTTACTGTTTTTATTTTATCCCATAATATAAAAAATAGCAAGTTTCCTTGCTACTTTTACTATATTTATTATTCTTCTTTAACTTGATTTTACAAGTACTTTTCATACTTCTGCACCATAATATCTTCTATATTCAATACTAAACAAGAGAAAAAACATAAGTTTTGAGGAGGGTGTCATGAATTTTGTGTAATTTGGAAACTATCCTTATGATATAATTATATATAATTAAACTTATCAATGTACATATGCACAGAGTATCCTTTTATGTATGTTGAT
>JAAVXM010000063.1 GCA_022790575.1 Clostridia bacterium | reverse complement strand
TGATGCATTTGGAGCAGCACATAGAGCACATGCATCAACAGCAGGAGTAGCAACATATTTACCAGCAGTATCAGGATTTTTAATAGAAAAAGAATTAAACTTTTTAGGAAATGCATTAGAAAATCCACAAAGACCATTTGTAGCAATATTAGGAGGAGCAAAAGTATCAGACAAAATAGGAGTAATAGATAGTTTAATAGAAAAAGTAGACACATTAATGATAGGAGGAGGAATGGCATACACATTCTTCAAAGCACAAGGATATAGTGTAGGAAATTCATTATGCGAACCAGATAAAGTAGATTTAGCATTAGAAGCAATGAAAAAGGCAAAAGAAAAAGGAGTAAAACTAATATTACCAATAGATACAAAAATAGGAAAAGAATTCAAGCCAGATACAGAAAGTAAAACAGTAGCATGGACAGAAATACCAGATGGATGGGAAGGATTTGATATAGGAGAAAAGACAATAGAAATGTTCAAAGAAGAATTAAAAGGAGCAAAAACAGTAATATGGAATGGACCAGTAGGATTATTTGAATTTGAACAATTTGCAGTAGGAACAAACACAGTAGCAAAAGTATTATCAGAATTAGAAGGAGCAACAACAATAATAGGAGGAGGAGACTCAGCAGCAGCAGTAGAAAAAGCAGGATTAGCAAGCAAGATGACACATATATCAACAGGAGGAGGAGCTTCACTAGAATTTTTAGAAGGAAAAAAATTACCTGGAATAGAATGCTTATTAGATAAATAAATTATTATAGAAAGAAAATAATATGGAAGTAAAGATAGGAAAAACAAGTGGATTTTGTTATGGAGTAAATAATGCTGTAAAAAGGGCAGAGGAAGAAATAGAAAAGACTAAAGAGACAGTATATTGTTTAGGAGAGCTAGTTCATAACAAAGAAGTAACAAAAAAATTGGAAAAAAAGGGATTAAAATTTATAGATGACATAAATGAGGCAGAAGGAAAGACGATAATAAGAGCACATGGAGTACAAAAAGAGGTATATGAAACAGCACAAAAGAAAAGAATAGAATTAGTAGATTTAACTTGTCCCAGTGTATTAAAAATTCATAATATAGCACAAGAGTATTCACAAAAAAGGTATTATATATTTCTTATAGGAGAACCAGAACATCCAGAAGTCATTGGGACATATAGCTTTTGTGGAGAAAACTCTACAATAATATCAAATATAGAAGAGGTACAGAAGGCTATAAGAGACTTAAAAAAAACAGAGATAAAAGAATTATTAATAATTTCACAAACGACATATAATTTAAAAAAGTATACTAACATAATAAAACAAATAAATGAGCAAATAGGGAAAGATGTAAAAATAGAAGAAAAATGCACAATATGTTTAGCAACAGAACAAAGACAAAAAGAGACAGAAGAAATATCAAAAGAAGTCGGCCTAATGATAATAATAGGAGGAAGAAAAAGCTCAAATACAAATAAATTATATGATATATCTTGTAAGAACTGTAAAAATGCAATATTTGTAGAAAACAAAAATGATTTAGAGTTAGAGAAAGGAAATATATCAAAATTTGATAAAATAGGAATAATGGCTGGAGCATCGACACCTAGAGAAAGCATAGATGAAATTGTGAAATATTTAGATAAAGAAAAAGAACTGTTAAAAATATAAAATGATTTAAAAGTAAAGAGGAGGGAAAAAGATATGCGTAAAAAAGTGATAGCAGGAAACTGGAAAATGAACATGCTTCCAAATGAAGCAATAGACTTCATACATGAACTAGAAGACAAGGTAAAAGACACTCAAAACGAAGTAATATTATGTGTACCATATACAGACATATTTTATAGTGTATTAAATGCACAAAATACAAACATAAAAATAGGAGCACAAAACATGCACTGGGAAGAAAAAGGAGCATATACAGGAGAAATATCAGCAGAAATGTTAAAATCAGTAGGAGTAGAATATGTAATAATAGGGCACTCTGAAAGAAGACAATATTTTGCTGAAACAGATGAAACAGTAAACAAAAAATTAAAAAAAGCATTAGAAGTAGGATTAAATCCAATAGTATGTGTAGGAGAGACATTAGAACAAAGAGAAGGAGGAGTTACCACACAAATTATTACATCACAAACAGAAAAAGCGCTAGAGGGATTGGGTAATGAGCAAGTAGAAAAAGTAATAATAGCATATGAACCAATATGGGCAATTGGAACAGGAAAAACAGCAACAAAAGAAGACGCAAACCAAGCAGTAAAAGAAATAAGAGAAAAAATTGAAGAAAAATATGGACAAAATACAGCACAAAGAGTTATAATACAATACGGTGGTAGCGTAAAGGCTACAAATGCAAAGGAATTGTTTGAAATGTCAGATATAGATGGAGGACTAGTAGGAGGAGCAAGTCTTAAGGCAGAAGAATTTGCTAATATAGTAAATTATAATAAATAAATTAAGCAAGGTAAAATATAGCAATGTCTATCAATCTAGAAAATAAATCAAGCAAGTTTAAGCAATACTGAAAGGAAGGAAGATAAATGGAAAAGAAGCCAATAATGCTAATGATATTAGATGGATTTGGAACAAACGAAAATAAAGATGGTAATGCAGTTGAATTAGCCAATACACCTAATATAGATAAACTAATGAAAAAATATCCAACAGCGACAGGTTATACAAGTGGATTAAGTGTAGGATTACCAGAAGGACAAATGGGAAATTCAGAGGTAGGACATACAAATATAGGAGCAGGACGTATAGTATATCAAGAATTAACAAGAATCACTAAGTCAATAGAAGATGGAAATTTCTTTTCTATACCAGAATTTATAGAAGCAATAGAAAACTGTAAAAAGCACAATTCAAAATTACACATAATGGGATTAGTATCAGATGGAGGAGTGCACAGTCATATAAGACACTTATATGGGTTACTAGAAATGGCAAAAAGAAGGGACTTTGAAGATGTGTATGTACATTGCTTTTTAGATGGAAGAGACACATCTCCATCATCAGCAGATGGATATATAGCAACTCTAGAAGAAAAGATGAGAGAAAAAGGTGTAGGAAAAATAGCAAGTTTATCAGGAAGATTTTACAGTATGGATAGAGATAAAAGATGGGAAAGAGTACAAAAATGTTATGATGCATTAGTAAATGGAAAAGGAAATAAAGCAGGTTCAGCAATCAAAGCAATAGAGGCATCATATCAAAAAGAAGTATTTGACGAATTTGTAGAGCCAACAATAATATGTAATGGAGAAACACAAATAGCACAAATAGAAGAAAATGATTCTGTAATATTTTTCAACTTCAGACCAGATAGAGCGAGAGAAATAACAAGAGCATTAGTAGACAAAGAATTTAATGAATTTGAAACAAAGCCATTAAACTTATACTTTGTATGTTTCACAAATTATGATGAAACAATTCCAAATGTAAATATAGCATTCAAAAAAGAGCCATTAGTTAACACATTTGGAGAAGTAATATCAAAAGAAGGTCTAACACAATTAAGAATAGCAGAAACAGAAAAATATGCACATGTAACATTCTTCTTTAATGGAGGAGAAGAAAAACAATATCCAGGAGAAGAAAGAATATTAGTACCATCACCAAAAGTAGAGACATATGATAG
>JAAVXM010000062.1 GCA_022790575.1 Clostridia bacterium | reverse complement strand
GAAAAACCAGTAGTAACGCTTCATGCCTTATGGGAATAGTTCACTAAGTGAAAAGGAACCATAAGGCATGTTAGAGTTACTATAGGTTTTGAAGGACTACCGAGAAGCGAAAAGAAAAACTTATATTTTTACTTCTTTACTTCTCTATTTGTATTTTGAAATCAGACCTTAGAGAAACTAGGGGAGTAATGCCGCATGGATATCCCATAGTAGGCGTTGGTCATGTCACCGCCGTTCACATAACACATACTTCCATTACCGAATGACGAAGGCGAAGCCAAATACCAGTTGTAATTTCCATTATCACCATCTTTTCCACAATACATACTTCCATAATTTTTGTAATCTACTGTGCGTGCTCCTGTATAATAATCATCATTTGATATTGTACTCATACTTCCATTTACTGTATATATATATCCTGGATGACTTGTTGCTCTGTATTTCGCTCCTAATGTGTAATTTGTCACTCCTGGATGTGGCACACTATTATATGAGTCACAATACATCTCTACACTTGGACTTCCTATTACATAATTTGCTTTTGTTTTATCTAAATTCTTCGACCATAGTAAATTACTCTCACTTCCCCCTGTCGACGGCGTACATAAATATGCAGCACCTTTTTCATTACCATTCCACGAGGTATCTGCTATATTTCCTCTATTTTTTGCCCAATCTGGATTCATCTCTTTTATTTTTGTTGTTGTTTTATTATAATTTGTATATACATTACTTAATGTTACATCGTTTGCCTTCCAATCTGCTTTCAAATACACTGCATCTTTTTCTCCATATTTTCCTGTTTCATCTACATAGAATATTCTATATGTCGCTCCATCTGCTGTATAATTCTTTACCACTTGTCCATAATACTCTTCCTTATGCTCTTTTATCTCTCCTACTGTTACTTCCTTTAATGCCTTCTTTACTGTTACTTGGCATGTCCCTGTTGCTACTGTTTCTTCTCCTCTTTTTCCAGTTATTGTTATATTTACTGCACTTGTTGTAATTGCTACTCCTGTTACTTTACCTGTCTTTGCGTCTACTGTTACTTTACTTGTATCTGTACTACTATAACTATATGTTAATTCTTCTACTTCTCCTGATGGTGTTGTTTTTACTACTATTGGTTTTGTTTCTCCTACTCCTACTTCTATTGGGTCCGCACTTATCCCTGTTACTTCTGATACTATCGTCACTTTACATGTATCTTTATGATTTCCTATTTCTACTGTTATTTCTGCTGTATCTCCTACATTTCCTTTAGCTGTTACCATTCCACTTTGGTCCACTGTTGCTACCGCTGAATTACTTGTCTTCCATGTTGCTATACCACTTACTCCATCTGTTTTACTAACTTCTAATTTGTATGTTCCTCCTGATAATAATTTCAAACTACTTCTACTTATTGCTACTCCACCCTTTTTTTCTACTACTGTTCCATTACTTTCTATTTGAAATATGTATCCACCATTTTTTATTGTCCATGGTAAATTTCCATCTTCATCTGCTTTTGTTATTTCTGACTCTTCTATTCCTGCATTTTTTAATTCTTCTTTTAATTTCTCTATGTCTATATCTGTTATTCCATCATTTATCCTTGACGCTGTTACTGCTAATTTTATTTTTTCTTCTAGTTCCGCCTTTGCTGTATTTGTTTTTGCATCTTGTGCCTGACTTATTATTCCATTCTCTCCTGCTAGCATTGCTATACTTGTTGCTGCTAATATCAATAATACTATAATTGTCACAACTAACGCTATTAGTGTTATTCCTCTTTCTTTTCTCATTTTTCCTCCTCTTTGGCATGCCAAAAAGACAGCCTATTTATTTTCAATCCATCATAAATAGCCTATCATTTATTCATCACTTATAAATGTATTTTTACCTCTTATTACTTTCACTAACTCACTTGTGTGTGTGTGTGTGTGTGTGTGTACAGCCCCAAGGGTTTTAACGTTCATACTTTTCTCTCCTTTTTCTTTTGTTTCTCTTTATTGTAGAGTTATATACTCTTGCTACTTGTATTATATTCTAAGCTTTTCTCCTTGTCAACAAATTTCTCTTATTTTTCCACAAAAATTACTTTTTCGCAGACAAGATGAACCAAATCTGGATAATACCTAAATATCCAAAAATGGGATAAGATAAATTAACCAATTTAGAAAAGCCAAAATTGGAAATCACGAGACTAGTTATACACATAAAAAGAACAATCTGTGTATAACTCTTTGGATTTTTGCACACATTTTGCAAAAATCCAATTCCAATTGAAATAGCAGTTGTAAAAACTGAAGCTAAAATAATAAAAGCATATATATTCTTAAACATAGGAAAAATATTTCCAATAACATATACAACTGGCATTTCTAATGTTGATAAATCTACATCTGATTTAATTAATAAGGTATATACTATGCTTGATAAAATAATAATTATTATATTACTAATTAACGCAATATATTTAATGTTTTTTTCTTTTGATATATGTTTTCTTAATGAAATTAATGCAGGTATTAGTAAAATTAAATTGTAACTACAATAAATAATTGAACTCATTAACCAACCCTTTTTTATTTCAGGTATTTCTATATTGGTAAAATCAATTGAGGTTATATTATTTATACCTATAATTGCTAAAAAAACAATTAGTATTGGCACTAAATATTCACTAACTTTTAATACTCCTTTTACACTTGTTAAAAATACTAAAAAACATAATATGGCTAATATTAGACTTCCAATTATTTTACTTATACCTATTTCTTGTTCAAAATAGGCTCCAAATCCAGCTATCATTATATAAAAACTTATTAAAAGTAATATATTTAATATTAAATTTATTATTTTTACTGTTTTTTTATTTTTTATAAATAATTCTAATAATTCTTCATAACTATCTATTTCTTTTCTGAATATTATTTTTAAAACTTTGTATATCAAAAAACTTATTAAATTACATGTTATTATTATTCCTAAAAATCCTTTTATTCCATAACTGAAAAAAAATGAATATATTTCTTGGCCTGATGCAAACCCTGCTCCTATCAAGGCCCCTATTATTACTAATACAATTGAACTTATTTCTTTCATAAACACCTCTTGTATTAGTATATTACGTTTCTCCCTATAATATACAAAAGGGACCTTTTACAGTCCCTTTTATTTTTATCTTTTTCTTCTTCTAATTTGCCATACAACAATTCCTATAATAATTATTATTGCTGGTATTGAGAATATAATTATTTTTATAATATTATTTTCTTTTTCTGTTACTGTGTAATTTTCTATTTCTCCTGTTTTTCTAATTGTTATTGTATCTTCTCTTTCTGTTAAATGTGATATTGAATTTAAAATTACATCTTCATTATTTCTTAAATCTACTGCATATTGATAATATTGACTGCTTATTGGTATTTGAAGATTTGATGCAAATAACTCATTTGAGAATATTATCAATTTAGATGTTTTATCATCTGAGATTTTCTTTTTTACAAGTGCTCCTACTATGCTTGAACCTTCTTCTGAATCACTGTCTGCCCTTTTAGCTGAATTTATGTTAAAGTTTGTTCTTACAAAAGATTTTTCCCCTGTTGACGCTATTTGTTCATATTCTACTCCTAATTTTTCTAATTCTTCTTGCTCTTTAAAATTAATTTTTCCTGCATCTATTAAACATAGTTTTAATGCCATATCTATTTTTTCCATATAACTTGCATATGCATCTACTATTACAAATTCTGGAGCATCTTGAAGCATTCTTGATTCGTCTTGTTCAAATATTGCACCATATTCAATTGATATTCCATATTGACTTAATATACTGTCTAAGTTTGGTGTGTCAATTTCTAATACATTTTGAGATGTTAACATCATTATTTTTCCACCATTTTGTATATATTCTGATATTTTGTCTTTTTCTAGTTCTGTTAAATCTTTTGATAATGTTGTTATTACTAAACAATCACAGTCTTCTGGTACTTTACCTTTTGATAACATATCTAAGTATTCTACTTCATTTGATTCATCTTTTAATTTGCTTACTATTTGTGCTAGTGCTTCTTGTGTATTATAATATGTACTTCCTGAGAATATATAAATTTTTGGTTTTTTATTTAATGTTACTTCAATTATTGCATTTGTTATTGCTTCTTCTGTCCTATCAATTTGCTCATATGTTGTGTAATCTATTGTTGATAAGTCATTCATTGTTAGTGTTTTTTCCTTATCTCCACTTTTTATTACTATTAAGCTGTCTGTATTTTGCAAACTATATTTTGTCATTAAATCTACTCTTGATGATAGGTCATCTATTTCTTCTACTTTAATTTTATCATTTACTTTTGTATATTTTTGTGCATATTCTGTTATACCTTTATATAGTTCATTCATATTTAACAATTGTATTGTTATTTCTTTCTCTATATCTTTCATTCTGTTTTTTGTTTCATCTGATAAAGAGTATAACTTTTTCTCTGTACAGTCTATGTCTTCTAGGTTAATTTTCTTTATTCCCCAATTTAATAGTATATATACTGCAATTATAATTGCTACTAATAATATTGTTGTTGTTCCTTTTATTAACCATTTATTTTTTATGATTTCTAAAAACTTTTTCACTTTTTCCTCTCCTTATTTTACTAATTTTCTTCTTTGCATTACTATAATTGTAAATGCTATGAACATTCCAGTAAATGATACTAATCCTATTATATCAGTTAATGAAATTACTCCACTTGGAAATTTTTGATAAAAGTCTATTATTGATAGATTTGTAAATATTTCACTAAAGTTTACTATAAATAATGATAGTACTAAAAAAGCAATTGTGATTACTCCAGCTATTATTTGATTTTCTGTTATACTTGATGCAAACATCCCTATTGATAATGATGCGGCACTTACTAGTATAAATCCTAACATTGTTACCAATGTTACTGTTATATTTGGTGAACCAAAATATCTTACAATAAAGAAATACATAAATGATATTAATAGTGTTGTAACTATTACTCCTAATGCTGCGAAAAATTTTCCTAATACCACTCCTATCATACTTATTGGTGATGTTAATATTAATTGTTCTGTTCCTGTCTTTCTTTCCTCTGCAAACATTCTCATTGTTAATATTGGTACTATTATTAATAATCCATAAAATGCTGTATTATAATATAATCCTCCTAAATCTACTGAACCTGTTTGAATAGCTGTTAAATAGAAAAATATACTAAATACAAATAAAAATATCCCTATTACAACATATCCTATTGGAGATAAAAAATAGCTTTTAAATTCTTTTTTTAATATTGCCCACATTATTCTTCTCCCCCTTTTTCTTCTTGATTTTCAATTTTTTCTTTTTTTGACTTTTTATTTTCTTTTTCTTCTGCTTGATTATTTGATTCTTCTTTTGTATTTGCATCTATTAATTTCATAAATGCATCTTCTAATGTTGCATCACTTTTTTTCATTTCAAATATTGTTATTCCTTCTTTTGCAAATACTTCAAATATATTTTTTCTTAAGTCTATGTCTTTATTTGTTGTTATTATATATTTCTTTGTTTTATCATCATTTTCTTCTACTAATTTTACTTCATTTACATCTTGTAGCTTGCTTTTTATTTTATCCATTTTATTTTCTGGGTCTTCTACTGTTACATATACAGAATTTCCTTGTACTGTCTTTTTCTCTAAGTTTTCTGGTGTATCTATAGCTACTATTTTTCCTTTGTTTATTATTATTACTTTATTACATATCTGACTTACTTCTGATAATATGTGTGAACTTAATATTATTGTGTGTGTTTTTCCTAATTCTTTTATTAGTGCTCTTATCTCTGTTACTTGTTTTGGGTCAAGCCCTACTGTTGGCTCATCAAGTAATATTACTTTTGGTTCTCCAACTAATGCTCCTGCCATACTTACTCTTTGCTTATAACCTCTTGATAAGTTTCTTATTAATTTATTTTGAACTTCTACTAATCCTGTTTCCTCTAAAACTTTTTTTACTTTTTCTTTTCTTTCTTTTTTGTCTGTTTTTTTCATTTCTGCCATATATGTTACAAATTCCTTAACTGTTAATTCATAATATAGTGGCACTCCTTCTGGCATATAACCAATTTGTCTTTTTGCTTTCTTAGGTTTTTTTGATATGTCATATCCATCTACTATTATTTTTCCTGATGATGGTTCTATAAATCCCGTTATCATGTTCATCGTTGTACTTTTTCCTGCTCCATTTGGGCCTAAAAATCCTACAATTTCTCCTTCTTCAATTTCAAAGCTAATATCATCTACTGCTATGAAACTTCCATACTTTTTTGTAATATTTTCTACTCGAATCACATCTTTTCCTCCTTGTTTTTTAATCTTATCCCATATTACCATTTTCTTTTTTTGTTGTAAATACTATTCACACAACTTTCACATTTTCTCTACGGATATAAGTATCGTATGCTCCTATTGTCTTTATTAGTTATATTTTTATTTTATTTTCATATTTATTTAATAGAAATTTATTATATTAATACTTTTCTTTTAATTGACTTGGAGGTTTTTATTTATGCAATACCTATATTCTTTTTTTATATCTTTTATTTTTATATTTTTTTCTGAACTAGGCGATAAAACCCAAATTTTAGTTTTATCTTTTTCTGCAAAGAATAAAGCTTCTAAAATTTTGCTAGGTGTTGCTCTAGGGACACTACTTAGCCATGGTCTTGCTATTGCTTTTGGTAGCAAAATTGGTGCAATGAGTGATGATAGTTTTCTTTTTTATTTGAAGTTATTAACTTATTTTACTTTTTTATTTTTTGGAATAATTGGCTTTGTAAAATTAAAATTTTCTAGTAAAAATAATTCCAAAGATGATGATGAGACTTCTTCACAATCTTTTTTAATAAAGTTTTTAAATGGCTTTCTAAAAAACTGTATTTTTATTATCGCACTAACAATTGCAATTGGTGAACTGGGCGATAAAACTTTTCTTGCTTCAATTGGTCTTGGTATCCAGTATCCATTTTTCAAGATTCCTCTAATCTTGGGGAGTATTTGTGGTATGGTTGCTAGCGATTCTATTGCTATATTTTTTGGAAAATGGATTGGCTCAAAAATTTCAAGTAATTTGATTGAATTACTTTCTAATTCTATTTTTATTTTATTTGGAATTATTGGTATTGTTAGTTTATTAATAACTATATAAATAAAGTAAAAAGAGGCTATATATGTACTACTCCATTTATTAAACTTTTTGGTTTAACAATGGGTTCTGTACATCTTTATTGCCTCTTTGTTCTTATACATGTAATTTAAAAACTTTATTTATTTATTAAATATGTTATTGAAACTTTCTAATTATTCTATTCCAAGATATTCATTATATGTAACTTCTCTATCTATAATCTCGTCTCCTTTTATGTCTATTATCCTGTTTGCAACTGTTTGTGTTAATTGATGGTCATGTGATGTAAATAAAATATTTCCTTTGAATTTACTCATTCCATCATTTACTGATGTAATGCTTTCCATATCTAAATGGTTTGTTGGCTCATCAAATATCAAAAAGTTCGCCCCTGATAACATCATTTTTGATAATACACATCTTACTTTTTCTCCTCCAGAGATTACTCTTGCTCCTTTTAATGCTTCATCTCCTGAAAATAACATCCTTCCTAAAAATCCTCTAACATATGTTTCATCTGGGTCTTTAGAGTATTTCCTTAACCATTCTGTTAAATTCTCATCTGTATCAAATAAATAATTATTATCTTTTGGGAAATATGAATTTGTTATTGTTGTCCCCCATATTAATTCTCCTTCATCTGGCTCTATTTCTCCTGCAATTATTTGAAATAACACTGTTTTGGCATTTTCATTGTCTGCTAAAAATGCTATTTTATCTCCATTTTTTACTGTAAATGATACATTATTTAATATTTTTTCCCCATTTATGGTTTTTGATATATTCTTAACTTCTAATACTTCTTTTCCTGGCTCTCTGTCTGGTTTAAAGTCTACATATGGGTATCTTCTATTTGATGGTTTTATTTCATCTAACTCTATCTTTTCTAGTGTTTTCTTTCTTGATGTTGCTTGTTTTGATTTTGACGCATTTGCACTAAATCTTGCTATAAAGTCTTGTAATTCTTTTATCTTTTCTTCTTTCTTTTTATTTTGTTCTTTCATCTGCTTTAATGCTAATTGACTTGATTCATACCAGAAGTCATAATTCCCTGGATATACTTTTATTTTTCCAAAATCTACATCTGCTATGTGTGTACATACTTTGTTTAAGAAGTATCTGTCATGTGATACTACTATTACTGTATTTTCGAAATTTATTAAGAATTCTTGTAGCCAGTTTATACTTTTTAGGTCTAAGTCATTTGTTGGCTCATCTAATAATAATACATCTGGATTTCCAAATAAAGCCTGCGCTAATAAAACTTTTACTTTTTCTCTCGCTTCTATTTCACTCATTAGTTTGTAATGGCTTTCTGGTATTATTCCTAAGTCATTTAATAACATTGCTGCATCTGATTCTGCATTCCATCCATCTAACTCTGCAAATTTTTCTTCTAATTTTGCTGCTTTCATTCCATCTTCTTCTGAGAAGTCTTCTTTCATATATATTGCTTCTTTTTCTTTCATTATGTCATATAATTCTTTATTACCCATCATTACTGTGTCTATTACTGTATGCTCCTCAAATGCAAAGTGGTCTTGCTTTAATACTGATATTCTTTCTCCTCTCTCTAATGATACCTCTCCTTTGCTTGGTTCTATTTCTCCTGATAGCACTTTTAGAAATGTTGATTTCCCTGCTCCATTTGCTCCTATTATTCCATAGCAATTACCTTTTCCGAATTTTATGTTCACGTCTTCAAATAAGACTCTTTTCCCAAATCTTACTGTTACTCCATTTGTTGTTAACATGGCTTCCTCCTTTTTCAGTTTTTTTCACTTCCTCTATTATAGTGTATTTCCCTATTTTTGTCAATTATAATTGGCTATGTAAAAACTCATTAATTCTTATTAAAAATTGATTTTCAGAATTCATTATGCAATTATAAAATAAAACTATAATATTGCTATAAAAAAATCTGTGTGATAAAATATTTATATTAAAAGGAGGAAATAAAAATTTATGAAAAACAAAAAAGTTATTATTACATTTATATTTGCAATTATAATGTTATTTTTATTTAGTATAAAGTCTGAAGCATCATTAAAGCTAAATGAATTAAACTTTGATGTTCAATTAAACGATAATGGTAGTATGAATGTAATAGAAACATGGGATATTAAAATATCTGATACAAATACTTTATTTAAAACATTTAAAAAAGATTCTTCAAAATATATAGGTATAGAAAATGTAACCGTAAAAGAAATAACATCCAGTATGAATAAAAATTTTAGAAAAATAAGCCAAGAAATGTATCATGTTACAAAAGACCATTATTATGCTCTAACTAACTCAAAAGGGTTATTTGAAATTGCTTGGGGTGTTGGACTAGATAACAGTTCAGCAACTAGAAAATATCAAATCTCATACACAGTTACTGGTGCATTAGCTAAATATAATGATTATGCAGAATTATATTGGCAGTTTGTGGGAAATGATTTTGAAATTGATGCTAACAAGATAACTGGTACAATTTTATTGCCTGGTAATGCAGAATCCAAAGATGATATAAAAGTTTGGGGACATACTAAATTTTTGAATGGTGAAATATATGCGACAGATAATAATAAAATCGAATTTAAAGTAGATAATTATCGTCATGGAAATTTTGTAGAAGTTCGTTCTCTTTTTCCCCATTACTTGTTAGGAAATTCATCTAGAATTTATAATAAAGAAATTTTGAACTCTGTTATTGCAGAAGAAACAAAATGGGCTAATAATGCTAATGCAAAAAGGAATTTGAAAATCGGAGTATTTTTAGCATTATGTGTTGCTATTGTAATTTTTATATTTTTTATTATTTTAAATATAATTAAAAATATAAAAAAATTATTAGGTTTGGAAAAGAAATTTAAACCTTCAACAGATTTAGAATATTTTAGAGATTTACCATATGATGGTGCCACTCCATCAGAAGCATTATTTATGATTTCTTCTGGTTTATCTCATTCGTTTTCATCAAGTTTTGCTGCAAATATTCTGGATTTATGCTTGAAGAAGCATTTAACACTTGAAGCAATCCAAGATGGTAAAGTTTTAAAATCTAATGTTGTGAAAATATCTTTGACAAATTTGTCAAAAGAAGATTTAAAAAATGACCAACAATTAGTTATAGATTTTCTTGGAAAAGTCGCTAATAATAATGAATTAACAACAAAAGATATAACAAAATATTTAAGGAAACATCCTTCTGCTATAAATAAATTAGACGCTGAATTAGAAAGAAATATAAGAAAAGTAGAAATTGATAGCAAAAACTATATTAAGGAAAATGAGAAAGTTAGAAATAAACATGCTGGTATGGGAATGACTTATCTTTTCATAGTATTTTTTATAGTTGTTTCCTTGTCTGCTGTTGAGATGAGTCTTTCACCAATAGTATGGGGCACTTTTGGACTATTAATAGCTTTATTAATTTTAAATGCTTGTATTTTATTTAAAATATCTTCTAAAGTAAATCTATTTACTCAAAAGGGCGTTGATGAAATTCAACAATGGAAGGCTTTTAAAAAATATATGGAAGATTTTTCACTATTGAAAGATAAAGATATTCCATCTTTAGTTGTATGGGAAAAGTATTTAGTCTTTGCAACTGCTTTTGGAATTTCTTCAGAGGTTTTAAAACAGTTGAAAGTTATATATCCCGAATTGTCTGATATGAATTCTGCTCTATATTCATATTCTTATATTCATTTAGTTAATTCTTTTGATATAGGTAGTTGCATATCTTCTTCGGTTTATTCCGCTGTACCTTCTTCTGGAAGTGGTTCAGGTGGCGGCTTCTCTGGTGGAGGCGGAGGTGGCCGGTGGACGGAGGTGGCGGCGGTGGCCGATAAATACAGAACATAATAAACATATTTTATTTTTTCTAGTATATACATATCAAAAGGGCTTACATATTTCTATGCAAGCCCTTTTGACTGTTAGCATTTATCTTTCAGAGAAAAAGTCCCCGAATACACCTTCACTTATATACTTAGAGAAATCCTCACTGGGAATTCTCAATACACTTATCATCTTGTCATCTTCGCTTCTACTTCCTTCTCTACAAGAGGCTTCTTTGTCTACTATCTCATTAAGTGTTTCTGCAAGTACTTCCAGAATTTCTCTGATTTTATCGTCATCACTGCCACAGTCTACCAGTTCGTTGTCTTCATCACAGTCCACAATTTCGTCGTCTTCATCACAGTCTACCAGTTCAGCTTCTGCGGCTTTCTGTTCTTCTCTAGACAACTTGACATCATTACTGACATTGAAGACATATATATATTTGCCTAAAGTCAGTCCTAAGTCTTGGCTGCTACAAAATCTGTCAATTTTGTAGCCCTGCTCTTTAAAGTAATCGATATTTTCTGGGAAAATCTGTCCTATATAGGACCAGGATGGGTCGCAATCCGGCGCATTAGCTCTGGCAAGCAGAGCTTTTTTGATGAAATTCCTCTGTCTCATGAGATTGTTAACCTTCACTTCTTTTGCCAACATTTCTTTCATTTTATTGGCCCTCCTTTTTTTGTTGTAAATTCGCTGGGTATATACCAAAAAGTATAGGGTCTACCTATAACTATTCAGTCATAAGTTATTTATAAATACAGACTTGCTGCTTCCAATACTTATACATTATATCATAAACCATTATACATGTCAACATAATATATATATCATTATCTTTTATTACATCATTTCATACTACATAAAAAACCTATATAAAGAATTATATAGGTGTAATAATTACTTTTGGTGACTCATCTCGGCTTCGAACCGAGGACCTCCAGATTAAGAGTCTGTTGCTCTACCAACTGAGCTAATGAGCCATATATAAAGTTTATATTTTATAACAATAATTATTATAATACTAAGGAGCTCAATTGTCAAGTATATGAGCTCCTTTTAAATTAAATAATTTATCCAATTATTTTTTTCTTTATGAAATATATTCCTCCTGCTAGTACTATTAGTCCTATCACTCCTGCTGATATATACATTATAGCATTATCTGTTGTACCTGTTGGTGGAGTTATTCGTATTGTTATTGCATCATCATCTTGTTTATGGTCTATTATTGTAACATTTGGTGTATAGTCTCCTGGTTTATATGTTTTCTCTACTTGTTTTCCATCAGCTTCAACACTATCTATTGTTCTTGCAATTCTTCCATTTAGCTGTAATATTTCTGCATGATTTTCATATGTATATTCTTCAGCTTGGTTACCAAGTAATTTGCTTGCAAATAATTGTACTTTCTTTTGATACTTGCTAGCATCAGCTCTATCAGTTATTACTCCATCAAATGATTTTGTTTTAAATACTAGATAATTATTTTTATTTACGATTTCTATAGTTGGGTCTGATACCAATCCTTGTTGTCCTAATTGTTCTGCTGGTTTACCATTTGCTCCACCTTTAAATTTTACTTGTTCCCAATTTTCTGAATTAACTTTTTCAACATCATCTCTACTAATTTCGCTTCCTACTGTACAAGTTAGCTCAGGGTCCATATAATCTGCTACCAATTCAACTGTATTTGATATTTCTGGAATTGTTAAAGTTTCTCCATAATAGTAGTAACTTGCTCTACTATCATGTGTAATAGGTTCTACATTATTATAGGTATAATCATAAATATATTCATAATCTTTTTCACTATTATTTGTTACTGTCATTTCATATAATATGTCTAGCCTTGCACCTTGTATTAATTCTGAGTCTATTTCCATATACAATAATTTATCTCTCTTCTTTGATTTCTCATAGTCTTCTCTTGTATAAATATATCCTTCTCCTAGTGCTTTAACATAATTTAATTTTGTTGCATATGGTTCTCCTTCTGTTAGTATTTGCCCATTTGCTAGTGTTATTCTGATATGTTTGATTGTTTTGTTTAAAACTATATCTTCACGTGCCCTTTCAATTATACCAAAATCAAACATAGTCCATTCATGGTCATAATCTTTTGGTTTTCTATTTTCGTCTTCTGACTTTCCTTGTAAAATATTTAAGTCTCTTGTGTCTTTTTCTTTGTCATTTTCATCCTTTTCCCTTATTAGTGAAATATCTTCTCCATTTGCAATATATTCTTTTCCTTCAATGTCTCCATTTTCTTCTTGTTTCATAGTTGCTGATTGTTTATCTGTAGTATACTCTACTTGTACTTTAAATTGCTTTGAATATGCTGTCATATTTATCTTGTCATCATATGTACTATTCTTTAATGAACCTATTGCGCTTCTCTTCTTTAAGTTATCTACTGCAATTGAAGTTCCATCTGGTGTTGTTAAATGCCATCTATATGATTCTGAGTCATCATCTCCATAACTATCTTGTCCCATTACTGTTTTTACTGGTTCGCCTGTTATTACTGTTGACTTATAGTTTCTAGCATTTATTGTTGTTGTTCCATCTATTGTTGTTGCTTCATTCAATATATTTCCGTCAATCTTATCACTTTCATCAACTATCCTGTCCTCTGTTTTATCTCCATATGTATACCTTATAACATATGTATCTACTACTACTCCCTCAAATGTAAAGTTTCCATTTTCATCTGTATATCTTATAGCTGTATCCTTTCCTTTAGTATCAGTATACAATTTTTCGTCATATAATGTTGCATTTTCAAGTCCTGTTCCATCATCTTTGACTTTTAATAATTCCACTTTAACATTTTGTACTGGATTATCGCCTTCATTATATACCCCATCTCCTCTTCTTTCTTGTCCTGGTCCTCCTGGGGTAATTGATTTATCTTCAAATACAGTTCCTGATATTGTCTTATATTTAACTTCTCCTTCATCATTGTCTTTCACTAATATAAATGTTGGAGCCATATCTGTATCATCTTCAAATGATGTTTTACTAATTTCTCCATCATTAATTGTAATTTGCACACTTCCTGGTTGAGAGTCTTTATCTAATCCTGCATATAATTGACCTGCTTTACCTGCACTGCTTGCTGTTTTGTATTCTTCAACTAATGTTTTGTCTCCATGTAATGTTGTATATGCACTTATTTCTGAGACATTATGTAATAATGCCTTATCTTCTTCTGTTACTTCTCTTATTCTATCTCCAGTTACTTTAAATGTTATTGATAATATATTTGATTGTTCTCCTGCCTTTAATACAGTATCTTTTAATTCTCCTGTGTGTATTGAACTCATCTGTTTGTCATGTTTATTACTTCCTTTTCCATCTCCACTCGTCCATGAGACATTATTTTTTAATTCCTTCAGATTTGAGTCTAGTAATTTACTTTTTTGGAAGCTTGTATCATATGTATAGCCACTGTCAAAGTAGTTGACTATTTCTCCTACTTTCATCGATAATGTTGCTGATTGGTTCTTAGCTCGTATATGATATTCTACATACACTTTCATTTCGTCTGAATTCTTATTATCTACCATATATTCTATATCTGATGGATTTACTGGTCTTCTATATTTTTGGTCATATTTTCCTGAGAATTTAGCTGTATAATCGTAATCTCCTGGTGTTTGTATTCCTCTTGCGTTGTAGTAATATGTATATCTTTGATTTTTCATTTCTACAACTACTTTATATAGGTCTGATGTTATTGCAACATCTGGTTGTTCTCTTTCTACTAGACCTAAATTCATATTCCATATTTCCCAGCTTGTTTCTCTGTTACCATAACTGTGATGTGTATGTCCATCCTCATCTGTCGATTCACTTACACAGACACTTGATGAGTTTCTTCTATGGAATTTATAATTTGAAAGTAATCCACTTGCAACTCCATTTGTTGATGCTTTAATCTTGAACTCGTTAAGTGTTTCACTTACTACATCAGCTCCTGCTGGTTTTGATTCAGAGGCATTACTTTGACTTTGTATATAATTTAGTCTACTTGATGTTATAGTAGTTCCTGATACTCCTTGGTTTGTTATTTCTTTAAATGAATTATTTAACTTGTTTCTTTCTGTTGCATTTTCTCTTGCTATTGATTTATTGTCCCCTGGTTCTGTAATCGCTACTGTTGTATATTTCATTCCATTATATTGGAATTCTATATATGAATTGTTAAGTTTATTTATTTCTGATGATGGTAAACTATATGTATGATTCTCATATGATACTGTATATGTCATTGTGTATTTTCCATTTTCATCTGTTATTGTTGAATCTAACTGTTCTCCACCACTCATCCAACGTACTACTACTCCTGGTACACCATTTTCTGAAGAGTCTTTCTGACTATTCCCTTTATTCCCTTTTCCATCTAATTCATCTTTCCATACCATTCCTGATATTGTTGCATTTCCTCTATGTGTTGATGTACTAGGATTTGTAGGTGTTCCAGTTTTGTGATTTTCTATTACTTTTGTATTTATGAGACCTTCTTTTATATCATCTTTTGTTATAATTATTGGTTTGGTTATTTTGTCATATCCTTTTGGTGCATTTTCCTCTGTTACTACAATTCTTCGCTTCTCTCCTTGTGGCGGTGCAATTAAGTTCATAATGTTTGCTCCTACAAACATTATATATCCATCTGCATCAGTAGTAAGTACCACTTTTGATTGACTTGTATTTACTGTTGAACCTGTATAGCCTGAAAGCCATGCTACATTTTCCCATTCAGTTCTCCAGTGCTCTGGGTCATCACAACGATTAGGTCTGTCATAACACCAATCAAACCTGTCTGCATAGTGCCTTCTCACTTCATGTTGTAGTTCAAATGAGAACTGTGCTCCTTGTAGTTTCTTTTTGGTTGCTTTATCTAATTTTTGAATTCTAAATTGGGTTGTTGTTGTTGTATTGTCAAATTGATATTCAATTACTTGTTCTTTTCTAACTTCAAAATCTAGCATTTTACCCCACTGACTTTCAAATCCTGGGTTTGAGTTATATGCTTCTATAACCCTATACCATCCTGGCTTTAAGTTTGTAACTTGTATCCATCCATCTCTATTTACAAAAAACGTTCTTGCTCTTGATTGCCATTCACGTTCCACACCTAAATTAGGTGCATAATTTCTACATCTATAAGAACCACTATTTTCATAGCTTACATCTATAGCTTCTGATACCCATTCTTGTACAGTTCCACCTTGTCTGTCTAATCTTCCCAGTACAAACCCAACTTCTGTTAATATGTTTCCTTTATTATACGTTTTTGTTATTTTTAATCCTGTAGGCTTTCCTGGTATATTTTTAAATACCATCTGATGGGTCTCTCCACGTTTTGCTGTAAATTTTTCTTGCCTTCCTATATTTTGGCTCGTATCAAATTCTTGTATATTTGTTGCATATTCTATTGCAGTATATTCTACTGAGTCCTCTAACCCAACTATCTTTAATTTACCATTTGCATCTGTTTTGAATTTATATGCCTCTGTTTGTTTAAATGAATCCTGACCTTCTCCTATGAACTCGTCAAATCCCTCATATCCTACTTCTGCATATCCAACTGGTTTATATACTCCTGGTTTAACTTCTTTAGCATCTTTAATATATGCTCCATCTCCCCTTTGTATTAAGAATTCTACACCTTGTAGCGGTTTATTATCTCCTTCACTTACCTTTGTTATTTCCAATGCTGTCTCTCTTGGAGCATCACCTCTATCTACAGCGACTAATATTGTTTGAACTGCTCTAGTTGACCTAAAAAGATACATATCTATTACTTTGTTATCATATACTCCCTGCTCTGCTTCAGCAAGAATCTGAAGATATCGTTGTTTGTGTTTAAATATATGGGTCCAGTTTCCTCCTCCTCCTTGTCCTTTAAAATTAGCAATATATCCTGAGCCACCCATTCTTTCATTATGGCATTGTACCCATGTGTCTAAATACATGTACAAATAAGATTGTGTATTTGAATATACTGGATAGTATCCATAAGTTTGGCTTCCATTTGACAACATTCCTGCAAGTGCAACATTTGAGTAGAATTCATATGACTGACTTGTATCAAATAAATTTGTACATTTCTGTCCTTCTAGTCTAAATGCATAAACTAAACTTTGTGTTGATGAATACATCGTATTTGTATGTTCAATACAATATGTATTCTTATTACTATTTAACGCATATTGGCTCATGTACATTGTTGTACCTTTATAACCAAGATCTGGATTTGCTCTAACTGCATTTGCAAAAGCCGCAGGCGACCCATAATCTACTGCCAAACATGTTACAGATTTTAATAATATTATTAATATACTTATAAATAATATTATCAATAATTTTATTATTATATTTTTCTTCATAGCATTACCCTCCTTTCCCTAAATATTGTCCTTATTTTTCTTAAATATTAGGATGATTGCACATGCTATTAGTGTTATATTTGCTATCATTATTATTGTGTATGTTACTGTTTTTATACCTGTACTTACACTTATAATTACATCTGCAGAACCCAAATCATCTTCACCTTGTGCTTGATTATTTTCTGTTGAATCTATATCTTTCTTTCCTAATTCATTAAAACTTTCTTCTATTTCTGCTCTATTGTTTACTAATCCTGTTGAATTTTCTGTCATTTTCTTTGTTAATATTAATTTTAATTCTCTTGTTTCACCAGGTTGTATCTTATCATTTGCTAAACTTCTTGTATGTAAATTTTTATCTGATAAATACCAATCAGGGTTTAATTCTGAACTAAAGTTTAATCCTTCTGGTAAATAATCTACTATACTATTTACATTTCCTGCTAATATTCCTGTATTTTTAACTCTTATTGTATATTCTAATATTACTGTTGAATTATTTAATTGTTTTCTATTTATTTCAACTTTTTGGAATGTTGAATCTTTCCCAGAATAATCATATGTCTTTGTCTCTTTTGGATTTTGTACTATTATTTTACTTATGTATTTGTGTAATTCTAAGTCATATATATAATTGTCTTTTAATCCTATATTAATATTAGCAACTATATCTCCTAAGTTTATTGTGTCTGTTACTCCATATTTTTCTTCTTTTCCTTCTATTGTGATTGATTTTAATATTGCATTTGAATTTCTGCTTTCTGGTACTCCTTGCATTTTATATCCTGTCACTTCATATTTTACCTTATCAAAATCAAATAATACTAAATACTTTCCAGGTTCAATTTTCTTAAATATATATTCTCCATTTGCATCTGTTGTTGTTTCTGCTCTGTTTCCTTCTTTATCTTTTGCTATACTATTTGAGGTAATATCATATAATAATACTTTTATTCCTGGCAACATTGGTTCTCCAGTGTCTTTTGCTCCATTTCCATTTCCGTCAAACCATGCTAAACCTGTAATTACACTTTTATCTTCTTCTAAATACTTTCCTTTAATTACATGTGATACTTCTTCTGATGTTCCATATTCTTCTCCACCAATTAAAACTTTACCAGAATTAGTTATCGTTTTTACACTAAACTCATTTCCTTCTTCTTTAACTCTTGCTACTATTGTTATAATCGCTTTCTTTTTTGGTTGTAATTCTACTCCATATCTTACATGGTTTTCAATTTTTCTTTTATATGTATCTGTATTTGTTATCTCTTGTGTTTGCATTTCAGTTCTACCATTAACTTCAATTCTTACTACTTCTAAATATTCTGGTACTTCATCTTCAATGTCAACCATTTTAAGAACAGAACTTGTATTTTCAACTGTAAAGTTATATTTTATTTCTTCTCCAATTGATACTTGTCCACCTTCATTTGGTGTTGATAATGATATTGTCGCACCTTCTTCTCCTACATCATCTGCATATACATTTGACCTGTATACTTGTCCATTTTCATCTGTTAGTTTTACTGACATTCCTATATGTTCTGTGTCTCTCTGTATTCTAGCTATAATTTCATAGCCAAATTTACTTTTTGGCGCTATATCTTTAATTTTAATTTTTCCATCTTTAATCTCAGCATCATTATAATCTTCATCATTTGAAAATATAAAGTCAAGTCCTTCTGATACTATTTCAGCATTTATATTTTTTAATGTTTCATTAGATTCATTTTCTATAAAGAAATAATATCTTCTATCTGCTCCTGGAAGTGGTACAATAGCTAAATCATTTGTCACTTTCATAGATGCTCTGAATTTTGCTTCTGATAGTTTCGCTGTTAATTCATTGCTTTCTATTGTTGTCTTATTACATGTTATAGTTGCTTTATTTGTAACTTGAGTACCATTCGTAATATCCATATTAACTCTTACTTCATAACTAAATGTAACTTCTTGGTCTGGTTCCAAACTTTCTATTGTTTGAGTAGTTTCTTTTATGTCTGTTTTTTCTAGGTAATATGCATTTCCTGAATACACAAAACCTAGTCTCTTAATTAAATCTTCTAATTCTTCTTCAGTCAAGCCTTCTGTCATGTCTTTTCCATCACCATATAAATCATCTGCTGTTAAATCTCCATAATCTGGCTCAACCCATACAGTTCCTTCTGGTACACCAGCCTTCGCTGAAATATTTTTAAGAGTTTTTGTACCATTGTTTTTCACTCTTAAAGTATATCTTACAACCTCTCCTGCTTTTACTGTATCACCATCATTTAATTCATCCATTCCCACTTTAGCAGTCAAGCTTGTCTCTATATTTACTGGGTCTTCCTCTGTTGCTACTGGGGCAGTTTTTATTGGTCCATTTCCTGTTGAAATCCCTATCAAAGTTGATGATTCTTTTTTCTCTGCCACATCTCCTTCTTCATTGAAAAACACTTGATATCCTGCATATGATGTTTGATTATATTCTAGTTCTTTTGATAATGTTACTGTATATGTTGCATTATATCTTCCATCTCTTTCTATATTTTCTACTACAATTAAATATGATTTTGCAGTTCCAACTTCTTGTAAATTTGAATTCCAACCATTATTTGAATTGTTTAAATCTGCTGTTGCATTTGCATTACTACTATAATATACTGTTGCTCCTTGTGCATTTACTGATTTTAACACTGTTTCTAATGTATTTTCAATTTCTTCTGTTCCTAATTTAACTGTTCCTTTTGTTGGGATTGTTCCTAAAATCCTTATATTATTTACATTTTTATCTGTATTATTTGCTAATTCAATTTTATATGTAATGTCTGCTCCACCTGATGTATTTCTATCTATGTTTGCTACTTGTTTATTTGCACTTATTCCTGTTATTCCTTCAACATTATATCCTTCTATACTATTTACAGGAATTAGTCCACTTGGAGAACTTATATTTATTTCTTTTTCTACAACACCTGCCTCTGTTGTACCTCCTGCATATTGTTTTGCATTTTCGTTTGTATATGTCATTACAATTTTGTCTACTTTACTTGGCGCTAATTTCCTTAATTTTAGATTCAAATTAAATTGTAAATATGCTTGTAAAGCTTCATCTGTTGGATATGATGTCTGTTCTCCTTCTAATGAGATTTCCATTCTCTTTGTTTCTTTATTATATATTGCTTTTATTTTAAATTCATCATCATATAGTTTGCTTACTGCTCCATTTGATGTTACTTCTTCTACTGTATCTGGCAATTGTATTGTTATTTTTGGATTTTTATATAAGTCATATTGTACTCCATTTGTTATTAGTTTTATTCCTAATATTACTTCATTTTCTGTTGAAATTGTTGATAGACTTTCTCTATCTACTGTTAATTCTGCTTTTGTCTCTGTTTCCTTTAATTCTATTGGTGTTTTTGTTGTATTTTCTACTACTGGCGTTTCACCTATTAACCCTCTTATTGTACTTATTAATTCTAATTGTTTTATTGTTTTCAACTGTTCAAATTTATATGAACTTTTTGTTATTGCTTTATTATGTGCTATTTCAAATATCCCTGCTTTTTGTGGTTTACTTAGTGTTATTTCTAATTGTGCAACTGTTTGAGCATATTCTATTATAATATTTCCATTTTCATCTGTTTCTGTTTGTTTTGAAATACTTGTAATATTTGTTCCATCATTTATTTGAATTGTTCCACTTTCGCCTAATATTTCAAGCATTTTTTCTTTGTTTATTTCTGTACTTATAAATCTTGTATTTGCACTTACCTCTTTTTCATCTTGTGTTATAAATGCATCTGGTCCTTCATTTAATATTACTTTGTCTACTATGTCTGAATTTGTTATATTTGCCTTTGTTTTTGTTTTATAATTAACTTCTGTGTCTGTTCCTGTTTTTGAATTTACATATAATTGTCCTTTGTATATTTCTCCTGAATCTTTTCCTGTTTGTGTTATTAATGTTTTATTCATTGTCTTATTTTCGATTGTTTGTGTATCTGTTGCTGTCTTTTTCTCTTGTGTATTATATAATTCTATCTCTGTATTTGTTGTCACACTAATTGTATTTGCTTCTACTGCTTCATCATATATTAGTGTTACAATTAATCCATCTCTTTCTTTTTTATTCCATTCTATTTTGTTTTCTTCATCTGGCTCATTTTTTATTGTTAATAAAAGTTTTCCTTCTTTTCTTTCAAAATCTTCTATTTCTGAACTTCCTTTTCCATTTGTTGCTTTTGTTCCTAATGATAGCACTTTGATTTCTTCTGGTTCTTTTTCACTTAATTTTGGAAATTCAACTTCTATTTTTGTTTGTTTTATTGGGTATTGATTTTCTTGTATGTTTGATTTTATTGCAAGTTGTATTATTCTCTTGTTTGCTCCTCTTATTGGCAATATCTCATTTGTTATTATTTCTGTTCCAACTTCTGCTTCAACACCTTGTTCTATCTCAAAGTTTGCTCTTATTGTTTTTGTTGCTTCTATGTCTACTCCTTCATATGTTTCTTCCATATATTGACCTGATAATTTTATTGTTGTATCTTTTGACATCATATCTGATGATATTCTGTCATCTGTTATTGGTTCTATTCCAATTTCTATTTCTACTGTATTTCCTGCATTTATTTGCTTTAAATTAATTTTGTTTCCTTCTATACTAGATATACTGTCTGATAATATGTCATTTTTGATTTTGAAGTTACTTTCTAATATTTCTATGTTTCCATTAAAGTATCCTTCATTCTTTATTTTTATTTCTGCATACATTTTCATCTCTGAACTTTTTATACTTTTACTTATATTATCTACTTTTGTTCCTTCGTATGTCTTAAAGTATGCAGAAAATTCTACATTTTCATTATTTGTCAAACTGTCCTGTGTTGTAGCATAACTTATTAAATTTGACCCTAGTATAACAAAATCAGCTGCCATAACCATTATTACTGTTATTAATGCTACTATTTTTCTGATTATTGTTCTTTCCATTTGATTCTACCTCCTTTGTATTTTACTGGCCTCCTGTTCCAATTCTTACTACTCTTTTCATTGCATTATATGTATCTTTTGATAGTAGTGTTGTTGAAACCACTTGACCATTTAGTCTTACAACTTTGTATGCTTCTACCTTTCTACCATTGCTTCCTGCTTGCATTACTACTTCTTGACCAGCTGGTAAACTAGGGTCTTGAATATATTGTGTTGTATATGCTATTGTTGCTATTTTTCTAGTTTCTATTGATATATCGTATTCAACATCCTCTTTTACTCCCCATATAGAAATTTTTGCAATTCCTCCTCCAACTGTTGCTTCTATTCTTACAGGATAGCTCCTTGTGTTTTTAAATCTAAAGTCTTGAGAACCCCATACTACCGTTGCATCTTTACCTGCTGGTAAATATGATGTCACAAATTGATGATTTCTCCTTTGTGTTACTTGTAAATTTGCCATTACTACTGCATCATATAATGTTGATGATATTTGGCAAATTCCTCCTCCTAATCCATTTACAACTTCTCCTGATGAGTATATTGCCGCTTCTCTATAACCTGCTTGTATTGACCTTTCCCCAACTATTTTGTTGTACGAAAACTCTTCATTTGGCAATAATACTGTCCCATTTATTTTTCCTGCTGCTAAACGTAAATTTGTTGTTCTATTTACATTACTTGCTACATATTTTGTTGAAAATGTAGCTAATAAATCTGGAAACGCTTCTGTTCCAATGTTCTTAACTGTTTTTGTAGGTTTCGTAATTATTAGTGGTATTTCATATTCTGCCTTTTCTTCTGATATTATTTGTTGTGCATTTTGAACATCAAAGTCTATCCCATTTTGCTCTGGGTATATTGTGAATGGATTTTTTGTGTAATAGGCATCTTGTACTTTTTTATATACTTCTTGGTGAATTTTTTCTATGTCTATTTTTTCTGGTTTTGCTATTATAATTGGTATTTCTATATTGCTTTCTACTTCTGCATCTGATTTTAATATTTCATATATTCTATCTGACAATTGTTGTTCTTCTACCTTTGAGCCTTCTTTTCCTGATGTTATTATTAGTTTTTCTCCTTCTATATAATAGCTTGGTTGAACTACTGCTTCTTTTATACTATTGTTTATATTTTGAGAGACTTGACTTATCATATCTTTGTCTATCTCTATATTTACTTCTATTTCTCTTCCTTTTGTCCAAGTTTTTATTATTTCTGCATTATTTTTGAACACATTTCCACATCTTCCTATACTATATGCTTGTTCTACTGCTTCTTCTATTTTGTATTTTACTTCTAATGCTTGATATGTAATTGTTGATTCAAATTCATTATGTTTTAAGTATATTTTGTTTTGCAGTTTTGTAGCATATTTTTCCTCGAGTACTTGTTTTGCCTCTTCCTTGGTCATATTTGATACATCAATCCCTCCAATTGATATTTTTTTTATTATTTTGGGATTGTTTATATTTATTACTGCAAATATTGTTGACATTATTGCTATTATTACTATTATTATTCCTGTTACTATTAGAATTATTGTTGTTTTTAAGCGGTTTTTTGGGGATGCCTGTTTTGTTTCTTCTTTTGAAGCTTCTTTTTCAGGCTTATCTTGCTTTTCTATATCTTCATCTTTTTCCTTTTGCTCTTCTTTTTGTTTAGTTTCTTTTTTTGGTTTTTCTTTTTGTTCCTCTGATGCTTTTTTAAGATGACTTTCTTTTTTGGCTTCTAATTCTTTTTTAGGCTGGCTTTCTTTTTTGACTTCTAACTTTTTTTTAGGTTGGATTTCTTTTTTTGTTTCTAACTGTTTCTGTTCTTTTGGTTCTTCCTCCTTTTTGCCAATTGCTTCCTGAACATCTGATAATTTTTCTGCATTTTCTTTATTGTTCATTGCTTTTTTTCTTTTTCTAGCCTTTTTTCCCCTTTTTCTCTTATTTTGGGTCGTATTTTCTGGATTCTGTGTAGTTTTTGTCTCTTTTTCTTCTTGTTTCTCCTTTTCTTCCGTCTTTTCTAATAGCTTTACAGCTCCATTTTGTTCTTCTATTTCCTTATTTTCTTCTTTCATTTCTCTCTCCTTTGACCTCTAATTATATCATACCACATATTTATTTTTTTGACAATTTTTCTTTTAAATTTTTATATTATATATATATGTTTTTTATGTTTTTTTATTACTTCCTTAATTATTCTTACATTATTTGTAAATTGCTTGTCCTTTTTGTGCCATTACTGTTATTTTTTGTAATAATACAAAAAAGTCCACATACTTAATGTATGTGAACTTTTTTTATTTTAAGTAATTTCTATATTACTTTTTTTCTGATAAAGTATATTCCTCCTGCTAATACTATTAATCCTACTGCTCCTGTTGCTATATATATTATTGCATTATTCTCTAAACCTGTTGGTGGTGTTATTTTTATTGTTATTGCATCATCATCTTGTTCATGTCTTCCTGGAACATTATCATTTATAGTTGTAGTATTTTGAACTAAATTGCTTCTTGTTAAGCTTGGTACATAGTTTCCTGATTTATATGTCTTTCTAACTTGTTCTCCATCTTTTTCAACTCTATCAATTGTTCTTGCAATCTTTCCATTTAGTTGTAATATTTCTGTATGGTTTTCATATGTAAAGTTTTCTGCTTGATTTCCTATTAATTTACTTGCAAATAACTCTAAGTCTTTTGATTCTCCTGTTTTTACATCATAGAAGTAATTTGTAATAAATACAAGGTAATTATTATCTTTTACTGTATTTTTAGTCTCTTTTGATATCCAATTCTTATCTGCTAATTTCTCTGCTGGTGTTTTTGTTGCTTCATTGTTTTCGTCTATATCTGAAGTTACTTGTATCCAGTTTGGTCTTGAATGAACTTCTGCATCTGTAAATTTGTTTTCTCTGTAAATGTATTCTCTTTCGTTTACTCTTTGTATGTCATCTCTACTCATCTCTACATTTAGTTTCTCCCAAGTTAATTTTTTGTCATCTATTTCTTTTACTTTATTTGCTACTGTACAAGTTAGTTCTGGGTCCATGTAGTCTACTACCCAATCAACTGTTGTATTTATTTCTGGTGTTGTTACTTCTCCATAATAGTAATATTTTGCATTTTCACTTGTTGTTATATTATTTTGATAATCATAACCATAATCATATTCATAGTCTTTTTCACTATTATTTGTTACTGTCAATTTATAAAGTATATCTAGTCTTGCACCTTGAATTAATTCTGAATCCATTTCAATATATAGGAATTTCTCTTTTGCTTTTACTGCGTCTTCTCTATTTGTTGCTAATCCTGTTCCTAATGCTTTAACATAGTTCATAGTATCTTCATATGGTGTACCTTCTGTTAGAATTTGTCCATTTGCTAATGTTATTTTTAAATGTCCTATAGTTTTGTTTAGTATTATATCCTCACGTGCTCTTTCAGCTATACCGAAATCAAATTTGTTCCAGTTATGTTCATAATCAGTACCTTCTCCTGTTAATACATTACTGTCTCCTTTTCCTTCAACTGTTCCTGTCTTTGGATTTCTTGCAAGTGTAGCATCTGTTCCTTCTGTAACAAATTCTTTTCCTTCTATATTTGTTCCTCCATTTGCATCTGGTTTTTCTTGTTTTTCAGTAGCTTCTTGACTTGGTGTACTATATTCTACTTGAACTTTAAATGGTCTTGAATATGCTGTCATACCTACTCCAGTATTAAATGTTCCATATTTCAATTCGCCTATTGCTTTTCTTACTTCTAAATCATCTACTGCTATTGAAGTTCCATCATCTTTCGTCAAGTGCCATTTATCATTACTTGCTCCTTGCATTACAGGTATTACTTCTTTATCTGCAATTATTGTTGATTTATAATTTCTAGCATTTATTTCATATTCTTTGTTTATTTTTGACGCTTCTTTTAGTCCTACATTCGATGCTTCGTTAGTATCATTTCCATATGTATATTTTAAAATGTAATTATCTACAACTACTCCTTCAAATGTATAGTTACCATTTTCGTCAGTTGTTGTTACTGCTAAATCTGGTCCTTTTGGTGTGTATATTTTTGCCACTTCCCCTGTTGTTCCATCTGGATTTACTTTTAGTAATTCAACTTTTACATTTTGTACACCATGTTCTCCCTCTAGTAGTTTACCATCTCCTATTCTTCCTCCATTATCTGCTGATACTGATGTCTTATCTTCAAATACTGTTCCTGATATTGTCTTATAATTTGGGTCTCGTACTAATATAAACGTTGGCGCCATATCTGTATCATCTTCAAATGAATCTTTGTTAAATACTTCTAAGTTTCCATTTTGGTTTGTATCAATATTGAATTGTACACTTCCTGGATGTGAATCTTTATCTAGTCCTGCATATAATTGGTTTGTTCTTCCTACTTCACTTGCCTTCTTGTATTCTTCTACTACAGTATCTGCTCCATGTAATGTTGTATATGCATTTATTTCTGTAACATTATGTAATAATGTTGTCTTTTCATTCATTACATTTTTTAGGCAGTCATTATCTACTTGGAATGTTACTGATAATATATCTGATTGTTCTCCTGGTTTTAACATTTTATTCTCAAATATTCTTGTAGACATTGAGTTTACATGTTCATTCTTTGGACCATTAATCTTCCAATTTACATCTTGTGTCTTTTCTAGTTTGCTGTTTAATAATGAGCTTCCTGCTAGTATGTATTGATTGTCATAATAGTTTCCTATTTCACCTATTTTCATCAATAATGTTTCAGATTCATTTTTTGCTCTTATATGATATTCTACATATACTTTCAAATCTTCTGCATTATTTGCATTTTCTGGGTCTTTTATGTATTCTATATCTGCTGGATTTATTGGTCTTGTATATGTTTCATTATATTTCCCTGTGAATTTTGTTTTATAGTCATATACTCCTGTTGGTGTTTGTATTCCTCTTGAGTTATAGTAGTATGTATATCTTTGTCCTTTCATTTCTACTACTACTTTGTATAAATCTGATACCACTGTTGCATCTGGTTGTTCTCTTCTTACTAATCCTAAGTTCATGTTCCAGATTTCCCAGCTTGTTTCTCTGTTTCCATAATGATGAATTACTCCTCCATCTTCTGTTGATGTTTCTCTTATACACACACTAGATTTATTGTTTCTATGATGTAGATATCCTCCATCTGAAAGAAGATTTTTCGCTACATCTTTTGTTGATGCTGTTACATGAAATTCTTTTAATGTATTATTTGTAACATCTGTTTCAACTGGTATTGATGTTGCTTTATTTCCTTCTGTTCTATAGTTTAGTCTGTTTGATGTTATCGATGTTAGTTGTCCATTTTTCATAACACCTTCATTTCTTACTTCTCCAAATGTTGCATTTAAGTTGTTTCTTTCATTAACACTTTCTATTGACCTTGATGTATTGTCTCCTGTTCCTGCATGTTGTACTGTTGTATATTTTAAGCCGTTATATTTAAACTCTACATATGAATTATTAATTCTTGATTTTGAAGCTTCATCTAAACTATATGTGTGATTTGTCCATCTTATTGTGTATGTCATTTCATAGTTTCCACTTGAGTCTGTAATTGTTTTATCCAAAATATTTCCATTTTGGTCTTTCCAATATACAACTATTCCCTCAAGCCCTCTTTCTTGAACATCTTTTACACTATTTCCTTTATGTTCTTTTCCTAATGCTTCATCTTCCCATACTGAACCTTTTATTGTTACTGAACCTCTATGTTCATCTGGTGGGTTATCTGGTTTATTCTTAATTGTAATTATATTGATATCCCCATCTTTAAAGTTATCTTCTGTTATGTATTGTTCTCCACTTGATATTATGTATCCACTTGGCGCTCCAGTTTCTTTTACTACAAATCTTCTTGCATATTCTCCTGATTGTGCTTTAAGCAAGTCTGCAAAATTTGTACCTATTAATTTTATATATCCACTACTATCTGTTATAAGCTCTACTGCTGTTGTTCCTGTTGTTATTTTATATTCTCCATTATATTTTCCATATCCTGTGATATATTCTCCTGTGCTTACCCATCTTACTGACCAGTGGCTGTCAACCTCGCAGTCTATACCATCACAGTAACGTAAATTCTCATGTACTTTTACTTGTTTTTGTATTTGTATTGTGAATCTTGCTCCTGCTAATGGTTTCTTTGGATTTTCTGCGTCAACTTTCTTTATTCTTAATTGTGTTACTAATGGTCCTGTGTTGTTGAATTCCCATGTTCCTACTACATCTTTTACTACTTGATAATCTTCTGTTCTACCTACTTGTCCTTCTAGTCCAGGGTTGTTGTTTTCCACCTCTGTTACTCTATACCATCCTGGCTCTAAGTCTATAACTTGAAACCATCCATCTGGTGTTAGCTTAAATACAAATGCATCATTTTTGTTTTTGCTATATCTTCTTTGTCTATATAGACCACTATCTTCATAGTCTATTTCTACCGCTTCTGATACATATTTTTCTATTACTCCATTTTTACCTGTTAGTTTCGCTACTGTAAATTTTACATCTGTTAGCAATGTTCCATGATTATATGTTTTTAGTATTTTTAGTCCTGGTTTTATTTCTCGTATATTTTCACATTCTATTGGTAGTACTTTTTTGTCCTGTGTTGTAATTTTCCACTTTCTACCTATATTTTTGTTATTATCATATTCTATATTTTTTACTGAACATTCTATTATTTCATATTCTGTATCACATTCTAAACCTGTTATTCTAACTTTACCATTTGCATTTGTTGTAAATTTCAATGCTTCATTTAATTTGAAGTCAATTACATCAGTACCTCTGTCATCATTTTCTTCATATTCTAATCCATTATCAGTAAAGTTTGTAACTACATATTCATTTGCAGCATCATTTACCTTTTTGGCTTGAGAAACATATTTTCCATCTCTTACTCTTCTAATTACAAAATCTACATCTGCTAATGGTTTTTTGTTTCCATTTTGGTCTTTTTCTGTTGAACTTACTTTTACTATTTCAATTCCTGTGTCTTTAACTTCTGATGGTACTGCTATCATTAGATTTTGAAGTGATGAAGCTCCTTTAGTTATGTTTTTGAATATAAATAAATTTACCCTCACATTTGTATATGCTCCATTTGCAGCATTTGCTACTATATTATTATACCAATTACGATAAGCTCCTCCACCTTTGTCAAATACTCCTTGCCCCCAATTGCTTAGTCCAAATGATGGATTTGCATTAACCCATTTATTATAATGACGATATACTCCTGTTTGTGTATTCCAATAACCACTTTTGTAATGTCCATATCCTAAAGAACCACTTGATAATATCCCTGCCATTATTGCATTATCAAAGTTTTTTGTTGTATTGCTTGGATTATATAAATCAACACATACATCTCCTTCTATTCTATATGCTGCATAAAGCTGATAATCATACCTGCTATTATAAAGCATATTTGCATGAGCAATACAATAAACATAATTTGTACCTTCTAATGCATATTGTCCCATACTTGTTATCATATTTTTATTAGGAACATAATCTGGATTATTTTTCACTTGAGTAATAAAGTCTTGAAAAATTATGTCTGCAGCTGAACATGTATTAGGTTTTAATATTACCATTAAAATTCCTATTAATAATATTAATAACAATTTTGGTATTATACTTTTTTTCATAGTTTATTTCCTCCTTTCCATAAGTTTTTCCCTGATTTCTCTTTTGAATATTAAATATATTGCAAATCCTATTAATATTGTGTTTATTATTATCATTATTGCATATGATATTGTTTTTCCACCTGTACTTACACTTATTATAACATCTGCAGAACCCATGTCGTCTTCACCTTTTACTTGGTTGTTTTCTACTGAGTCTATATCGGCTTTTCCTAAATCATTAAAGCTTTCTTCTATTTCTGCTCTATTGTTTACCAGTCCTGTTGAATTTTCTGTCATCGCTTTAGTTAATACTAGTTTTATTTCTCTTGTTTCTCCAGGTTGTATTTTATCATTTGCTAGACTTTTTGTATGTAGGCTTTCTCCTGATAAGTACCAATCTGGATTTAGTTCTGAGTTAAAGTTCATTTCTTTTGGTAAATAGTCTACTATACTATTTACGTTTCCTGCTATAGCTCCTGTATTTTTAACCCTTATTGTATATTCTAATATTACTGTTGAATTATTTAATTGTTTTCTATTTATTTCTATTTTTTGGAATGTTGAGTCTTTTCCTGAATAATCATATGATTTTGTTCCTTTATCATTTTGTACTACTATTCTGCTTATATATTTATGTAATTCTAAATCATATGTATAGTTGTCTTTTAATCCCATATTAATATTTGTTGCTATTTCTGCTAAGTTAATTATGTCTGTTACACCATATAGTTTTTCTTGTCCATCTACTACAATTGATTTTAATATTGCTTTTGAATTTTGACTTTCTTGTACTCCTTCTTTTTTGTAGTCTGTTAATTCATATTTTGTTGTATCAAATTCAAATAGTACAATATATTGTCCTGATTCCATTCTTCTAAATGTATATTCTCCATTTTCGTTTGTTGTTGTTTCTGCTCTGTTTCCATCTTTATCTGTTGCTATAGAATTTGTCATTGTATTATATAATAATACTTTTATTCCTGATAATGTTTGTTCTTCTAAGTCCCTTTGTCCATTTGTGTTTGCATCTAACCATGCTACACCACTAACAATACTTTTATCTGATTCTAAGTAATTTCCTTTTATAAAGTGTGTAACTTCTCCTGATGTGTCATATACATTTCCACCTATACTTACTTTTGCAGAATTTGTTATTGTTTTTACATCAAACATATTGTCTGATTGTTTTACTTTTGTTACTATTGTAACATTAACTTTCTCACCTTGTTGTACTGGCACTGTATATCTTAGGTTATTTGATATTGAGCTTTTATATGTATCTTTATCTGTTCTATCTAATGTTTGAAGTTCTGTTTTTCCATTTACTTCAATACCTACTATTTCTAAATATTCTGATATATTATCTATAATATCTACTGCAGATTGGCGTCCCCCTATGTTCTCAATTGCGAAATTGTATCTTATTTCATCTCCTATTGATACATATCCCCCATTATTTGGTGTTGTTAATGATATTTTTGCACCTTCTCCTATAATGTTATTTGAGAATACATTTGACCTATATACATTTCCATCTTTATCTGTAATCTTTACTGCTACTGGTATTTGTTTTGCATCCTCATTTATTTTTGCTACTAGAGTTTTACCATATATACCCTTTCCTTCTATGTTTTCTATTTTATCTTCTTTAAAATCTTCAACAATTTCAATTGTTTCTCCTAGTGTTTTCCATATTTTTAATCCTTCTGTCATTACTTCCACTTTTAAATCTTTTACTGTTTCTTCAGAAAGGTTTTCTATAAAGAAATAATATTCTACATCTAAGTTTGGTACTCTGTCTACATTTTCAGGAGTTGTACTCTTTAATGTTGCTCTTATTTTTGCTGTTTCTAATTTTGTACTTATTTCATTACTTTCTATTGTTTTGTTATTACATACTATTGTTGCTTTATTTGATGTTTGAGTACCTTCTGTTATATCCATGTTTACTCTTGCTTCATAACTGAATATATATTCTTTGTTTGGTTCTAATGTTGTTATTGTTTTTGTTACCTCTTTGATTTCTGGCTTTTCTATATAATATGAATCTCCTGAGTATACATATCCAAAGTTTAAATCTTCATCATTTTCTATTGGATTACCATTTTCATCAAATAAATCATCCATTGTTGCATTTCCCTTATCTGGCTCTACATATACAGTTCCTTCTGGAATACTTGCTTTTGCTATAACATTTGTGTATGGTGTTGACCCTGTATTTTTTATTCTTACTGTATATCTTATTACTTCTCCAGCTTTTACAGTGTCTCCATTTTTTATTTCATCCATTCCTACTTTAGCTGTTAAGCTAGTTTCTATATTTATTCCTTCTACAGGTGATGAACCTGCTGAAACTCTCTCGCCATTATTTGATTCTTCTCCTGTTGATATTCCTATTAATGTTGACTCTTCTTTTTGTTCTATTGTGTTTTCTCCTTCATTGAAGAATACTTTATATCCTGCATATGATGTTTGGTCATATTCTAGTTCTTGTGGTAATGTTACTGTATATGTCGCATTATATCTTCCATCTTTTGCTATATTTTCTACTACTATTAAATATGCTTTTGCATTTGCAACTTCTGCTAAGTTTGAGTTCCATCCATTGTTTGTGTCATTTAGGTCTGCTGTTGCATTTATATTATTGCTATAATATATTGTTGCTCCTTCTGCATTTATTGCTTTTAATGTTGTTTCTAATGTATTTTCAATATCATCTGCTCCTACTTTTATTGTTCCTTTTGCTGGTATTGTTCCTAATATTTTTACATTTTTTACATCATTTCCTGTGTTGTTTGCTAATTCCATTTTGTATGTTAAGTCTGTTCCTCCTGCTGTATTTCTGTCTATATTTGCTACTTGTTTATTTGCACTTATTCCTGCTATTCCTTCTATTTTATATGTTTCTAATGTATTTACAGGTATTAGCCCACTTGGAGATGTAATGTTTATTGCTTTTTCAACTATTCCAGCTTCTGTTGTTCCACCTTCATATTGTGTTGCATTTTCGTTTGTATATGTCATTACAATTTTGTCTACTTTACTTGGTGCTAATTTTCTAAGTTTTAAATTTAAGTTAAATTGTAAATATGCTTGTAATGCTTCATCTGTTGGATATGTTGTTTGTTCTCCTTCTAATGTTATTTCCATTATCCTTGTTTCTTTATTATATATTGCTCTTACTTTAAATTCATTGTCATATAATTTGCTTACAGCTCCATTTGCTGTTACTTCTTCTACTGTGTCTGGTAATTGTATTGTTATTTTTGGATTTTTGTATAAGTCATATTGTGTTCCATTTGTTATTAGTTTTACTCCTAAAATAACTTCATTTTCTGCAGATACTGTTGATAAACTTTCTTTGCTTACTGTTAGTTCTGCTTTTGTCTTTGTTTCTTTTAATTCTACTGTACTTTTTGTTGTATTTTCTACTATTTGTTTGTCTTCTAATTTTCCTTTTATTGTACTTGTTAATGCTAACCCACTTATTGTTTTTAATTGTTCAATTGTATATGAACTTTTTACAATGGCTTTATTGTGACTTATTTCAAGTACTCCTGCTTTTTCTGGCTTGCTAAGTGTTATTTCTAATCTGTTTACATTTTCAACATGATTTATTACAATATTCCCATTCTCATTTGCTTCTGTATCTTTTGATATTTCTATTGTTTTTGTTCCATCATTTATTTGAATTGTTCCATCTTGTCCTAATAAACTTAACATCTTTTCTTTGTTTATTTCTGTGCTAACAAATCTTGTATTTGCTTCTATCTCAGCAAGTTCTTGTGTTACATACATATCTGGCCCTTCATTTACTACAATATTGTCTACTATGTCTGAATTTGTTATGTTAATCTTTGTATTTGTTTTGTAGTTTACTTCTGTATTTGCTTCTGTTTTAGCATTTACATATAATTGACCTTTATATATTTCTTCTGAGTCTCTTTCTATTTGTGTTGTTATTGTTTTGTTTACTGTTTGATTTTCTATTGTTTTTGTATCTGTTGCTGTTTTCTTTTCTTCTGCATTATATAACTCTATCTCAGTATTTGTTGTTACTGATATCGCATTTGCTTCTACCATTTCATCATATATAAATGTTATTATTAACTCATCTTTTTCTTTTTTGTTCCATTCTATCTTGTTTTCTTCATTTGGTTCATTTTTTAGTGTTAATAATAGTTTCCCATTTTCTTTGTCAAAGCTTTCTATTACTGTACTTTCTTTTCCATTTGTTGCTTTTGTTCCCAATGATAATACTTTGATTTCTTCTGGCTCTTTTCCACTTAGAGCAGGGATTTCAACATCTATATTTGTTTGCTTTATTGGATATTGGTTTCCTTGCATGTTTGATTTTACCATAAGTTGTACTATCCTTTTATTTTCTCCTTTTATTGGTAGTACTTGGTTTGTTATTATTTCTGTTTCTATTTCTGCTTGTGCTTCTGCATCTACCTCAAAGTTCGCTTTCACAGTTTTTATTGCCTTTATATCTATTCCCTTATATGTTGTTTCCATATATTGACCTGCAAGGTTTATTGTTGATTCTTTTGACATCATGTCTACTGCTATTTTATCTTCTACTATTGGTTCAATATCAACTTCTATTTCTACTGTCTCTCCTGCATTTATTTGTTTTAGATTGATTTTGTTCCCTTCTATACTTGCAATCCTGTCTGACAATACATTACTTTTCAATTTAAAGTTACTTTCTTGCAATTCTATACTTCCATTAAAGTACCCTTCCTTATTTACTTTTATTTCTGCATATAATTTCATCCCATTGCTTTTGATACTTTTGCTTATATTGTCTACTCTTGTCCCTTCCTCTGTTTTAAAATACGCAGAAAACTCAACATTTGGATTGTTTGTTAAACTATCAAATGTTGTAGCATAACTTATTAAGTTTGTACCTAGTATAACGAAATCTGCTGCCATTATTACTATCACCGTTAGTAATGCTATTATTCTTTTGAAAAATGTTTTCTCCATTTCATTTACCTCCTTGATTTATTTTAATTGGATGTTTATTCCTCCATTTATTTTTTACCTCTATTTTATCATACCATATTTTTTCTTTTTTGACAATTTTTTTTGCATATTTCTTTAGATTTTTAGCTATTTTTTCACTTTTCCCAAAAATTTTTCATTTTTTTTGAAAAAATACTTGAATATTGTGTAATTTAATATTATAATTGTGCTAACAAAAGATGAGGGAGATTTAAGAAATGGAATTAACAAAAAACATATTTTTCAATACAGATAAGTTAGTAGAAAATAGTAAAATTAAAATTTCATATACAGGTCAGTTTTTTCAAGATGCTTCAGAAGATGTCTTTATTCATTATGGATTTGGATATAATTGGGATGAGCTTAATGATTTAAAAATGGAAAAAACAGAACTTGGCTTTCAAACAGAAATTGAATTAGGTTCTTTTGATACCTTTAACTTCTGTTTCTGCAATGAAAAAGGTGAATGGGATAATAATTGTGGAACAAATTATTCTTTTCCTATTGAAAAACAACAAAATGAATTAATTGTTTTAGATGATGAACCTGTTTCTTTAGGTTCTGTAAGGAAATTAAGAAAAACATATTTATGGAATAAAAAAATCAGATTAGCTGTATATAAGATAATAACTTATCTTCCAAAATTAATTTCTGGAAACTATAAAAGAAAAACTACAAATGAACAATAAAAAAGTGGCTTTGCCACTTTTTTTGTTTACTTCATATTATCTTTGCATAACACATTTATATAATTACCCAACCACCATTTATAGAAATAACTTGGCCTGTTGTGTAATCATCTTCTATTAACCACTCTATACATTTAGATATATCTTTTACTTTACCAATTTTCTCCAGTGGAATCTCTTCTTTTATTCTCTCAATATCATCTTCATTTAAGTCTCTATTCATGTCTGTATCAATTATTCCTGGAGCAACTGAATTCACTCTAATATTTGATGGTCCCAATTCTTTAGCTAATGACTTTGTCATTGCATCAATTCCTGCCTTTGTTACTGAATATATACTCTCACATGACGCCCCTACCATTCCCCATATAGATGATATATTTATTATACATCCTTGTTTTCTACTAATCATGTTTTTCACTACTTCTTGTGTTACACAAAAAGTCGAATACAAATTGTTATTTATTATATTATTCCATTCTATATCTGTCACATCTGTAAATATATTACTTCCAGATATTCCAGCATTGTTTATTAATACATCTATTTTTCCATATTCTTTTATTACATAATTAATCATGTTTTTTACTTCTTCTCTTTTTGATACATCAGCTTTATATATATCAATATTTTTGTTTTCTTCTTTCAGTTTTTTTGCTTGTTCTTCTGACTTGTTATAATTTGCTATTATTTTATATCCTTTCTTTGATAATTTGTCTGCTAACTCTCTTCCTATCCCTCTTGATGCACCTGTTATTAATACTACTTCTTCCATTTTCAAAACCTTTCCTCACTTATTTGTCAAATACTTTCTATGTTCTTAGATGTTTTAGTTTGTATTTTGGGCAAAATAAAAAGCCAATAATTAAGAGCTATCTCAAAACTATTGACCTTATATGGAGCCACTTCCCAGATTCGAACTGGGGACCCCCGCATTACAAGTGCGGTGCTCTGGCCAGCTGAGCTAAAGTGGCATTTGTGGTGACCCCGACGGGAATCGAACCCATGTCTCCGCCGTGAAAGGGCGATGTCTTAACCTCTTGACCACGGGGCCATAATGATGAATTCTAATATCATATAAAATAGATTAGAATTCACTTGGTGAGCTATCCGCGACTCGAACGCGGGACAACTTGATTAAAAGTCAAGTGCTCTACCACCTGAGCTAATAGCCCATATACGTGTATTGAACAACGCCTTTTAATATTACACTATTTTTTGCAAATTGTCAATACATTTTTTCAAATTTTTTTATTTTTCTAAAATTTTTTTATGAATTTAGCTTTTCTAGTACTTCATTCACATCTATTCCATGTACTTCACATGCTTCTTCAAGTGTTTCCATTTGTGATGCAGGACATCCTATGCAATGCATTCCACATTCCATTAAAATCTCTGCTTTTTCTGGCGATATTTCCAATATTTCTCCTATTTTAGTATCTTTATTAAATTTCATTTTCTTTATTGTATGATATATCAAACTTGAAATAATCATACTCTCCTTTCTTCAATTTCTTTTACTTATTTATTATATCATGTTTTTCAAAAAATAAAATACAAATTTGAAATTTTTTAAAAAAAGTATGGACAAACCCAAAATAATGTTGTATTATGTTTATCAGTTAAGGCGGTGATTTTATAAACAACTTAATAAATTTGTTCTTTTTAATATATTTTATCAATGGTTTTGTAACATTATATTCAATTTATTCGTTTTTTGAAATACATTTATTTCATAATTTACAAGGTTCAAAATTAAATCTGAAAAAACATCTTTCAAAAAAATAGGAGGTCATATTATAAAAAAATTTTTAATTTTTACACTACTTTTTTTGTCATGCCTAAATGCATATAAAATATTTCTACCTATTTTCCAATGTGAAGAATTAATTATATCTTTTGGTTTACATCCATTTGATATTTGTTATGATAATCCAACTTTATGGTTTTATATTAAAATTTCATTTATCTTCTTTTATATTACTTCTAATATAATATTACTAAATTCAATCATTTCATTATTCTCTGTTTTTCAAGCAGCCTATGAAAATAGTGAAAATACCATCTCTCCTTTAAATAATAATCAATTCAACTTATTAATAGGTAAAGATGAGTCTACAAATTCTAATGTATTTATACCTGAGTCTGGGTTATATCAAAACTTCTTAATTACTGGTACCATTGGAACTGGTAAGACGAGCTCTGCAATGTACCCTTTTACAGAACAATTAATGCAATATAATTCTTTAAATCCAAATAATAAAATTGCTATATTAATTTTAGATGTAAAAGGTAACTATTTTAATCATATAAAGCATTTAGCTTCAAAATACAATTTAAATAATGACATTATAGAAATAAGTCTTAATTCTGGAATTAGATACAATCCATTACATAAACCATTTCTCTCACCTATGGTTCTAGCTAATAGATTAAAAACTATTCTATTACTTTTTTCTGAGAATAATTCAGAATCATTTTGGCTAGATAAAGTAGAGCAAGTTCTTGCAGAAAGTATTAAACTTTGTAGATTATATAATAATGGATATGTAACATTTACTGAAATACATAAATTAATTACAGAGCCTGATTATTACACTTCAAAAATACAGGTATTAAAAAAGTTATTTTTAAACTCTAAATATTCATATGAACAAATTTATGAATTAAATACCGCCTTAAACTTTTTTGAAAAAGAGTTTAACAATTTAGATTCTCGTACACTATCTATTTTAAAATCAGAAATCACAAGAATTACAAACTTGTTTGTATCAGATTATTCCATTTCCAAAACTTTTTGTGCACCAAAATCAGAATTAAATTTTAAAGGTTTCCACTCAATGTTATCAAAAGGAAAAATTGTAGTTCTTAATATGAATATTGCAGAATATCAAAATCTATCAAAAACTATAGCAGCATATTTGAAATTAGACTTCCAATCTGAAGTCATGTATAATTTATCACACAATAAAGTTAGAACATCTGCATTTATTTGTGATGAATATTCAGAATATGTTACAAAAACTGATGCCAACTTCTTTTCTCTAAGTCGTGAAGCTAAATGTATAAATATTGTATGTACGCAAAGTTACTCTTCTTTAAAAAACACACTAAAAGAGGACTCTTCTGTAAAAGTTATCATACAAAATCTTATAAATAAAATCTGGTATCGTACAGATGATATTTATACTATTGAAGAAGCACAAAAGCAGTTAGGTAAAGAAGACAAGCAAAAAACTTCCACCAGTATTTCAGAAAATGCTAAAGAAACACGTTTTAATTATATAACTCATTCTTTAAATTCAAAAGGTTCAAATATAACTGAAAGTTATAACACATATTATCAAAATGATTATATTTTTGACACTAATTTTTTCACTAGAAACTTGGAAACATTTTCGTCTTTAGCTTTTTTGTCTGATGGAAGTAAAATTTTAAAACCAATAAAACTGAAAATGTTTCCATATTTTAAATAGGGAATTACCCTAAAAGGAGGTTTTATGAAAAAAATCATATTTATATTTTTATTAATATTTTGTTTTATTTTATTATTATCCCAATCATGTTTTGCTGCAACACCAAAATTGGTCACAAAATTAAACAGTGCATTTGAGGATATTGAAGGTTGGATTATAAAAGTTTCCACTCCTGCTGCTGCTGTTGCAGTATGTACTGGTGCTTTGATGAGAAAATTCAGTTTTGGAGATGAGGAAAAAATTCGTACAGGAAAAAAATTAATAACAGGTTCATTATTTTCCTATGCATTTATTCTAGCAATTGACCTTATACTATCTGCAATTCAATCTTTAATCTAAAGTGAGGAAAAAGAATGGAAAATACTTCAAATATTACAACATCCATAATTAATACTATAAACACCATTTTGCAAAATCTTTTTTCTTCAATTGATAATAGTTTATATGAAATTTTGGATGATATTACTTTTATTAGTTCAGACATACTAAATGACTCATATTTTGAAAAAATTTTAGGCACTACTTCTTCAAATGGTCTTTTATTAATTGCAAATTCCCTTTTATTTGGGTTTGTTTTATATTATGCAATAAAATACCTTTTTTCACATTTTACATATAGCAAAATTGAGACTCCCACACAATTCATATTTAAATGTATTATTTTTTGTGTTTGTGTAAATTCTTCATATTTTCTTATATCTCAATTATTAGATTTTTTCTCAAATATAACATTAGCTATAAGAGGAATTGGTGAGCAATTATTTAATAAAAGTATTTGTTTCTCAGAACTTATATTAAATATAAATAACTTTATTTCTATAGAAGAAGCATCTTTTAATGTATTTTCTTTAGATGGAATAATTAAAGCATCTTTAACAATGTCACTTTTAAATTTAGTTTTTACTTATTCTTTTAGATATGTCATGTTAAAAGTCTTTATACTCTTATCTCCATTTGCCTTTTTATCTTTATTATTAGAAAGCACTTCTTGGTTTTTTAAAAGTTGGATTAGAAATATTTTTTCACTTTTATTTATTCAAATTATAGTCTCTATAGTTTTGCTAATTCTTTTTTCTATAGATTTTTCATCTGGAAGTTTAATGATAAAGTTTATATATATTGGTGCAATTAATGCACTTATAAAATCTAATTCTTTTGTACGTGAATTTATTGGTGGAGTTTCCACAACTTTATCACAAAATGTGAATAACTTTTTCAAAAAATAGCTTTAACATTCATTAATTATTATTTTTTGCAATTCAATTATCTTATGAAAGGAGTTTTATGAAATTTATAATACCTCAAAATTACAATTTTAAAAATAAACTTTTTGGAGTTATTGATTATTCTAATTTAATATTTGATGCAATATGGTTTGGTATAGTATTATCAATTGTGCAGATATTGTTTGAAAGTTGGAATATAAAAATCTTTTTACTAGTGTCTCTTACTTTTCCTGTACTATTAATAAGTATAATAGGTTTTAATGGAGAATCTTTTATAAATGTTATTATATATCTTATTAAATATATAATATCGCCAAAGTTATATTTATTTAAAAAGTTTTAATTTCTAGAAATCCCCAGTTAATTTCTTTTTAACTATTTTTATCTAATTTTTTCTTATTTAATCTTTTTGTTTTATATTTGATTTTATTTCTCAAAATGATATAATTTGACAAAATATCTATTGGGGGAATTAGAATGAAATTAGAACAAACAGATTTACCACTATTATTCTCTGAAACAGTTGTCCCAGACATCTTTTTCGCAGAATACTTATCACAAATGCCAGCAAATTGTGTAAAAGTCTATTTATACATGTCTTTTTTGGCTAAATTTGATAGAGAAATAAAACTAAATGATTTATCAAAGAGGCTATCTTTGCCATTAAAGGATATAAATGATTCTATTTCATATTTAGACACAAATGGACTGATTATAAAGAAAACTTCTGGCTACATTGTTCCTAATTTACAAGAAATTACTCTTAATAAATTATATAAGCCAAATTTAACAGCTTCGCCAGAAAAGGTTGAAGAAATAGCTAGAAATAAAGAAAGAGCAAAAGTAATTGACCATATCAATAACGGATATTTCCAAGGAATTATGGGACCATCTTGGTATAATGACATTGATTTATGGTTTACTAAATATGATTTTGATGACACAGTAATGATTGCACTTTTTGATTATTGTTTCAAACGTTCTGCTTTGCATAAAAACTATATTCAAACAGTGGCAGAAGCGTGGTATAATAATAAAATTAGAACCTGGAATGACTTAGAACTATATGAGCAAAAGCAAGAAAAACTCATAAAAATAAAGCGAACAATTGCAAAAAAACTTGGAAAGCAAACACTTACACAATATGAAGAAGCATATATTGAAAAATGGGTTATTGACTTTAAATATGAATTAGATGTTATTGAAATTGCTTTAAAGAGGACACTTTTTAAATCCAGTCCAACATTTGAATATATCAATAATATAATTACAGACTGGCATGAGCGAGGTTTAAAAACTCCAAACGAAGTACTTGCATTTATAGAACAAAGAAACAAACAAAAGAAAGACACAAAACAATTAGAAAAAAAGGTTGCTAAAGCATCTTTTGAGCAAAGAAAATACGATAATTTATCATATTTATATGCTAATTCTAACATATTGAATGTAGAGGGTGAGAATTAATGGCAAATGAATTGTTATCAACATTATTATTAGAATATGAACAAAAAAAACGCAAAGCCGAACTAACTTTAGAAAAAAAGAAAGAAGAACTATATAAACAACTCCCTAGACTTGAGGAGATAGATAATGAACTAAATTCTTATGCAATAAAAATGGCGAAAAACATTTTAAATGGTAACAATGTATCATTAAAAGATATGAATGAAACCATTTCAATGTTAAAAAAGGAAAAAGAAGATATTTTAAGTCAACAGAAAATATCAAAAGATATTTTACAGCCACAATATGAATGTAATCTATGTAAAGACACAGGATATATACAAAAAGAAAATACTAGTTCAACTATGTGTTCTTGCTTGTCTCAAAAATTATTAAATATATCTTGTAACAAATCTAATATATCAAACCTTGACAAAGAAAACTTTAACACTTTTGATGCCAATATTTTTTCAGACAGTATAAATCCACAGAAATATAATGCAAATATTTCACCAAGGCAAAATATATTAGATATAAAAAAGAAATGTATTGAATTTGTAGAAAACTTTGATAATCCTAATTATAAAAATTTACTTTTTACAGGAAATACTGGTCTTGGTAAAACATTTATGACAAATTGTATTGCAAATGAATTAATAAAAAACAGAAAAAATGTACTTTATCAAACAGCTCCTGTTTTACTAGAAACAGTTATAGATAATAAAATAAATAAATATAAAAATTCATCACAAGACAATTTTTACAAAAATGTTTTAGAAACAGACTTATTAATTATTGATGATTTAGGTACAGAATGTTTAAATAGCATGAAACTAAGTGAACTCTTTACAATATTAAATACTCGATTACTTAATTTAAACAATAAAATTACAAAAACCATAATTTCAACTAATTTAAATAGTGATAATATTTTTAAATATTACGAAGAACGTATTGGCTCTCGTTTAGCTGGTTTCTATGATATGTATTATTTCTTTGGTGATGATTTACGATTTAAAAGAAAATAATAAATCCCCCCAATTTTTAGACTTTCCTGTTTAAAAATTGGGGGGAACTTAATTTTTTAATTATTTATTTATAAATTTTTATTCTTTTATTTCTTCTTCATCTTCAGTTTCTGCTATTTCAGGAAGTAATGTTTCTATACTTACGACCTTTCCTCCATCAGTAGTTCTCATTAATGTAACACCTTGTGTTGAACGACCTAATACACTTATATCTTTAACTTTTAATCTTATAATTGTACCTGTATCTGTTATAAGCATAACATCCTCTTCATCTGTCGCTATTCTTACTCCAACTAATTTACCTGTTTTATTAGTTATTTTGTATGTTATAACACCTTTTCCTCCACGAAGTTGCACTCTATATTCATCAAGTTCTGTTCTCTTTCCAAATCCATTTTCAGTAATTGCCAACAATGTCGCTTTTCCTCCAGATATTATAGATTCCATTCCTATTACTTCATCATCTTCATCAATTCTTATACCAATAACACCTTGTGACACTCTTCCAATTGGCCTCACTTCTTTTTCGTCAAATGTAATGCATATACCATTTCTTGTTACAAGAACGACATTATCTTCTCCATCAGTTAATCTAACAGCAATCAATTCATCATCTTCTTTAAGTGTTATACCTTGTAAACCAGTTTTTCTTGCAGAATTATATTCTGATAAAGCAGTTTTCTTTATAAGTCCATTTTTAGTAGCCATTAATAGATATTTTCCTTCAGCAAAATTTTGAATTGGTATTACTGCAGACACCTTTTCTCCTGCATCTAGACTTAGTAAATTTACTATAGCTGTTCCTCTGGCTGTCCTTCCAGCTTCAGGCACTTCATATCCTCTTAATCTATATAGTTTTCCTTTATTAGTAAAGAACATTATTGTATCATGTGTTGATGCTGTAAATATTTGTTTTACAAAATCTTCTTCTCTTGTTGCTATTCCAGTTATTCCTTTTCCTCCACGTTTTTGACTTCTATATGTATCAATTGGCATTCTTTTAATATATCCAAAATGAGTTAGTGCAATAACTGTTTGTTCTTCTTTAATCAAATCCTCAATAGCAATTTCTCCTTCTGCAGCTACAATCTTTGTTTTTCTCTCATCTCCAAATTTGTCCCTAATTTCTATAAGTTCTTCTTTTATAATATCAAAAACCAATTTTTCACTATTTAATATTGCTCTTAAATGTTCTATTAATTCCATTAATTGTTTATATTCTTCTTCTATTTTTTCACGTTGCAATCCAGATAGTGTTTTTAATCTCATATCTAATATTGCTTGGGCTTGTATATCTGTAAGTCCAAATCTTTCAATCAATCTTTCCTTTGCATCATCATACGAATTACGTATAATTGCTATAACCTCATCAATATTATCGATTGCTATTTTCAATCCTTCTAATATATGTGCTCTTGCTAAAGCCTTATCTAGTTCGAATTGTGTTCTTCTTATTATTACCTTTTTTCTATGTTCTATGTAGCAATCCAAGCATTGTCTTAAAGTTAATATTTTGGGTTCTCCATTAACCAATGCAAGCATTATCACTCCAAATGTCTCTTGCATTTGTGTGTTTTTATACAATTGATTTAAAACAACTTGTGGATTAGCATCTCTTTTAAGTTCTATTACAATTCTAACTCTATCATTTCTGTCAGATTCATCTCTAATTTCAGAAATTCCTTCTATACGTTTCTCTCTGCAAAGTCTTGCCATGTTTTCAATTAGACGAGCTTTATTTACTTGGTATGGAAGTGATGAAACTAGTATTCTCTGTCTATTTCCACTCATTTCTTCGATTTCAGCTTCTGCCCTCATAATGATTTTGCCTTTACCTGTTCTATATGCCTCTTTTATTCCTTCTATTCCAAGTATCATTCCACCTGTTGGAAAATCTGGTCCTTTTATTATCTGCATTAAATCCTCATCAGTTACATTATCTTCATCAATAATTTTTATTACACCATTAATAACTTCAGTTAAATTATGTGGTGGAATATTTGTTGCCATTCCTACAGCAATACCTGATGAACCATTAACCAATAGTGTTGGAACTTTCGCTGGTAACACAGAAGGTTCTTGTAATCTATCATCATAGTTTGGCATAAAGTCTACTGTATTCTTTTCTATATCTGTTAGCATTTGTTCTGATAACTTTGACATTCTTGCTTCAGTATACCTCATTGCTGCTGCACCATCTCCATCAATAGAACCAAAGTTTCCATGTCCATCAATTAACATATATCTCATTGAAAAATCTTGTGCCATTCTTACCATTGCATCATAAACAGATGCATCACCATGAGGATGGTATCTTCCTAATACTGCACCAACAGTATTTGCACACTTCCTATATGGTTTGTCCGATGTAATGCCATCTTCATGCATAGCATATAAGATTCTTCTATGTACTGGCTTCAAACCATCTCTAACATCTGGTAATGCTCTTGCTACTATAACACTCATTGCATAATCTATATAGGCTGTTCTCATCTCTTGTTCAATATCTCTTTTGATTATGTTTCCATCTTGTCTTTCACTCATCGTTTTTTACCTCTTTCCTTTATCTTTTACATGAGTATTATATTATAACAATCCTTATTTTGCAAGGCTTTTAACTAATTATTTTTTAAATTTATATATAATTTTTATAAATAAATAGCAACTATTTTTTTAACATATTTTTAAGCATAAAATTCATTCCGTCAATAAAACCTTGTTTATAATATAACTCACTAATTATACCCATTTTTATATTATTTCTTTCATCTTCATCATTTTCATTAATTTGTTTTAACCTACTATGATACTCTTTATATATTTTCTCTTCAATACTTGGTTGCATCTTTCTATAAATTTTATCTAACGCTTCATCATTAATCATAATTTCAAGTCTCCTTATTAATTATATTTTAGTTTACAATATAAATTTATATAATTACTTTTCATACACTATAAAAATACAAAATATTTATAAAAGTATTATATTTCCCAACAAACACCACAATTGCATATACGAAATATATGCTTTTTGCTTATTATATATTGACAATTTTCGCTATATAATATAAAAAAATTTTTAGAGGTGATACTTATATGCAATATAATAAAGATGACATAGAAATTGGTGAAAGATTACGTAGTATACGTGATGGTATGCACATGACAAGAGAAGAATTTTCAGAAAAGATTGATATAACAGATTCATTTTTAGGTCAAATCGAGAGAGGTGAGCGAGCTCTTAGTGTTAGAACACTAAAGAAAGTAGTTAAATATACTGGTGTATCTGCAGATTATTTACTTTTTAGTAAAGACTCTAATAATGGAATTGTAGAAAAGATTACTAATATTTTATCTCTAAATTCAGATGTTACATCAGACTTTATATATAATGTAATTCTATGTTCAAATGATTTTTGTAACAAAATTACTGAAAATGTTAAATAATGAAATTCTTTATAGAGTATTTAAGGAGTATATTTGTAGTGTATTATAAAAACACTCATATATGCTCTTTTTTCAATACCTATGTTATATTAGCAAATTTCTCAATAACCTCTCTTTCAATATCTGAAATACTGATACTATTACCATTATTCTTAATAAACTCATGTATTGCTTCTATATTCCTGATTTCCTTGCATATATTTTCTATTGGAATAATCTTATCAAATTTCTTTTCTATAGCATTATATATTTTATTCATGCTATTTAAGTCTTTAATATTATATGCATCTTTCCATTTCTTTATATTTTTCTCCAGACCTCCTAATAAATCATTTTGATTATCCAATTCTTTTTTTATATTATTAGATATTGTATTTAATATAGTATTTTTTCCGTTTTTAATAATATGTTTTATTGTACTATTAATATACCCCTTTTCATAAATTTTATTTGTTGCAAAGTCAAAAATATTTGATATTGTGTCTATCAGTCCACCTTTTCCAATTGCAAAATTAATTTGTTCAATATTGTCAAATCTACCTGTAACTATACCTGTTGTACTTTTTGTAAAATCTACAATTGTATTAATGGCCTGTTTTATTCCACCATTCAACCCATTTTCGAATAAGCTATTTTTAATTTCAATTATTTGATTTTCAATTAAATCTGGTAAAATTGCTCTTAAACCTATATCAATTGCTCCATTAATTGTTTTTCCTAATAATGAATCTAAAAATTTACTTTGATTATTTTCCATTTTTATTTCTATATTATTTTCTAATTCTATTTTTATAACCTCCTAATCTTTTTTTGATTTAATTATTATTTTATTTTTTAAACCTTTTATTAATTATTTATTTTCTCTTTTATTAAATAATATTTTAATTAAACTATTTACTTTTTCATATAATAAAAAATTTTTTAACTTTATAAATATTTTAAAATATATATGATTTTCAATTCAAACTTTTATTGTATTTTAATCTATAATTTGTCTATTATAATTTAATCTATATTTATTAAACTTATATTTTTCATAAAATAATCCATCAATTTGTTATAATTCAAATAAAACTTATTTATTTTTTATAATTTCCTTTTTTAGTGTCTGAAATTTATATACTTATTTATAATTTCAAGTTACCATTTAGCAATTTATTTTATTGTATTGTTACAATATATTATCTATACAAAAATTATTTTGCCATACATTTTGTATATTTTTTTATATTATAGTCTAATTTAGCTAAAATGTACTATCTTCTTATTTCCCAAGCGTTTCCATGTAACTCTACTTAATATCTTGCGCCACTTTTTTACATTTATTCCCATTTTTATTATCATTCTTTACAGATTTATAATAGCATTTCCATTATAAGAACATGCCTCTGCCTTAGGGCGCCAATAACTAAATAGTTTTTTATATAACATCCAATATTTTAGTGAATTGAATTTATACCATATATAATACCAGAGTCTATATACTACTTTTTACATTAAATCCATTGATTCCCTAGCATACATACTTCCATCTATACTTTTTAATATACCATTCCTATCATGATTTTTATATATATACTTTAATCAAAATTAATCACTCATCTTCTACATATAATGAATCATTTTTGTAACACTCAATCTAAAATTTTTCTGTTTCCTATTCTTATATTATATAAAAAATTCTTTGGTACTCTTTTACGAATTGTTATTAAAATTACACTCTATTAATCTATAATTCAAAAATACTTTCATATTATCATACATTATTAATTTATTATTTAGCATTTTTTTATTTTATTATCAATTTGAATTTATATGTTATATAAGTATATAAATAATTACTTATAATTTATTTATAATAATACACCAATTAATAAATTTAATATTTTATTCATAAAATAAATTTATTTTAATGGTAATTCACTTACATCTTCAGAATGTTTTTTATTATTTTGGTTTTTATACTTAGTTTTTTAATTTGTCTTATATAATTTATTACTTAGTCTTATTTTTAATTTTTTATAAT
>JAAVXM010000061.1 GCA_022790575.1 Clostridia bacterium | reverse complement strand
CTACTGTTAAGTCTTCTTGTGCTGTTCCATATTTTCCAGTTACTGTTGCATTTTCATCTAATTCTATGCTTTCTACTGGATTGCTTAATGTTACTTTTATTGTTGTTGTTTTTTCTGCATATGTTACTGTTAATGTTTGTTCTTCTAGTGTATTTGCATTATATCCACTTAACATTTCTGCTGTTAATGCTACTGTTTCTGTTGTTCCATCTGCTTTTGTTGCTATTACATTTCCTGCTATTGTTAAGTCTTCTTGTGCTGTTCCATATTTTCCAGTTACTGTTGCATTTTCATCTAATTCTATCTTATCTACATAGTTTACAACATTTACTGTTCCTATGTATTTTGACATTCCTTCATAACTAACAAATATATCTTGTTCACCCAATTGATTTGGATTATAACCTGTTATCATTTCTTTTGTTAGGTCAACTTCTTGAGTTTCTCCTGATTTCATTGATAATGTCATCTTCATGTCTGTTAAATCAAGTTCTTCTCCATATTTGTATATTGTTTTTGTTGGTTCTGTTACTGATTGTATTCCAATTGCAAAGTCTTTTACTATATATTTGTAAATAACTTCTGATGTTTCATATGAAAATGTTGCTCTACGAACTTCACCTTCATTTGTTTTTGTATCTGTTGTAAAATTGCTAAACATGCTTGCTGTTGGTGTTTCATAAGATATGTTTCCACGTTTATCAATTACTTTTATAACTGCATCTGTTAAGTCTATTTCTTCTCCTATTTTGTATTCATATTTTGAAGGTGCAGTTAATTCATATGTTGTTTTGTCTCCAACTACTGTTACTTTTCTATAAACAGTATTAGATGGGTTTCCAGCATTATCTGTTGCTGAATATGATAGTATTTGTGGTCCTACTTTTGAAGTATCAAGAACTTCATTTGCTTGGACGATTCTTTCTTCATCATAATTATCTGTGAATGTCGCCCCAGGATCATCATATGTTCCTCCTAAAGGTACATCTACTTCTGCTGGTCCATTTAGGCTTAATTCTGGGTTAACCATATCCTTAACTGTTAATCTTGTCATGTAACCTTTTGAAACATTGTCTGAACCATCTACTGCATGAATTTGTAAGTAGTAATCTCCTGGTTCTTCTGGAGCATTGATATGTACTTCATTTGTTCTAAATTCTAAATTTGCTCCTGTTGTAAATGATTCTATGGATGTAGTCCATTTCCATCCAATATAATATATACCAGATGCATTGTCACTTGCTCTAAATGTAATTGGCATTCCTTGTGGAATTGTTGCCCCATTACTTGGATACTCGTCTGGTACATTAAATGTTACCACTGGCTTTGTTGTGTCTATAGCTCCAGTTGGATTATTTGTTACTATATATGGTATAGACTTCCAAAGTGAAAGTTTACCATTTATATCTAATGCTGCTATACTAAATTCATGTAAACCTTCTTCTTTTGGTGCTGTAGCTTCAAATGTATATTGATCTACTTCACCTGGCACTTGCCATGTTGAATAAGAATTACCGTCTGTACGACGATCCCACGCATAATAAACGTAATATACTCTTGTCTCGTCTTTTATATCAAAATGTAATTTTGATTCTGGTGCTATTTCACCAGCTTGTTGTAATGGTGTTATTACGGGTGCTGCTGTGTCTGTTGCTGCTATTGCAGTTAATGGACTTACTACTGCAATCATCATTGAAATTAAAATTGCAACTATCACAACTCTTGATTTTTGAATAGTTTTTGACATACTACTTCCTCCTATAATTTTTTTTTACATCTTTTGTAATAAATATTATATTTTTCCACATCCTATTTATTATATAACATTTTGGCTTTTAAGTCAATGCTTTTGTCGTTTTTTTTGTCATTTTTTCCCTCTTTTTTTACCTTGATTTCCCTGTTTTTTATTATATTTTTGTTTTTTCATTTTATGAAATATAATTAATAACCCTCCCACCAAATTAATGGTGGAAGGGTTACAGCCTTTCTATAATTTATTTTAGTTTTTTAAATTATCTAGCCTCCTCTATTTGTTAGTTCATTTATAGAGTTAAATCACTCCTTTGATTTCCAAAAATGGGGTTTTATTATCGTTAAATGCCTTTTCATAAGAGACATTCTGCATCTTTTTGCTTCCAGTATTGCTAAGCAATACTGCCATCATATCTATATTTAAACCCTCATTAAAGTTACCCTGTCTTGTCAACACAACTCGTGTTTCCATTACATTTACAACATTTGCTGTGGTTACTTCCTGAGGTACAGAAGATTGATTCTGTGGTTCTACTACAGTTGGCGTCTGCTCTATTTTAGGAACATCCTGTTTAGGTTTGTCCTTGGGTTCTGGTAATTCCGTTGGTGTCAACTCCACATCAGGGAGTTCACCCTTATTTTCTTCACCAGGTTCAGGCAACACTGGAGTTGGATCTTTAGGAGTTTCCTCAATGTCGGGTAACTCGCCCTTGTCTTCTTCACCAGGTTCAGGCAACACTGGGACTGGATCTTTAGGAGTCTCCTCAATGTCGGGCAAATCATCCTTGTCTTCTTCATCAGGATCAGGCAAATCTGGAGTTTCTTCAATATCCGGCAGGTCTTCCTTATCCTCATCATCAGGATCAGGTAATGTCGGTGTATTTTCTACTCCATTTTCAGTATCATCTTTCGACTCATCCCCACCTGCACTTGGCAAGGTTATGGTTAAAGTTGCAGTCATATTGGGAATCATATAATAATTATTATAATCCCCTGTAAAGATTGCTACTGCATGGTATGTGCCTACCTCAGATGCTGTATTATCCCTGTAGTGTACACTAACTCCTTCAGGTAGAGTTCCTGTAATCGTCACATAATACACAACATCTTTTCCTGCAAATTGAGCAGTTTTGTTGTTAAACGATACTTGACTCATATCATATACAGCTTTCTGTATTGTATATGTTCCTGGTACAATCCTAACTACAAGGTCGGAACTATTATAAGTTCCATTAATGGCATACTTGCCTGCATTCTTTCCAGCTTCCTTGCTGATAGTCAGTTTTTTTGCCAACTCTTGCTTTGTAACTTTAATGTCCTTATTAAGAACCTTAAAGTTAAAGTCGAAGTCTTGTACTATGGGTTCACCATAAACACTTGTCTCATCGTTGATATAAACAACAACATCTTCCTGCTTGATTGGCGGTTCTTGTTCAGAAGAGCCCCCTGAACCATTTCCTTTGGCTTCAATGGTTAACGTTGCGAACATATCAGGAATAGGTTCATAGTTTTTAGTATCACCTGCAAATTTAGCAGTTGCTACATATTTGCCTACTTTCATTCCTTGGTTGTTCACATATGTGACTGTTACTCCTTCTGGCAGCTGGCCTTCAATCAAGACGCAGTGGTTTTTGCCATCATATTTGAATGTTGCATCTTTAAATGCAACAGAACTCATATCATACTTCGCTTTGGTAATGGTATAAGTGCCAGGTACAATATTTACCTTTAGGTTTGTATTGGTATACTCACCAAAGATTGCATATTTTCCTGCATTGTTTCCATTTTCCTTATTCAGTCGAAGATTCTTCGCCAACTCTGCCTTTGTTACCTTAACATCTTTATTAAGGATTTCGAAACTAAAGTCAAAGTTGCTGACTAACGGTTTACCATACATTGTGGTAACATTCTTAACATACACCACAACATCAACAGTGCTTTCAGGTTCCTGGTCATCAGGATTTGTCGGCTTGTCTGGTGTCGAAGGATTACCAGGCTTGTTTTCTACAGGCGGTTTACCTGTATTTCCAGGCTTCCATGTGTTTCCAGGTTTTGTTGTCGATATGATAGTATCATCATCAAAAATTGTAATATCTCCTCCCATAGAGTCTTGTGTTCCAATAACCAATTTTGCTGTCATGTTGGGAATTGTATAATAGTTTTTGTAATCCCCTTCGAAACTTGCAATGGCATCATATTCGCCAATTTCCTTTGCTTCATTGTTGGCGTACTTTACAGCAACACCTTCAGGCAATTCGCCTTGAATCTCAATCTTGTGCAATTGACCATCATACTTGAATGTTGCATCTTCAAACTTGATGCCACTCATATCATATCTGGCCTTTGTTATGGTGTACATACCATTGATAAATTTAATATCAATTTGCGAGGTATTCCGCAGTTTACCTGTGATTGTGTAAGTCCCTACTTCATCACCTTCTGCTTTCTCAAATATACACATGTTTTTCAGGTCGTTCTTGGAAATAATCAGCCTTTGGTTGACAATCTCAAAATCGAAATCGAATTCAGTCGCCAGTTCTTCACCATACACGCTGCTCTGGTCGTGGATGCGAACAATCACATCATACTTTTCTGGTTCAGGAACTTTTTCGAAAGAAAGGACTGTTCTGAACATCGCAATCATTCCGATGAGGCAGACCAGTACAGCAAACGCAAGTACTAGGCCTTTCTTCTTGTTCCTTTTGTCTCTCCGATTGTTGTTTTGGTTTTTCATGACTTTACCTCCATTTTTGATTTTCAATGTGCTAACAAACTCGCTTTTAAGCTAGGCTGTTTTAGTATAGCAACACTTATTTACTATACTATTTCTGCACAAGGTAAAATATACCCATGATATTATTATACGTCATTTGACATAATTTGTCAATAATTCTTTTCTATTATTTATTATATCTTTATCCTTTCAAATAATGGTTCTATTCCTTTTATTTCTTTGTTCTTTTTAACTTCAATATACTCCCATGAAGCATTAGGTATATCCAATAACTCTCTTACTCTTTTTGATGCCATTGGCATAAATGGCTCATATAAATTAGATAAATTTGCTATTAAATTACTACATGTATATATTGTACTATTAAATGCTTCTATGTTTTCTTTCTGTTGTTTCCATGGCTGCTGCTCTTCATAAAATTTGTTTCCATCCTCAACAAGTTCTCTTATAATTGATATTGCTTTCCTAAATTCTAAATCTTCAATTGCTTGACCAACTTCAATATAAGCATTTTTTATCTTATTTTCAAATTCTTTGTTCATTTCTCCATCTGGTATTTCCTCAAGTCCCTTGTATTTTAGAGTTCTGTTAATTAGATTTCCATATTTATTTACAATTTCAGCATTACATGTTGCTACAAACTCCTCCATTGAGAAATTGCTGTCTTTTCTTTCTGGTCCATTTCCTATTAAGTAATATCTAATCATATCTGAATCATATTTATTCAACATATCTCTTATTGTTATTCCATTTCCTTTTGACTTTGAAATCTTTTCAGAATTTATATTTAAATATTGTGTAGCAATCATATAATCCGGTAATCTATAATCATCATTTAATGCTAATAATAAACCTGGTAGTATTATTGTATGAAATGTAATATTGTCTTTTCCATGGACCATATATATAGAATTGTTCTTATCGTTTTTCCAAAAATCAGTCCAATCAATATTTCTTTTTTCACATATTTTTTGGCAAGCTGTAATATATCCAAGTACAGCTTCAATCCATACATACATTTTTTTGTCTTCAAATCCTTTTATAGGAATATCTACTCCCCATTCTAAGTTTCTAGTTACAGCTTTTTCTGGTAAACCTTCTTTTAAATATTTTTCAGACTCGTTTTGTGAACTAATTCTCCAATTAGCTTTTTTATTTTTCACATATTTTTCTATACCTTCTTGTAATTTGCCTAAGGCTAAGTATAAATTCATATTTTCCTTTGCTATAACTTTGTTTCCACATTCAATACACTTTGCATTTAATAAATCTTCTTCTTTTGGCTCATATCCACAGTCACACATATCACCTTTTGTTTCTCTTCCACAAGAAGGACATTCTAATATAACTTCCCTATCTGCTACAAATTTAGAACACTTTTCACAATATGGTTGTAAATCGTTTTTTTCATAAATATAACCATTATCATACATCTTTTTGAATAATTCTTTTACTTTTTCTTTATGATATTCATCATCAGTTTTTGTATACAGGTCATAAGAAAATTGCATTTCTTCAAAACATTTCTTAAATTCTTCATGGTATGATTCTGCTATTTCTTTTGGACTTTTATTCTCTTTTTTCGCCCTTAATGTTATAGGTGTTCCATGACAGTCTGTTCCAGAAACATATAATACACTATCACCAATTTGTCTATAATATCTTGCTATAACATCTCCTGAAATTAATCCTGCTATATGCCCTATGTGTAATGAATTATTTGCATATGGCCAAGCACCTCCTATTAATATATTTCTCTTTTCTTGTTTATTTTCATTTTCCATAAACTGAACCTCCATTTTCAATCTTGTTTTTTCTTCTTAATTGACCACATGCTGCATCAATGTCTGAACCTAATTCTCTCCTTATTGTTGCAACAATTCCATGCTCATTTAAGTAGTCTCTAAACTTTATTATATTTTCATTTGAACTTTTAATATATTTTCCATTATCTATTTTATTTATTGGTATTAAATTAACATGACATATCATACCCTTTAATAACTTTACTAATCTTTTTGCATCTTCTAAGTTATCATTATTGTCTTTTGCTAAAGCATATTCAAATGATATTCTTCTATTTGTTTTTTCAATATAATCTTTACATGCTTGTAGTAGTTCTTGTATATTATACCTATTATTTACAGGCATCATACTACTTCTTTTCTCATCTGTTGTTGCATGTAGTGATATTGATAATGTACATTGAATATTTTCTTCTGCTAACTGGTATATTTTAGGTACAAGTCCACTTGTTGATATACTTATATGACGTGCTCCAATATTAATCCCTTTTTGATTATTTATTATCTTTATTGCATTTATTACATTCTCATAATTGTCTAAGGGCTCTCCTATTCCCATAAATACTACATTTGATATCCTTATATCATTATCTCTTTCAACTGCTAATATTTGTTCAACTATTTCTCCAGAAGTTAAGCTTCTTATAAATTGTATTCCTGTTGATGCACAAAATTTACATCCCATTTTACAACCTATTTGTGATGAAACACATATTGTATATCCATGATGATAACTCATTAACACTGTTTCTATTGCATTTTCATCTAATACATCAAATAAATACTTTTTTGTTCCATCTGATGATTCTTGCTTTTTTATTATATTGAAGTTATACATTCCATACATTTGCTTTAACTTTTCTCTTAACTCTAATGATAAATTTGTCATTTCATCAAAGTTTGTTACTTTTTCTACATATATCCATTTAAAAACTTGCTCTGCTCTATATGGCTTTTCTCCTATTTGTATAAACTCCTGCTTTAATGCTTCTAAATCATAGTCTTTAATATTTTTCATTTTTTTATTTTTCCCCCAAACACATGATAATCATATTTTAGCCTTTGAATCTTCTTATTATCCAATCTTTGTCACATTTTATTGGTAAAATCATTTTTACTTTTTGATTTTTTACTCCTGGATTTATTTTTTCTATTTCTTCATTTGTGTCAAAATCCCACATTTTCTCTATTTTAAATTCTATTGGTTCTAATTGATGTGGAACTATTATTTCCATTGTATCTCCTACTTGTAATCTATTTCTTATATCTATAATTGTTTTTTCTCCATCATGCCCAACTATTTTCCCACCAAATTGATACTTCTCGTTATATTGATGTCCATCATATTCTTGTATGTCCATGTTTTTTCTATCATTAAAATAAAATGTTGTTAACTCTCTTGTTTTTATTTTCTCAATTTCTTTTAAGTATTTTTCATATCTGTAATTTAATGGGTCTTTTCTGTAATCATCTATTGCATTTCTATATACATTTACTATGCTAGCTAAATAATATTCCGTTTTTAATCGTCCTTCTATTTTTAAACTATCTACTCCCATTTCAATTATTTCTGGTATTTCTTTTATTAAACACAAATCTTTTGATGAAAATATACTTGTTCCATGTTCATTTGTTTCTATTGGCATAAACTGACCAGGATTGTTTTTTTCTTCTGCATATAAGTTATATGACCATCTACAACTTTGTGCACAATCCCCTAAATTTGCACTTCTACATGACAAGAAGTCACTTAAAAAGCATCTTCCAGAATATGCAAAACATATTGCACCATGTACAAATATTTCTATTTCCATCTCTTTAGGTTTATTTTCCATTATATATCTTAATTGCTCTTTGTTCATCTCTCTTGCCATTATCATTCTTTTTGCTCCATTATTATACCAAAAATTGCAAGAGTGTAAACTTACTATATTTGCTTGTGTACTTATATTTATTGGTACACTTGGTGCATATTTTTTTAATACTTCTATTACTCCTCCATCTGCTGCAATTATTCCATCTGGTTTTAATTCTTCTAACTTTTTAGCCATTTCAATTATCTCTTCATATTTTTCATCCCATGCAAATATATTTAGTGTTACATATACTTTCTTTTGAATACTATGTGCATATTTTATTGTTTCTTCTAAATCATTATCCTGCATATCCGCTCTTGTTCTTAATGATAATGATGATGTTCCACAATATACTGCATCTGCTCCATACAAATATGCTATTTTTGCTTTTTCAAATGAACCAGCTGGCGCTAGTAATTCTAATTCTTTCACTTTTATCTCATTCCTTTCTAAAGTCAAAAATTCAAATTGTAGTTTTTTCAATTTCTACTATATTTTATAACATTTATGTAAAATTTACAATACTTTGACTATTTTTAAAAAATATGATATACTAATATACACGATAACATTTTGTATCAATAGTAAAGGAGGTTTCTATGATTACTAGTAAACTACCTGGTTTTATTTACCAGGGGCGCGACATCCCAGAGGTTATCCGACTTTACGAGAAAAGTCTACGAAATGGAAACTTTGATGATATCGCACACGCAAATGCTCTACGGCTTTACCATGATTTGATTACAGACCATCAATTTATTGGTTCACTCCAAAGAGCATTTACAGACATCTACTGCACATTAGAGAGAGAAAAACCAAATTTAAACTTTTCAATTGAGGGACGGCGTAAATCATTAATAAGCACTGAGCAAAAGATTTGTATGCTTCTTAATGACAATAAATCATTAGATTGGTTTAGAGATGCATTTGCATTCCGATTTGTTATTTTTGGAATGAATAATGACCCTTATCAGCAAATCGATAGTTGCTATGAGGTTATGAATCGCATTATCTACTACTATGTTTCTAATGGCTGTACTCTTTGCGAAGAGCCTGTCCCCTCATTAGCTTTGACTCCATCTTGTGACTTATACAACAGGCTTGTAGTTCCTGATAAGTCTAAAGTCGAGGAAAAGTTTCGTTATGGTGTTAAGGATTATATTTTTAATCCTAAAGCCAATGGGTATCAGTCTTTACATTGTGCCTTGCGAACACAAGCAGGATACTGTTTTGAAGTACAAATTCGAAGTCTTGCTATGCATGTATTTGCTACAAATGATATTGCAGCACATCATTCTTACAAGAAAACTCGATATTCTGACTTCATTCAGTTTGACAGGAACTTGGTAAATATTCCTGGATATGCAGTTGATTATGATAACACAGTTTTTGATTTCGTTGGTTTAGAAAAGCCTTTGAGCATTTTTAACCTATCAAAAACATTCTAATCTAAGTAGACTTTTAATCAAAAAACTCGTCTAAAGGGAATTCCCTTTAGATGAGTTTTTTATTATTTATAATGTACTTTATCATGTATTTCACATTATACATACATTTTTTCTTATTCTACTTACAGCTAATCCATCTCCAACTTCTAAAATCTCTGTCTCTATATTTGGATTTTGAGTTACTTCTTTTATATATTCTCTCAAATTTCTTACTGCTGTACGTTGTTTATGTTTATTATAGTCACTCATTACATATCCTTTATATAAAACATTATCTGCTAAAATAATTCCATCAGGTTTCATCATTCTTAGAGCTTCTTTTAAGAAAAATGGATATTTACCTTTTGCAGCATCAATAAATACTATATCATATTTTTCATCTAATGTTGGTAAAATTTCTACTGCATCTCCAAAATATATATTTATTTTTTCTGAAACTCCTACTTTCTCAATATTTATCCTCGCCTCTTGTACTCGTTCCTCATCTCTTTCTATTGTGTCTATTTTTCCATCTTTTTGTAAATATTCTGAAAAACACATTGCAGAATATCCTATAGCAGTTCCTATTTCTAATATTCTTTCTGGCTTTTTTTCTCTCAATATTTTGTCTACAACTTCAAGTGTATCATCCATTATTATTGGTATATGGTCATTTAAGGCCTTTTGCTTTATTTTCTCTAATTCTTCTTTAATCATTTTTTCTTCTAGCAGCCCTCTCTCTTTCCTTGGTGTCTAAAATTTTCTTTCTTAGCCTTATTGTTTTTGGTGTTATTTCTACTAATTCATCATCTTGTATAAATTCTATTGCTTTTTCAAGAGACATTTGAACTGGTGGTACTAAACGTAATGCCTCATCTGACCCTGAAGCTCTTGTATTTGTTAAATGCTTTTCTTTACATACATTTATAGCTAAATCTTCACCTCTTGAATTAAGTCCAACTATCATTCCTTCATATACATCTACACCAGGCCCTATAAATAATTCTCCTTTATCTTGCGCATTATATAGACCATATGTTATTGATGTTCCTGTTTCAAATGCTACTATCGTTCCTCTAACACGTGCTACAACTTCTCCCTTAAACGGCTCATATGCTTCAAATATACTATTCATTGTACCTTCACCTTTTGTGTCTGTTAAAAATTCTGTCCTATAACCTATAAGCCCTCTTGCTGGTATTCTAAATTCTATTTTTGTATGTCCAGCTTCTGCTGGCTCCATATTTGTCATTTCTGCTTTTCTTCTACCTAATTTTTCTATTACATTTCCTACACAATCATCTGGTACATTTACTACAAGTCTTTCTATTGGTTCACATTTTACACCATCGATTTCTTTTATTATTACTTTTGGTCTAGATACTAATAATTCATATCCTTCTCTTCTCATTGTTTCTATTAATACTGATAAATGTAATTCTCCTCTTCCAGATACTTCAAATGAGTCTGGTGATTCTGTTTCTTTTACTCTTAAGCTTACATTTCTATCTAATTCTTTAAATAGCCTGTCTCTTATATGTCTTGATGTTATGTATTGTCCTTCTCTTCCTGCAAATGGTCCATTATTAACACTAAATGTCATTGATACTGTAGGTTCATCTATATCTACAAATGGTATTTTTTCTGGATTGTTAAAGTCACATATTGTATCTCCTATGTGTATTTCTGGAATCCCTGCTATTTCTACTATGTCTCCAGCTTTTGCTTCTTCAACTTCTACTTTCTTTAGTCCCATATGTGTATATACTTTTGCTACTTTTCCTTGTGATATTTTATCCTCTTTTTCACATATGCTTACTGGCATCCCAACTTTAATTACTCCTCTTTCTATTCTTCCTACTGCTATTCTTCCAACATATTCATCATAATCTATATTAGATACTAGCATTTGAGCTGTTCCATCTTGGTCACAGTCTGGTGCTTTTATTGTATTTATTATTGTTTCAAATAGGCATGAAAAGTCTCCATCTTCATCCTCTAAGTTAAGTTTACATGTTCCATTTTTAGCTGATGCATATAATACAGGGAAGTTTAATTGGTCGTCATTTGCTTCTAATTCTATAAATAATTCCATTACTTGGTCTAAAACTTTTTGTGGCTCTGCTCCTGGTCTATCTATCTTGTTTATTATTACTATTGGTTGTAAATTTAATCCTAACGATTTTTTTAATACTTCTCTAGTTTGTGGCATTGCTCCTTCAAATGCATCTACTAATAAAATTACTCCATCTACTGTTTTTAATACTCTTTCTACTTCTCCACCAAAATCAGCATGACCTGGTGTATCTACTATGTTTATTTTTACATCATTATATATTACTGCTGTGTTTTTTGATAAAATTGTTATTCCTCTTTCTTTTTCTTGGTCATTTGAGTCCATTACTCTTTCTGCTACCTGTTCATTATCTCTAAACACATGACTTTGTCTTAATAATGCATCTACTAATGTTGTTTTACCATGGTCTACGTGTGCAATTATTGCTATATTTCTTATATTTTGATTATTCATTTTATTCATTCCCCTTTTATTTTTTAGCTATTTGCTAATTCTAATATTTTTTTCATAATCTCTTCTGTTATTTCATCTAACTCTTCTTTATTTCTATTACTATAGTCTAATGGCTTTCCATATTTTATGTACATTTTCTTAAATGGCTTTTCTCCTCCACTTATTCCTACAGGTATTACTTGTGCCCCTGTTTTTACTGCAAAAAATGCAGCTCCATCTTTTGCCTTTTGACCTTTTTCTACTCCATTTCTTGTTCCTTCTGGAAATAATGCTATACTTTCTCCATTTTTTAGTGCTTTTAGTGTTGTTTTTAGTGCTGTAACATCTTTTGAATCTCTTTTAACATATATTCCACCAAAAACCACACCTAAAAAGGCAAAAAACGGATTTTTTCTTAATTCTTCTTTTGCTAGAAATCTAACATGCCTTTTTGCTGTTACAACCATTAATGGTGGGTCTGAATATGACCTATGATTTCCACAATATATTAATGGCTTTGTTTTATCTTTTGGTATGTTTTCTGTTCCTATAACTTTTACTCTATATACTATTTTGAAAAATAAATATATTGCTAGTTTTACTATTGCTCTTATTACAATCATTACAGAGTTCCTCCTACTAAAGAAATTGCTTTTATCACATTTCCTTTACCAACTTTGAGACTTCAACCATCTAGTTGCATTTTTTCATCTTCTTTTGGAATATATATACTTTTAGCAACTAACTCTAATGATATAACATTCATTGATGTTAAATTCTCAATTTCTCTTTGTGCCTTTTCTTTAAATTCTCTTAATATTTGCTGAATGTTATATCCATATGTTACTATTACATCCATATATATTGTTGTTCCCATTTCAGTACTATTTACTCTTGTTCTTATTACTTTGTATATTGATGGCATTTTTGTTGCAATATATTCTACTATTTGTCTAAATACTACATCTGAAATAGTAAATTTACCTAAATAACTAAATGTTGGCCTTATTATTGTTTTTTCTGATATGTATGGTTTTTGACCAGCTCCTTTTGGTTTGAAAATTTGGAGTGGGTCTAATAAATATCCTGAAAAATCTTTCTTTAATTCAAATGTTGGAACTGGTATTACATGCTTTCCTTCTGTTATACGTATATGTCTCGCTGTTGCCATTTCTTCTTCTGTTGCTACCTCATTTATATATATTCTTTCTGTTATTTTAGGCACTCCTAAGTTTGCAGCTATCTTTTCTACCATTCCATCTGATGTCCCTAATATTAATAATTTATCTGGCTTATATTTTTTTAATGCTTCTTCTATTGGCTTTTTCTCTTCTTTTTCATAGAATAGCGCATGTTTTACTGTTTCAATTTTTGTTGGCGCTTTTTTGGCTGATTCTCCTGCAATTATCTCATTGTCTTTTATTAACAGACCATCATCTATTATGAAACTTATATTTTTTTCACTTGCAACCATCTGCGCTCTATAACTTTTTCCTGTTCCTGATGCACCAATAAATGCATATACTTTTATTTTGCTTAAAGGCATATTACTCTCCTTTATATAACAATTGATAAAGACACGATTAGTCGTGTCTCACGATTTATTATAATAATATAGAGAATCCTCTCTATATTATTGTAAAACTTTTTCTACTACTGCTTCTTCTTTAACTTCTGCTATTTTTATGTCTCTTACATGTTCAATTTTTTCCCATGATTTTTCTCTCTTGAATAGACATTTTATATTTATTATTATCCAACTTCCCATAAATAATGGATAACATAGTAACCCTTTTATCATAGGTCTTATTGGCTTTTTATCTAAGAACATTGCTATCATTGATGTGGCTATTGGTAATAGTAATGTTGGTATTAGATAATTTAATACATTTATAAAAAATTCAAAACCTGTCATTGAGTTACCTATATATATTGCTGCATTTATTAACATTAATACCATTGTTATTATTAACATTGGTGTTGTTCCAACTATATACAAGAATCCATCAAAGTTCATTAATGTTTTATGTTCTTTTACTGCTTTGAATAAATCTATTGTATATGTTTTTATACATTGCATATGTCCTACTGTCCATCTACTTCTTTGTGACCATGATTGTTTAAATGTTGTTGGTTGCTCATCATATACTATTGCATCTGTTGCCCAACCTAATTTTTTCCCTTTTATTATTCTTTTTAGTGAAAATTCTATGTCTTCTGTTAATGTTTCTGTTATCCATCCATCTGGCTTTACAACATCAAATTTTACCATAAATCCAGTTCCATTTAATAATGGTGATAATCCTATATTATATCTTGCTAAGTGATAAAATCTGTGCATTGTCCAGTAAAATAATGCATATCCAGATGTTATCCAATTGTCTGTAGGATTTTTGATATCTCTATATCCTTGTACTACATCTTCACCTTCACATAATTTTTTGTTCATGCTTTTTAGGAATTCTTTATCTACTATATTGTCTGCATCAAATACACAAAATGCATCATAGTCTGCATTTTCTTCTATTTTTTGCTTTAAAAACCATTGTAATGCATATCCTTTTGTTTTATGTTCATTATCAAACCTTTTATACACAATTGCTCCTGCTGCTTTTGCAACTTCTGCTGTTCTATCTGTACAATTGTCTGCTATTACATATATATCATATAGTTCTTTGTCATAGTTTTGGTTTTTTAAACTTTCTACTAAGTTCTTTATTACTTTTTCTTCATTATGTGCTGGTATTATTGCCATAAATTTGTGATTTTTGTTTATCACAAATTCTTTTGACTTTAATTTTACTAAAGAACATAAGCTTATTACCATTTGATAACACCAAAAAACTACTAGTATATACATTAAAACTTGTTTTAGTATATATAAATATTCCATCTTTTTACCTCTCTTTTTTATTGTTTCCATTTTATTTTTTTATATGTATCATCTATAAGTTTAAATGGACTTTCTTTATATTCTATTTTTTAACCTTTTATATTATACTATTAATTGGATATTTTTGCAATATTTTTGTTAAAATTTATAAATTCTTAATTATTCTATATTTGATACTACACATTTTCCATTCTCAAGTTTTAATGTTATATTCTGCCTTATTGTTATAAATGTATTCATTTGCTGTTTTGCCACTTCATATGTTGTTTCATTCCCTTTTATAAATGTAGGCTTTACTTCTTCTATCATGTATTCTGTTTGTTTTCCTGTTACTTCTTTCATTAACAATGCTCCATTATAATTAACAAATTCACTAAATCTATTTTTTAATACTTCTTCTGTCATGTATTGCTTCATTTCATTTTCAAAATCTTCATATTTTATCCTTGTCCAATTATAGTCTTTATATTCGTCTGGTATTTGCGCGTCTTCTTCTGTTTGTTCTAGATTTTGTGGTAATTTTAAGCTTGTTAATAAATATTGTGTCCCTCCTTCTTTTATGTTTGCTAAGTTATCATATTTATATATAAGTTCTTGTGCAACATTAATATCTATTCTATCTGCAACTTTTATTGTCATTACTGCTTTCATTGCCATATTATAGTTTTCTTCATATATTTTTTCTTCTCCACATATTTCTGCTGCACACATGTATCCATCTATCATTTTTGTTAAAATCTTGGCTTTAACTCCTTTATTTTCAGCTTCAAATTCCATAAATTGTATTCCATTTATCTCTTGCATTTTTGTATATTCTATTTTTTGGTAAATAGAATTTTCTAGCATTTGTTTTTTTAAATCTTCATTTGTCATTTCACTCTGTTGCAAGTATATATTTATTCTTATGTCATTTGTTGTTCCATCTTCATTTTCTTCTTTTGGACCTTGTATATAAAATATTATACTTCCATTTTCTTGGTCTACTATTTGCCATTTGTCATTTAGTTTTCCTTCATCAATTGTTATTACATTTTTTGAAAATAATTTTTCTTCTGTGTTCTCTTCTTTATGTTCTTGTTCTTCTTTTTCACTCTCATTTACTATGACTTCTTCTTCCTTTGTGTATCCTGTTTGTTTGGCTACAACATATACTATTCCTACTATTATTATTAAAATTATTAAAAATGTTGCAAAACTAAATTCTACTGATTTTTTTTCTTTTTTCATTGCTTCACCTTTCTTTTTAGTTTTTTTAACCATTATATTAACTAATTCTTTATTTTATAGTTCCATATAATAATACCATTCGAGAACCAAAGTATGGTAAATCACCACTATCCATATCAGTATGGTTTCTAATAATTGCACTTTTAAAGTGTGCCGCTCCATTGATACTACATCCTCCTCTGGCAACTCTATAACTAGAATTCAAGGCTTCTAAAGTCCAATCCCATGCATTACCAGCAAGGTCATATATATTGTTTACTTTAAAACAACCTGTATTTGTTGGTGTTCCTCCAGAATATCCATCATCTGGACCAGAAAAATTTCCTATTCCTGCAGCATTTATAATATAATATGAATCTCCATTTTTTATATTTTTCATAAATACCATTATTTGATCCCATTGGCTTCCCCATATCATACTACTTGATAATTTTTGGCTTTTTGTTAATACTAATTCTGAATATTTTTTTTGTTGTGCATACATTCTGTACCAACTTGCATTGCATAATCCTACATTTATTCCTTTTTTTACTGCAACTTTATTAGTATTATCTACACTACTATTGTTTTCCATATTTGTAGTCTCATATCTTCCTACCCAAAAACCATTACTATAACTTACCTTATTCACCATTTCATTAAATTCATTCTGTATTGATGATGGTGTTATCCCAACATTATTTTTGTCGCCAGTATCAGCATTAGTATTATCACTTAAATATATTGGTTCATCATATCCTTTTGATTTTTCTTCTAATTTTGCTACTACTTTGTTCCCTTCTAATTCAAAGTTATATAGTATTCCTTTATAGTTTGTTGTACCTGATGAATTTTTTCCATTTATGATAGCCATTGGATATTGTTCTTTTGCTATTGCCTTTGCTAATTCACTTTCATTTGATACTATAGCATTTCTTACTGGAATCCATACAAATTGGTCATGTTGATTTTTTAATTCTTCTTCTGTTTTACTCCAATCTATTGGTACTCCATTATTTCGCACATATACAACTATTCCATTATTTATAGAATCTGCTTCTCCTGGAATTTTAGATAGTTCTGCATCTTCTGGTATTGGCACTCCTGTTCTTTCTGTTTTTGATTTTTCCCTTACATCTGTTACCTTAACCTCATATAAAGCTAATTCTGGCATAGTAAAAGTATATGTTCTTTCTATATCATTAACTTCTATAGTTTCCCACACATCAGTAGTACCTTCTTTTCTATATTGAATTTTTCCTTTTCCTACATGTTCAGAAAATCTGATATTTGAGATTTTTATTTCCCACCCAGCTACTGTTTTTATTGGGTCTGATATTTCAAATGATACTTCTTCATAGTCTGCACTTTTTTCAACTTGAACTTTATCATGTATTTGACTTAACCTATAATAACTTATCCCATTATATTGAAATTCTTCTAAACTTATTATGTCTCTTCTTCTTATATTTACTAAGTATTCTCTTGTTATACCTTCTACACCTAATTCTTTTATTGTTTCTTCATCAAATAATCTATATTCACCTTTTTCACTTTCTTCTACATTACAAGCTCTAAGTGCTTTAGTAGCTTTATCCATTTTTCCACTTGGTATGTCTTTTCCAATTTTTTTTGTTGTTTCTTGTCCATTTGAATAATATTTATCATATAATAAATTTACTTGTGCTTGCATTATTTCTAATTCTTGTGTAAATTTGTTAAATTTACTTGATTTTATTGTCTCTATTCCTGAATATGTTGATATGCTAGCTACAATCAATAATATTATTATTGTTATTGTTAATGCAATTAATGTAATTCCTTTATTTCTTTTCATTTGTTTTACCACCTCAAAAATATTCTTCTTTATATAATATATCATTTGTTGTAAATAAAATCAATATATTTTTTCTTTACAAATTTATTTATTTCAGTTAAAATATTATATGGAGGTATGATGATGAATTATTTTAATTTTACTTCACATAGTGAAAGTGAAACAATGAACTTTGCATCTAATTTAGCTAGCAAGTTACATTGTGGTGATATTATTATTTTATCTGGCGACTTAGGCTCTGGCAAAACAAAATTTACTGAGGGTTTTTTAAAAAATTTTAACTTACAAAATGAAATTTCAAGTCCTACCTTTACTATTGTCAATGAATATAAAAATATTGATGTAAATATATACCATTTTGATATTTACCGCCTAGAAGATATTGATGAATTTTATGCAATTGGTGGCGAAGAGTACTTTTCTTCTGGCATTTGTTTAATTGAATGGGGTGAATTAATTAGTGAGATTTTGCCTCCTGAATATATAAAAATATCTTTTGAAAAAGATGAAAATCTTGATAATATAAGATATTTAAAAGTTGAAACATTTGGAAATAAATTTGATAATATCTTTTCTGATTAATAATAAAAATAGAACCAGTCAATAGCCATTTAGACTATTATAACTGGTTCTTATTTTATACTAAAACTATCCATGCTATAACAAGTATTCCTACAATTACTCTATATACTGCAAAAATCTTAAAGCTTCCTTTTTTTAAATATTCTAATAAAAATTTTATTACAATGATTCCAACTATAAAACTAACTAATACACCCAATATAAATGCAATTATTCCTGTTGTACTTGCTACTAGTAAATAATCAATAAAGTCTCCTAATTTGAATACTGTTGCTGCTAATACTATTGGTGTTGATAACATAAATGAATATTTAGCTACAGATTCTCTTGATACTCCCATTGCTCTTCCTGTTGTCATTGTAACACCTGAACGTGAAACTCCTGGTATAAATGCTAGTGCTTGTGATAATCCTATTAAAAAAGTTTGCTTTAATGTCATATCTTTATACTCTGTTTTTGTAGATGACTTTTTATCCACTATGTATAATACAATTCCCATAACTATTAACGCTATTGCTATTATTATTGGTTTTGTTAATATTTCCTCTGCATACTTATCTAATACAAATCCTATTGCTCCTCCTGGTATTGTTGCTATTACTATGTACCAAAACATTCTTCCTTCAACAGAGTCTTCTTTTTTTACTACTTTTTTAAATCCACCTATAAGCAGTTCTATCCAGTCTTTAAAAAAGAATATTCCTATTGCTAATAATGTCCCAAAGTGTAAAGCCACATCAAAGCTTTCTGGTACTTGTGTCCAATTAAATATTTGTGGTATTAATGTTAAATGTGCTGAACTTGATATTGGAAGTAATTCTGTTAGCCCTTGAACTATTCCTAATATAATCGCTTGATAAATTTCCATTTTTTCTCCTCCTAAGCAATATATTTATATTATATTTCATATTGCATTTGTATATTTTATTCTCTTTCTTTTTGTTTATGTTGTATTTTTTCTTGTTGATTATCTTCTTTTTCCCTTTTTTCTATTTTTATGTTATTATATCCAATCTTTTTAGTTATTTCTGCCATTCCTTCTAAATGTCTTTTTGCCATTAATTCTTTTGCAGTTAATTTTTTCTTTTTCTCTTCATCTTCAATATCTAAATTAAATGGAATTGATAGTTTTGATATTATTACTGCAAATGCTACATCTTTTTGTATTTTTTGTACTATTCTTTTTGGTTCTTCTTGTATTGCAACATTTGCATATTTTATAGCTTGTTCTTTATCTCCTTTTATTAGATATATTTTTGCAAGTTCCAAATAAGCATCTGCACATAATTCTTCATCTTCTGTTGCTTGTAGGAAGTATTCTTCAGCTTCCTCTATTTCCTTATATATTACTGCAATCTCTGCTAAACTATATTTTGTATTATATATCATTGTATTTAATTCTGCTGCTTTTTCATAATACATTCTTGCATTTTGAAAATCATTTAACATTGTATATACAATCCCTAAGTTGTAATTTAAGTCAAAACTCACTGGATTAGCCTTTAAGGCTTCTAAATATATATTTGCCGCTTCTTTAAAGTCTTCCTTTTCTATTAATAAGTCTCCTAATTTAATCGTTGCTTCAACATAGTCACTCTTTTTACTAAGCAAATTTGTTAGCATATCTGCTGCTTCATCTTTTTTATCTAAGTCAATTAATAAATTTGCTATTCTATAGTATGACTCATAATCATGTTTATTAATGTCTATTGCTTGAGCATATTCATCTACTGCTTTTCTTTGACCTCCTTCTTTTTCATATATCTGTCCTAATAATTTATGTCCCAAATGATTTTCAGGATGCTGTGTAACTAGTTTTATTAGTATATTTTTTGCCTTTTTAATATTCCCTGACATAAAATATAATTTTGCTATTTTTATTTTAAGCCCTTCCAATATATCTATATTTAGTTCTTCTAGTCCTAATATTATCATTGGTATTATTATTGATAATGTATATATTATCAATTTAGTTGTTAAATTTGACTCTTCGTTTTTAAAGTATAATTCTATAAAATCTATTGCTATTCCAAGTGCTTGAATTGCAAGTATTGGTACATATTTGGTATCGTTTTTTCTTATTAACTGGTAAAAAACATATATAAATAGTACAAATGCCACTATTATAAATATTAGTTGTTCTATTAGCATACTTTACCTCTTTCTAAATTAAATGTTCATGTGAAATATTTTCATAATCTGATTCTATTGTTTCTACAACTTTTTTAGATTCAGCGCCTTCTTTCTGCATTTCTTTATTATATCTTTCTATTAATTTTTGCAATGATTCTCCTGTCTCATCTACTAATTCTCCCCATGTTTTATTTGTGTCTGGTATATAATCACTTTCTGTTATTTCAAAATCTTTTATTCCTGTTGCCTCTTCTTGACTTTCTATTATATCATTAACATTGTGTGCCAATTTGTGTGAATATTCATTTCCTTCTGTTTCAAATTCACTTCTTACTTGATAACTCTCCTCTTTATTTCTTGTTTCTCCTTGCATTCTTACTCCTCTTGATATTCTTTCCTGACAAGGTAAAACTTGTACTGTTTCTAAGTCTATTTCACCATATTGACCTATTGTTATAGCTATTTCTATATCACTTCTTCCAGATATTTTCATTAATGCATGAGGCACCTTTTTTTCAATCTTTTCCCCATTTTCTCCTATACTTATTATTGATTTGTATGTTGTTTTGGCTGGTTCAATTTCTTCTTTTAATCTGTTTTTCCCATTTACCTTCTCTACTATAACAAACCTATTTAATTTATTAGAATACGCCACTGCACATCTTCCTTCAGTTTTAAATATTTCTGGCATCCTTCTAGATATATATGGGTCTTTGATTTCCCTATATTGACCTATTTCTAAATCTTCACCTTCTACTTCTAGACTTTCTTCATTTTCTTGTTTCACATCTTGCTCTTTTTCTCTATTTTTTAATGTTTCTTTCATTTCTTCTGGTTCCATTTTCCTAGAAATGCCTTTTAGCCTATCGTTTTCATTGTCGTTTTCTTCCATTACTTGTTCTAAATCTATGTCTTCACAATATGCTTCTAATTCTGAGTGTATCCTTATTTTCCCTTTTGAATCAATTGATAAAATCTCATTTGTTGAGTCACCAATGTACATATGATAACTTATATTTCCTTCAACATCTTTTTGTGTTGTTATAAATACATTATTAAAGTCTATTCCTCTCATTTGGAATTTTTCATAGTATTTTACTCTTTCTATTTCTCCTTTATTTTCTTGTAGCTTTTCTGTTAGTTCTTCTTCAAATGTTGCTAAAAGTTCTAATATATCTTTTTCTTCTGGCAAAACTCTCTTTTCTCTTTTTTCCATACAAAATCATATTCCTTTCACACTTATAATATATAGTTTGCAACTAAAATCAATGTATTTTTTCCTAATTTTCAATTAATTCTCCTATTAAATCATAGTCATTTACATCTATAACCTTAATTTTCACAAATTTGTTTAATAATTTTTTCTTGTTTTCATTTTTTATATAAACTAAACCATCTATTTCTGGAACATCTTGTTTTGTTCTTCCTATTAAATATTTACCATCAAATGTTATTTCTTCTACTATTACTTCATATTGTTTGTTTATTATTTCTTTTAGATTTCTCTTTGAAATTTGTTGTTGTATTTTCATTATTTTGTTATATCTCGATTTTTTAGTGTTTTTATGTATCTGATTTGGTAATCTCTCTGCTGGTGTTCCTTCTTCTTTTGAATACATAAATGCCCCTAATTTGTCAAATTTCGCTTTTTCAACAAATTCACAAAGTTCATCAAAATCTTCTTGTTCTTCTCCTGGAAATCCTACTATTAAACTTGTCCTTAATGTTGCTTCTGGTATTTCTTTTCTAATTTTATCTATTAATTGTTCTATATGTTTTTTGTTGGTTCTCCTATTCATTTTTTTTAGGATTTTATCTGATATATGCTGAATTGGTATATCAAAATATTTACATATTTTTTCATTATTCTTTACAACTTGTATTAACTTATCTGTAATTCCTTCTGGATATGAATATAAAAATCTTATCCATCTTATTTCTGGTATTTCACTTAGTTTTTGTAATAGTTCTGCTAATTTTGACTCCCCATATATATCTACCCCATATTTTGTTGTATCTTGTGCTATTATTATTATTTCTCTTATTCCTTTTTCTGATAGTCTTTTTGCTTCTTCTATAATGTCTTCCATTTTTCTACTGACAAATGGACCTCTTATATATGGTATTGCACAATATGTACACCTATTACTACAACCTTCTCCTATTTTTAAATATGCAAAGTTTTCTCCTGTTGTAATTACTCTTTCATAGAATTCTTTACTTGTAGGCATTGGTAATGCCTTTATTTCTGATATTTTTTTACTTGCTTTTGTTGCATTTTTTTCTGTTTTCCCCTCTTTTATTAGCATTTCTATTTTTTGCCATAATTTGTCATATTCTTCTATTTTTATAAATAAATCAACTTCTGGAAGGCATTTTATTAGTTCTTCATAATATCTTTGTACTAGACATCCCATTACAATTAAATATTGGCATTTTTTGTCTTTATATTCTGCCATTTCTAATATTGTGCTTATTGCTTCTTCTTTGGCTGTTTCTATAAATCCACATGTGTTTATTACTATTATTTCTGCTTTTTCTGGATTATTTTCTATTTCATAATTGTTGTTTTTAAAATGTCCTATTGCGATTTCTGTATCTATTAAATTTTTACTACACCCTAATGATACAAATCCTACTTTCATTATTGCTTTCCCTCCTTCTGTCATCTCATACATTATCATTTTAATTATTATGACTGCATATGTGTTTTCTAGTTAGTTCCATTAAATTAAGTTTTGTAAATCCTTCTACTTGAGTTTTGGCTCTGTCTTCTTTTAGTTTTTCTTTTAATAAGTTCTCTATTTTTTCTTTGTTCTCTTCTTTATTCATATCAATATAGTCAATTATTACTATTCCTCCTATGTCTCTTAATCTTAATTGTTTAACTATCTCTATTGTTGCTTCATAGTTTACTTTGTATATTGTTTCTTCTAATGTACTCTTTCCTATAAACTTGCCTGAATTTACATCTATTGCTACTAATGCCTCTGTTGGGTCTATAGTTATAAATCCTCCACAATTTAACCATACTTTTCTTTGTTTTGATTTTTCTATTTGTTTTTCTATTTCATATTTTCCTAATAAGTCCTCTTTTTCTTCTAATTCAAGCCTTATTTTATCCTCTTCCATTATTTCTAAATTTTCTTTTATATTATTAAATTCTTGTTTATCATTAACTAATATTCTTGTTATTTTGTCTTCTGGCATGTCTAATATTATCTTTTCTAATATACTTGGACTTTGATATAAAAGTTTTGCCTTTTCTTTAATATTTTTGGCTTCCTTTAATATTTTTTTCCATTTCTTGTCTAATTGTTCTAAGTCTTTTATTATTTTTTCATCATTATTGTCTTTTGCTGCTGTTCTTATAATTGCACCAGTATTTTGAGGTAATCTTTCTTTTACTATTTTTAATAGTCTTTCTTTCTCTCTTTCATCTTCTATTTTTTTTGAGATTGTTACTATATTAGTATTTGGCATTAATATTACATATTTTCCTGTTAATTTTATATGTGTTGATGTTCTTGCTCCTTTTTTATTGTTACTGTCTTTTTGGACTTGTACTATTAACTTTTGATTTGGCTTTACTACATCTTTTATTTTTAGTTCCTGTTTTTCTTCTATTGTTTCATCAACTTGTGGTACTATGTCTTTTACATGTATAAAACTATTTTTCTCTGTTCCTATGTCTATAAATGCTGCTTGCATACCTGGTATTATGTTTTGAACTTCTCCAATATATATGTTTCCTTCTTTTCTTGCTTTTTGGCTTTCTTCATTTTCCTCATATACTTCTACTAGTTTTCCATTTTCTATTGCTGCTACTATCTTTGTGTTTTCAGTTTTATTTATTATTAATTCTATCATGTCATTCCCTTTCTAATTAAATTTGTTCATTGCAATATCTATACCATTTCTTAGTATTTCTTCTATACATTCTACTGCCTTTTCTGTTCCTTTTTTCAGTTTTGAGATTTCTTCTTCTGGTATTGCTCCTATTACATATTCTATTCTATCTTCTTCTGTCGTTGGTCTTCCTATTCCTATTCTTATTCTTGAAAATTCTTCTGTTCCTAGTCTATATATAATGGATTTTATTCCATTGTGTCCTCCACTACTTCCTTTTTTTCTCGCTTTTATGTTTCCTGGCTCTATATCCATATCATCATATATTATTAATATTTTTTCTGGGTCTATTTTGTAAAAGTCTACAAATTCTTTTATACAGTCTCCACTTAAATTCATATATGTTTGTGGTTTTAGTAGTATTACTTTTTTCCCTTCTATTATACAATTTTCATATAAACCTTGAAATTTCTTTCTTTTTAATTCTATATTGCATTTTTCTGCTATTTTGTTTATTGTGTTAAATCCCATATTGTGTCTTGTTTTATCATATTCTTCTTCTGGATTTCCTAATCCTACAATTAAATACATCTTTCTTGCCTCTTTCTATTTTTTGCTCTTTTATATTTTACATTGTTTTACTATTTTTTTCAAGTATTAGTAGAAATTATTTCTTCTAATATATTTTTACTTTGAAACACTCTGGCTTTTTTATAAACAAAAAAATGCCCCTTTTCAGGGACATAAAATTTATTATTCTGCTGATTCTTCTGTTTCAGGAGCTTCATAAGCTTCTAATATAGCTTTTTGAATCTTCTCTCTTGTTTCAGCATTGATTGGATGAGCTATGTCTTTGAATTCTCCGTTTGGAGTTTTTCTGCTTGGCATAGCAATGAATAATCCATTTTTACTTTAGATAACTTTTATGTCATGAATAAATAATTCATTATAGAATGTTAAAGAAGCAACAGCTTTCATTCTGTTCTCTGAATTTACTTTTCTTAAACGTACATCTGTTATTTGCATTGTG
>JAAVXM010000060.1 GCA_022790575.1 Clostridia bacterium | reverse complement strand
TTGTTGTTCCTTTGCTTTAATAGTTTCTTCTTTTTCTTTCAAAAGCATCTCTACTAATCGCAAAATTAATTCGGAATTTGTCATTGTTTTTCCCCCTTTCCGTTTTTAAGTAAAAAACTACCTTCTGACAGAGAAAGGTTGCCATTATACTACAACATATATTTTAGAAATACAAGCGAACAAAACAAATTTTTAAAAAATATGTAAATATACTTTTTTATGTGCCATGTAATTATTGATTTCTAAGCATTTGATAAAAAATCCTATAATTTAATCAAATATACTTAACTGTAACTATTTTGAAAAAAGTCTAAATAGTCATTGACAATCAAACATGAAAATAGTATAATCTATTTAGAAATATTTCTAAATACTTAAAAAGGAGTGTGATAAATGTGGGAATATCAGAAACATTGAAAGCAATATCTGACCCAGTAAGACGTGATATACTGGATATGCTAAAAAAAGAAAAAAAGTCAGCAGGAGAGATAGCAGAGAAATTTAATTTGACAGGAGCAACAGTTTCATATCATTTATCTCAACTGAAAAAAGCAGATTTAATAACAGAAAGCAAGTATAAAAATTTTATATATTATGAGCTTAATACATCTGTTTTTGAAGATGTTTTAGCTTGGATATATGGATTAGGAGGGAATAAAAATGAAAAAAGATAGTATGAAAGTTTTAATAATAAGTGTTATTGTATGTTTGTTGCCTATGGTATTAGGAATTATATTATATGATAAATTACCAGAACAAATGCCAATTCACTTTACTATAAATAATCAACCAGATAATTATGCTCCAAAGAATTTTGCTTTATTTGGAATACCTACAATTATGGCAATAGTTCAAGCATTGTGTTGCATATTTACTCAAAAAAATATGAAATTAGAAGAAAAAAAGCCAAAGATAATAAAGATACTACAATGGATAATACCAGTTATTACAGTATTAGTATATGTGATAATGATTGAAGTACCATTAGGAAGCACAGTTTATGTTGGAAAAAGTGTATGTTTAATAATAGGTACATTATTTATCATATTAGGTAATTATATTCCAAAAATGAGTTACGATATAGGAATAAACGTATTTCATCCAATGCCTAAGAGTGAGAAAACATTTAGAAAAATTACAAGATTAATGGGATATTTTTTTATATTAATAGGAATTATACTTCTTATACTTATATTTTTTGTATAGAATAATTACTAAGAGATATGTATTATAAAGAGAAATAATTAAAACATGAAAAAACATGATCTTCAGAGCCTATTGAAACTCGGACTTATAATTCAATGTACAACATAAACGAAATCGAGTCCAATGACTGGGTCTATGTTGATACTGAAACCAATGTTATGTACTGGTATGACGGTCATGGCTATGGAGGAGTACTTACATTAATGCTTAACATTGATGGTAGACCAAAACTTGCCAACTAAAAAATGCACAGAGGGATTTCTTTAAATTCTCTCTGTGTTCTATTACTAAAAATATATAAATTCTTTTAATATTATTTTTTCAACCAAATTTTTATAATTATTCATAAGATTTGTCCATTGTAATGGGTTAGTATTTTTAAAATTTTTATCAATAGGATTTTTTTCTAGCATTAATAAGAAATTGAAAAAATAAAGTGAGTATGCTATACTAAATTTGTTATATTTTATTTAACGAATTTGAAAGGAAAATAGAAAATGCAAAAAGAAAATTTTAAAAAATTTGTAATATCATTATATAAACCTGTAAAATGTTTAACGATTGTAATGATATTAAGTATGATTATTTCTCAAATATTGGATTTAGTGAAACAGTATATAATAAAAGGAATAATTGATTTGCCAAGTATGGAAAATTTTCGAATAGCTGATTTATATAATGTTGCTTTTGTTTTGTTAGTTGTTATTGTACTAGAATTAATATTTTTTTATATTTCAAATATAACGAGAACTATACATATTGTAAAAAAACAAACACCATATATTTCTGAAAAGCTATTTAATAATTTAAATAAGAAGGCATATTCATTTTTTACTGATAATTATACGGGAAAAATATCTACAGCTATTAATGAAATAACTAATGAAATTACTAAGTTAAATACTCAAATAACAACTAAATTCATTTCATTATTGACTTCAATGATAAGTAGTCTGATAGTTTTATATACGATAAATATAAATATTTTCATTGTTGCAACAATACTTTTTGCAGGAATAATAGTATCAAGACTAATATATTTTTCTAAGAAGTATTTACCTTCTATAAAAAAAGCTGAAGAATATAACAGAGAGTATAATGGAATTTTAAATGATGCTGTATTAAATTTTACATCATTAAGATTATATAACTCAGTAGAAAAGTTTTCTAAAAATTTAAAATTAAAAAAACAAGAAGTAAATATATATAAGAATAGAGCATCTAGTAAAGAATTTATTTTTGGAGCGATAGCTAATGTAGTGTATGTCATTACATTAATTGCATTAATAATTTATTCAATTAAATTATTTGAAAGTAACTCTATGACATTAGGTAATTTTATATTTTTTATAAATGCTATGATTTCTTTAAAAAGTCAAACTACTTCATTTACATGGTCTTATATACATATAGGTGAAATCATTGTAAAGCTACAAAACAGTTATGAATTGTTATATACAAAATATAATGTAGAAGATGATAATAAAAGTGATATACAAATAAGTACTGGAAAATTAGAATTTAAAGATGTATCATTTAGATATAATAAAAATTATATTTTTAAAAACTTTAATTTAAGTATTGAAGATAAACAAAAGATAGGAATTATAGGTGTAAGTCGGAAGTGGAAAAACAACATTAGTAAATTTGATTTTTAAGTTTTATAGTCCAGAAAATGGTAGTATTTTAATAGATGATAAAGATATATATATATATAGTGCAAATTCATTATATAATAATTTGACATATGTACCACAAGAAACTATACTACTTCATTCAACTATTTATGAAAATATTAAAATAGCAAAGCCTAATGCAACAAAAGAAGAAATATATAATGCAGCAAAAAAAGCTGAATTACATAATTTTATAGAAAGTCTTGAAGATAAATATAATACGATTGTTGGAGAAAGAGGTATTAAGCTTTCAGGAGGACAAAGGCAAAGAATTGCATTAGCTAGAATATTCTTAAGAGACTCAAAAATTGTAATATTTGATGAGGCTACTAGTAGTTTAGATAATAATACAGAATTTAAGATTCAACAAAATATACACAAATACTTTAATAATCAAACTATTATATGTATAGCACACCGTTTATCAACATTAAAAGATATGGACAACATTCTAGTTATTGAAAAAGGAAAAATAGTAGATTTTGGAACACCTGACTATATTATTCCTAAGTATGATAAAAAAGAATTTATGATTGAAGATGTTTAAAAAATAAATGATTGATATTTGTATCAATTATATTAAATATATTGTACACAAATTTATTTCATAAATTTGGCACATAAACAAATCTGAAAAATTTTTAATTTTTCAGATTTGTTTATGTTAGCCTGTCAATAATTTTTGATTAGGACACCCTAAAACATAAAAAATATTTCAAGAGTAGTTCACCCTGATGTTGATGTGGGCTCTGCCCACACCCGACCTCAGGAATATTTTTTTTTATTCTGTCAATAATATTATTACCGAAG
>JAAVXM010000059.1 GCA_022790575.1 Clostridia bacterium | reverse complement strand
GTTGGAACAGATTATAGTGCAACTTGTGATGTGACAATTGTTGATAATTGGATAGAAGTGACACCAGAAGAGATTGCAGAAAATCCAGATAAATATTATGGGCAAGAAGTAAAAAACTACACGGCAGGTGGTTCAACGTATAGAATATTTTTTGTTGATACAAAAAATAAGTATGGAGATGGAAAGAATACTGTATATTTGAAAGCAGATTGGAAAGCAAACGATGTAACATTAAGTGATTTATATACAAATTATAATAAAACAACAACAAAAATAAAAGAGATGAATCCAGATTGGGCAAAAACAGAAAATAGGGGAGATATACAGGATACATCATGGAACGAAAATGAAAAAAGTGCAGCATACTTATGTACGCCAGCAATAGAAGGAAATGAGAGTAATTTGTTATGGACGAAGAATTTAGATAAAACAAAAGCAAATTATGTAATAGGAAGTCCAAGTGTAGAGATGTATTGTGACTCATATAATAGTGTGCTACATCCAGGAGTGACGAGTTACACATTGGGAGCGGAATATAGAGCAACAGCTGTCCCAGGATATATATATACAATAAATGGAGGAAGTACATCACAAGCAGGAGCAAGTAATGAATATTATACAGGAACAGACTCAGTAGATTATAAAAATTATGGAAGTATGTACTGTGGAAAAGATGGAACGAGGGGTGGATACTACTGGTGGCTGGCTTCGCCTTCGTCTTACAACAACAACTATGCGTGCAGTGTGTATGGTGGCAGCGCACGTTTGACCTACAACTACTATAACAACACGTATGGCGTGTCTCCCCTAGTTTCTCTAAGGTCTGGTTTCAAAATTCAAATAGAAAAGCAATAAATATAAGTTTTTCTTTTCGCTTCTCGGTATTCCTTCAAAACCTATAGTAACGCTAACATGCCTTATGGTTCCTTTTCACTTAGTGAACTATTCCCATAAGGAATGAAGAATTACTACTGGTTTCTCCGTTTACATTCGAAGCTTCACTCAAAACTTATATTTTTACTTTAGTGGAGTGTATGAACAAGTGAGAGGATAATTGAAATGAGTATAAAATACAAAAATGGAAAATTATTAAATATAAAAGTACTATAAAGTGTGAAGGCACATATAGTACTTTTTATGTTAGTGGGTGGAGTACAACAACTTTAATATGGGAAATAAAATACATAAAAACCAAAAACACTCATATAATAGTAAAAATATTATATAGGGAGTTTTTGAAATGATAGTTTTAAATAAAAAGAAAATAACAGCAACCGTATTAGGGCTATTTTTAATGATATTTATGTTCGTATTTGTAAGTGACAGAAAAGAGATGGTACCAACAGTATCATTACCAGTATCAGGAAAAACAATAGTAATAGATGCAGGACATGGAGTACCAGATGAAGGAGCAGAAAGTAGTAATGGAACAACAGAAGCAGAAACGAACTTAAAAATAGCGTTAAAATTACAAAACCTACTAGAGCAAAGTGGAACAACAGTAATACTAACACGTTCAGATGAAAATGCAATATATGATTTAGATGCAAAAACATTGAAACAGAAAAAAATATCAGATATACGTAACAGAGTTAAAATAGGAAATGAATCAAGTGCAGATATATTTGTATCTATACATCTAAACAAAATACCACAACAACAATATGATGGATGGCAAACATTTTATAATGGAAAAAGCGAGCAAGGGAAAAAGCTTGCAACATTAATACAAAGCAATTTAAATGAAGCAATACAAAGAGAAAACAATAGAGTTGCAAAAACAATAGAGAATATATACATAGTAAAACATGTAGAAATACCAACAACTATAGTAGAATGTGGATTTTTATCAAATCCGGCAGAAGAAAAACTATTACTTGAAGACGAATATCAAAATAAACTTGCATGGGGAATATATAATGGAATAATAAATTATTTTTATGAATAAAAACAAGTCAAGACCACAGAGATGTGGTTTTGACTTGTTTTGTGCAAGTGTATTAAATATAAACACAAAAGATAAAATCTGTTAATACATTAACCCAGCAAATAATAATTATATAAAAACAATAACAATTTTTTCCTTAAATTTATTGAAACTCATTGACTTTTTGGCATTTTGAGTGTATTATATTAATGTAAAATTTAGGATAATTATAGCCTAAGGAGGGAAAATATGGGAGAAGTTATAGTTATAACATCAGGAAAAGGTGGAGTTGGAAAGACAACAACAACAGCAAATTTAGGTTCAAGTTTAGCTTTAGAAGGAAAAAAAGTTGTTTTAGTAGATACAGATATTGGCTTAAGAAATCTAGATGTAGTAATGGGGCTTGAGAACAGAATAGTATATGACATAGTAGATGTTGTAGAAGAAAAATGTAAATTAAGACAAGCTTTAATAAAAGATAAAAGATTTAAAGAGTTATATTTATTACCAGCGGCACAAACAAGAGATAAAAGTGCAGTAAATGAAGAACAAATGAAAACATTAGTTGATAAATTAAAAGAAGAATTTGACTATATACTTATAGACTGTCCAGCAGGAATAGAGCAAGGATTTAAAAATGCTATAGCAGGAGCAAATCGTGCTATTGTAGTAACAACGGCAGAAATATCCTCAATTAGAGATGCTGATAGAATCATAGGATTATTAGAAGCTTCTGAAATAAAAAATCCAGAATTAGTAATAAACAGAATAAGACCAAACATGGTTAGAAAAGGCGAAATGATGGATGTAAATGATATAGTAGACCTTTTATCAATAGACTTAATAGGAGTAGTACCAGATGATGAGTACATAATAACACAAACAAACAAAGGAGAGCCTGTAATACAAAATAGAAAAGCACCATCAGGAAAGGCATATTTAGAAATTGCTAAAAGAGTGTTAGGAGAGAATATAGAAGTAACTATACCTGGAAAAGACAAAGGATTATTTGCAAAATTAAAACGCTTATTAAAAAAATAAACAAAAGTTGGAGGTTAATAAATAATGTTTGAACGCATAATGAAATTTTTAAAGAACAAGACAAAAAAAGAAGAGCAAACATTAAAATCTAAAGACGCCGCAAAAGAAAGATTACATTTAGTATTAATGCAAGATAGAGCAAATGTATCAGCAGACTTTTTAGATTTAATGAAACAAGAGATAATAGAAGTAATAAAAAAATATATAGACATAGACGAAGCGGCTATGGATGTAAAACTAACAAACAAAGAGAACAATGATGGAACAAATGGTATTCCAGCGTTATATGCGAATATTCCAATATTAAATATAAAAGATGAAGGAAGACTAAACACAAACGTAGAGCCAGAGATAAAAAGTAATCAAGAAGAAGTAACTCAAATAGAAGAAGTACAAGAAGAACCAATAGTAGAAAGTCAAGAGCAAAAGCAAGAAGAAAAAAAGGAAGTTGAACAAAACGACTCAAACACAGAAAACATAAATGGCTAGTAGAGACAAAAACGAAATTCAGAAAAAAGATAAAAAGAGTGATTAGATGAATATAAGGAATTTTAGAAAAATTGAATGGTGGATACCAATATGTGCAATTGCATTATGTACAATTGGACTAGTTGCATTATTTTCTGCATCATATGATTCTGGCTTAGATGAATTTAAAAAACAAGGAGTTTGGTTGGGGGTAAGTATTGCAATAATGACAATAGTTATGATGATTGACTATAAAATTATTGTAAGATTATCTCCTATATTATATGGTATGTCAATAATATCATTAATTGCAGTACTATTTACTGAACCAATTAATGGAGCAAGGAGTTGGTTTGACATTGGAGATGGTGCATTTTCATTACAGCCATCTGAGTTATCGAAAGTATTTGTAATAATATTTTTAGCATATATAATGTCAATGTTGCAAGTAAAAGGAAGGTCACAAATAAACAAAATTCACAAATTAGGAATTATACTATTAATAATAGCAGTACCATTAATCTTAATTGTAATTGAGCCAGACTATGGAACAGCAGCAGCATATATGATATCATTTTTATTAATGATATTTGTTGCTGGAATAGACAAAAAGTATATTATAACTGCATTTGTAATAGTTGCAATAGCAGTACCTGTTTCATACAACTTTTTATTACCAAATCATGCAAAGCAGAGAATAGAAACTTATCTAAATCCAGAAGCAGACCCAAGAGGGGCAGGTTACAATGTATTACAATCAAAACTAGCAATAGGAGCAGGTCAAATTACAGGAATGGGAATTTTATCTGGAAACCAAACACAGCTAGGTTACTTGCATCCAAAAACTACAGATTTCATATTTTCTGTAATAGGAGAAGAGATGGGATTTATAGTAGCTGGTAGTGTAATAATATTGAATATAGTAATAATAATAAAGTCAATACAAGTTGCAAAAGGGATAAAAGATGAGGCTGGAGCCTACATAGCAGTAGGGATAGCAGGAATATTTTTATTCCACACATTAGAAAATATAGGAATGACAATGGGAATATTGCCTATAACAGGAGTTCCACTATTATTTGTTAGTTATGGTGGTAGTTCAATGATGACAAGCTTTATGTGTTTAGGAATATTATTAAATATTAGTAGTCAAAGAAAAAATGGAATGTTTAATAAATAAAGGGGACAAAAAAGATGTACTTAAAAACACTAAGAATAGGAAATATAGAACTAAAAAATAACTTAATATTAGCTCCAATGGCAGGTGTAACAGACCTGCCTTTTAGAATTATAGCAGAAAAATTCAATCCAGGTTTAGTATGTACAGAGATGGTTAGTTCAAAAGCATTATATTATGGAGATGAAAAGACTAAAAGATTATTAAAAACTGATGGAGAAAAAGTCCCTATAAGTATGCAGATTTTTGGAAGTGACCCAGAAACAATGGCATTTGCTGCAAAACATATAAGTCCATTATGTGACATTGTAGATATAAATATGGGATGTCCTGCTCCAAAAGTAGTAAAAAATGGAGATGGAAGTAGGCTTTTATTGGACTTAGAAAAAGCAGAAGAAATTATAAAAGCTGTTGTAAATAGTGCAACAAAGCCAGTAACATTGAAATTCAGAAAAGGCTGGAATGATAAAAATATTGTGGCATGTGAACTTGCACAAATAGCAGAAAGAAATGGAATATCTGCAATTACAATACATGGTAGAACAAGAGAAGAGTTTTATGGTAATAAAGTAGATTTAGAGATTATAAAAAAGGTTAAGCAATCAGTTAATATACCAGTAATTGGGAATGGAGATATAATTGATGAAAAAAGTGCAGAAGATATGTTTGAATATACTGGTGTAGATGGTATTATGATTGGCAGAGGTAGTATGGGAAATCCATGGATATTTGAACAAATACAACATTACCTAAAAACAGGTGAAAAGATGGTAAAACCTACAAGTCAAGAAAGATATCAGATTTTGAAAGAACATATAGAGTTAGATATTTTAGAAAAAGGAGAGATTGTTGCTCTTAATGAAATGAGGAAACACATTGCGTGGTATGCTAGAAATTTACCAGAGGCAAGTATTTTTAGGAATGAAATAAATCATATTAATAACAAAGAAGAATTAATGCAAAAAATAGAAGAATATTTCACATATCTTCAAAATATAGTATAGTAGAACTAATTTTATATTAGTTCTTTTTTGATATAAGGAGAGTGTTTTTTTATGAAAAAGAAATATTGGTTAATGTTGTTATTAATTATAGTTATTACAATTATTTGTGTGATTTTTTATAAAAATAGGGTTAAAGATTTGAAAATTGGAAATAATAAAAATAGTCAAGAAATCGTAGATTATATTTTAAACATTAGTTCATATGAGGCACAAGTAATGGTAAATATAACAAGTAATAAAAATAATAACAAATATTTATTAAAACAAACATACCAAAGTCCCAATATAAGCAGACAAGAAGTAATTGAGCCAAATAACATAGCAGGTGTAATATTAGAAAATGATGGAACAAATCTGAAAATAGAAAACAGCAATCTTAATCTAAATAAAATTATAGAAAATTACAGTTATTTAGGTGATAGTTGTTTAGATTTACATGGTTTTATAGAAAATTATAAAAACGACAGTAAATCATTATATGAAGAAAAAGATGAAGAAATAATAATGAAAACAAGTAATAAAAATGAAAATATTTATATACAAGAAAAACTTTTACATATAGATAAAAAAACAAATAAGCCAACCCAAATGGAAATTAAAGACAATAAACAAAAAACGACAATTTACATATTATATAATGAGGTAAAGGTAAATAGTACAAAATAATATATGTACACTTTATTATAATATGTAATTGTAAAATACTATTGACTTTACTTCAAACTAAGTTTAAAAAATACGAATATATAGACTTTAAATTGTAGTTTTAGGAGTGAAGAAAATGGTAGTAAAAAGAGGCGATATGTTTTATGCAGATTTAAGTCCAGTTGTGGGTTCAGAGCAGGGAGGAGTAAGACCAGTTTTAATAATACAAAACGATTTAGGAAATAAATATAGTCCAACTGTAATTGCAGCAGCCATAACTTCTCAAACTAATAAAACGAAACTGCCAACACATATAGAATTAGGAGAGAATACAAGTGGACTTAAGAACAATTCAGTAGTACTTGCTGAACAAATAAGAACAATAGATAAAAGTAGATTAAAAGAGAAAATAGGTCATATTGATGACACTCAAATAATGAATAAATTAAACAATGCACTAGGTGTAAGTTTTGGTTTGGAATAATATAATATAGATAAATGGCATAGAATTAAAAGGGGTGATTTTAATTCTATGCCAATTTCATTAACAAATAAAAAGAAAATGAGGAATTTATTATTAATAGTAATAATACTTGTTATGTTACTAACCACAAGGATAGGATACATACAACTAATCTGGGGAGTGGAGTTGCGCAAAATGGCAAGTGGGCAACAAGCACAAAGTAGGAGTGTAACTGCTAAAAGAGGAACAATTTATGATAGTACAGGAAAATACATTTTAGCAGTTAGTTCAAGTGTTGAAACAGTAAATGTTAATCCTACTAATATTGCAAAAGAAGATAAAGAAAAAGTTACAAAAGCTTTATGTGATATTTTTGAATTAGACTATGATAAAGTATTAAAAAAGGTTAGTAAAAGAAGTTCGATTGAAACAATAATTAGAAAAGTGGATAAAGAAAAAACAAATGAATTAAGAAAATGGATGGAAGAAAATAATATAACAACAGGTATAAATATTGATGAAGATGCAAAAAGATATTATCCATATAATGATTTAGCGGCACAAGTAATTGGATTTTGTGGAAGTGATAATCAAGGGCTTGATGGAGTTGAGGCAAAATATGATGAAGAATTGAAGGGGAAAAATGGAAAGATTGAAAGACAAACAAATGCTTCAGGTGAAAGCTTAGGGATAGAGGACTATGTGTCTGCAATTGATGGGAATAATTTGATATTAACAATAGATATGACAATTCAATCAATAGTTGAAAAATATTTAGAAGAGGCTTGTATTGATAATATATGTACAGATGGAGGGAGCATTATTGCAATGGACCCAAGAAATGGTGATATATTAGCAATGGCAACATATCCAAGCTATAACCTAAATACTCCATATGAACCATATACAGATGAATTAAAACAGGTATGGGATAGTATGGAACAAAAAGATAAAACAACTGCATTACAAGGGATGTGGAGAAACAAAGCTATTTCAGATACATATGAACCAGGTTCAGTATTTAAAACATTAACAGCCTCAGCAGCATTACAAGAACAGATAATAACAGATATTGATGCACCAGGTCAATTTTGTTGTACAGGAGCAATAGAAGTTGCAGGAACAAGAATAAAATGTTGGAGATATTATAGACCACATGGTTCAGAAAGTTTAAGAGAGGGACTAATGAATTCATGTAACCCAGTATTTATAGGACTAGGGCAAAAAATTGGTGTTACAAAATATTATGAGTATTTAAGAAAATTTGGTTTATTTTCTAAAACAGGAATTAGATTACCAGGAGAAGCAAATAGTATATTTGTAAAAGAGGAAAAGGCAGGTCCTGTGGAATTAGCCACAATCAGTTTTGGGCAGAGATTTGAGATAACTCCATTGCAAATGATAACAGCAGTTTCTTCAATTGCCAATAAAGGGCAATATATAAAGCCAAGAATTGTTAAAAGTATTCAAAATAGCCAAACAGGAGAAATGCAAGAAATGCCAATAGAAACAGGAGAGCAAATAATTTCGAAAGAAAATGCTGAAAAAGTTTTAAGCATGATGGATAGTGTTGTTTCAGAAGGAACAGGAAAAAATGCACAGGTTGTGGGATATAATGTAGGAGGAAAAACTGGTACATCAGAAGATGGGGTTAATACTAATAAATATGTAACATCATTTTGTGGAGTGGCAGAAACAGACAATCCAGAAATTGTTGTACTTATCACTTTATACAATCCAACAGGAGAAGGTGGACACCATGTAAGTATCAGCTTATGGAATTTTTTTTGATTTAAGGATTTTTAAAAAATAGATATAAACACTTGCTTTACTTATACTAGTATGTTATATTAAATGTATAATATTTTTACAATAATTTAAGGAGAGGAAAAATGAGAAGAACAAAAGAAAATGGAATTACATTAATAGTATTAGTAATTACTATAATAGTACTTGTAATAATTGCATTTGCGAGCATATCTATATTGTCAGATAATGGGGCTATTAATCAAAGTAGTAGAGCAAAAGTAGTATCTGAATTTGAGGATATAAGAGAACAGGTAAAAATATACAGAGTTAAAGGAGAAGCAACAGAAAATGACAGAAGATATCTTAATATAGAAGAAGCAAAAAAAGCATTAAAAAACATAAGTGATACATATGAAAATAGGATAGGTTTATATAGAGAAGATTTAGTATATTTAGGGAAAGAAGACAGTAAATACGGTCAATATGCTAAAGAATGTGGATATATAGTATTAGATATGACTCCAGAGGAATTCAAATATTATATTGAATTAGGAGTAGTAGAAGATAGAATAAGAGAAATAAAAGAATATAAGAAAGACCAAGTAGGAAGAACATTAGGAACAAATTCTGCTCCAGAAGAAATACAAATTGGAGAAAATGAATATGATTATCAATGGTGTATCATTGGAAACTATACAGATGGCGAAAAAGCTAATAATACATACAGTAGTCAATTTGAAGATTTAGAACTTAAAGACATAACACATGCACCATATCTTGTTAATTATAGAAATGGAAAAGTGTTAAGTATAGATGGAATGATAATGTATGATGAGAGAGTTTTAGTACACTCATTCTCAAATATGGCAAGTATATTATCTAAAGCATTAACATATGTAGATGAGGATACAAAGAAAACAGGCGAATATTTTGGTAATTTATATACATCATCTATGTACACAGGAGAGATACAGGAAAATTCAGAAGCGAAATATGATGATAATGGTGGATTGTTGCAATATGATAATGATGGTGCATTAGTATTAGATAAAGATAATGCAATTCCAGTAATAGAAGTAAAGGAAAAATATGAAATAAATGAAGGATATTCAGTATCATGTACTGTTAATGGAGATGTTGAGCAACATGGAGAAGGAGAATTAGGGTCAAGTTATAAATTTCCAAGAACTATATTAGCGTTATCAGATGTTGATGGAAGTTATATTTCATGGATAGGATATTTTCATGGATACCTACATGTATATTCATTTAAAAAGGGTTCATGTGAAAGTGTAAATTATGAATATGAAGAACAAGGATTTGCAAGTATAGATATTAAGAAGTATCAAGGACAAACAATAAATATACAAGTAGTTGCAAAAAGAGGTGGAAAGACAAAAGTATATATAAATGGAGAACTTATAAAGGTTTTTGCTTCTGGTAGTGAAAAATTTGAATATAAGTATGCTACAATAGGAGATTTAAGAATGGGAAGAAACCTAAAATTTATTGGGAAAATATATAACTTAGCAATATATGGAGAAGCATTAGAAGAAGATGAAGTTCAAGAGATTTGGAATTATGTTAAAGATTTTTTAGAAAAAAGAAAAGAAAAAAGTCATTCATTATGAGTGACTTTTTTCTTGTTCCAATTATAGCATATCTACGGAAATAAGGGATAGAGAGGAAAAATATACAAAATATTACAAAATTCTACCAAAATGTTATAGAAATGTTATAAAAATGTAAAAAAAGAGTAAAAAGCATAAGGATAGAACTAGTTGCAACAAAGAATATATATATGTAGATATTGAAAAAAAATGTATTCATGCTATAATGAAAATTATCATAATACATATTAAGGAGAGGTAAAATATGAGGAAAGTAGTTAGTATTATAATAACAATTATTTTTTTGATTTTAACAAGTACAATTTCATATGCAGACACAAATGTTGATTGGACATTAAGTAGTGAAACTCAAAAATTATATGAAGAAGAAACAATTGTACTCACATTAAAAATGGAAAAATTAGAATCTATAAGCAAAGGAGTAAATGCATATAAAGCTAAATTGCAATATGATGAGAACATCTTTGAAGAAGTTAGACAAGAAGATTTTAAAAGCCTAAATAAATGGGATAAGTTAAAATACAATCCTTCAACAAAAGAGTTTGTTGCAATAAGTGTAGAAGGAGTGACAAATAAACAAGAAATAATAGATGTTACGCTTAAAGTAAAAAAAGGTGCAAAAGCAGGGAAAACATCTATTAGTGTAACAGATATTGTTTGTTCAGAAGGAAAAAAAGATATTGAAGGAACTCAAGTAAGTAAAGAAGTAGAGATTATAAAAGAGGCTACAAACCCAGATAATCCAAATCCAGGTAATCCAGACAATCCAAACCCAGGTAATCCAGATAGCCCAAATCCAGATGTACCAGACACACCAGATAATTCAGGAGACTCAAACACAAACAATCCAAGTGGACCAGATGGTAGCCAAAAACCAAATTCAGACAAAACAAACACACCAGATGGGAATAAAAATGAGGCAACAAGTAAATTACCTAAAACTGGAATAGGTGGATATACATGGTTATATATACTAATTGTAATACAATGTATTATTGCAATTATATTATTTAAAAAATATAAAAATGTGAATAAGAAAATCAGCAAAAAAACTATGATGCTTATGACTATAATAGGAACAGCATTTATATCAGCGCAATTTATAGGAACAACATATGCAGCTATTGACAAATTAAAAGGAGAGCTAGATGACATTGGAGTAATTGATATGTTAGATGTTGAAGTCCTAGAAAGACACCTTATCAATTTAGAAAAGCTACCAAAGGAAAAAGAATGGAATGCTGATATGAATAGTGACTCAAAGATTACAGTAACAGACTTATCACTATTAGTAATTAAAGTAGAAGAAAAAAGAGACTATACAGTAGAGTTAGACAATATTAATGTATCAAATTATTATATTAATAGAAATGAAGAAATTGTTGTAGAATTTTTAGTAGACATTAATTATAAAGATACAGATGTAGAAAAAATGATAATTAATGGGGAAGAATATAATATTGAAAAACCAAATGATACAAGAAATACATATGCAGTAAAACTAAATCCAGGAGAAAAACAGGGAATACATGATTACAAATTTACAAAAGTAATATTAAGTACAGGAGCAGAGGTAAAAGTAGATTACGAGTTTTCAATAGTAGTATTAAAACAACGTCCAGAAATTCAAAACTATAAATTTGAAGAAAACTTTGAAGGAAAAGCACAAATTACTTTTGATTTAGTAGATAAAGAAAATACTGTACAAAATGCAAAATTAACAGTCTATGAAAAAACTAATGAGCAAACAAGAAGTGAAATATATACAGAAGATATTGCAGTAGGAAATAATAAAAAAGAAATATTTGTAGAAGATGGTAAAAGCTATATTGCAGAAATTATTATTGATTATGAGACAGCGCCAGAACAACTAGAAGATAAAGAACATTATGATGACAAATTGCTATATCAAAAAGAATTCAAGAGTGGATTAGATTACAATTTTAAAATATCAAATATTAAAACATTAAAAGATGGGGAAGAAAGTAGAAGTTTTGCAAGAAAAGAACAAATACAAATTTCATTTACAAGTACAAATGAAGCTTTTGAAACTACACAAGCAAGCAATTTTGAACCAAGCAGAATAACTATAAATGGAAAAGAATATGAAGTAACAAAAGAAGAAAATGTTTATAAAGCAACAATAGATGGAATAGAAGAAGCGGGAGAAAAAACTATTACAATAGAAAAAGTAACACTTGGAAATGGAAAAGAATTTATATTAGAAAAAGATAATAATATAAAAATCATTATAGATGAAAACAAACCAATTATTACAGATTTTGAAGCGCAAGAAAATATAGAAAATAATAATATTAAGTTTACATTTAATATTTCAGATAAAGAAAAAATGATTAAAACTGCTAGAATAGAGCTTTATGATAGTGGAGAAAACATTATTGAAAGAAAAGAGATTACTTTAGAAGAAATTGAAAATGGAGCAATAGAAAAGACTTTATCAACTAGAAGAACTAATAAATATACAGTAAAAGTAATCATAACATATGAAGGAGAAACAGCAGAAGAAAGTGTTCTATTTGAAAAAGAGATACCAGCAATTATATTAGTAAATGTAACAAATAGTGAAATAGATAAAACACAAATAGAAAAAAATGAAAAAGTAAAAATAACATATGAAATAGAAACAAATAGCAATTCAGAAATTTCAAAAATTCGAGTAAACAGTGTAAACTATGAAGTAAACAAAATAGAAGAAGGAAAATATGAAGTAACAGTAAATACAAGTGACAAAGCACAAGTATATCAATTAGAAGCAACAGCTGTTATATTTGAAGATGAGACAGAAATAGAAATTGAAGATAATTTAGAAGTTACAATTTTAAAAGACATTCCACAAGTTTTAGAAATTAAGCAAGAAGACAATATAGTAGACAATCAAGTTACAGTAACATATCGTCTAATGAATACAGACAATAATTATATAAATGGTAAAGTACAATTAGTAAAAGCAGAAGATAGTACAGATGAAAATGCAGAAGAGCAAGAACTTAATGTAGATGAAACAGGTCATGGTAGAATAACATTTGAAAATGTAGAAGAAAATATAGAATACATAGCAAAGTTTACAATTACATATAATAGACATCCTAAAGATGGTGAAGGTAAAGATGAAACAAAAGTAGTTGCACAAGAACCAATTTTGTTAATACGTGACTATAATTTACAAGTAAGTAATATAAAAACACTAAATAGTGAAAAAGAAACTAAATACTTTGATAAAAATGAAGAAATTATATTAAGCTTTACAGCTACAAATGAAAGCAAATTCGTACCAGAAAAGGCAGTTATTGATAACAATGAATATGAACTTGCCAAGAAAGAGGGAAGTCAAAATACTTATACAGTAAAATTACCAAGTTATGACACTTATGGTAAAAAGGAAATCCAACTACAAACTATTATACTAGATAACAAAAGATTTTTGGATGTTACAAATGGAACTATTGAGGTAGAAGTAACCAAAGACAAACCAACTATTACAGATTTTGGATATAAAGAAGATGTAGATGATGAAAACAAAGTAATAGCAACATTTAATTTAAAAGATTTAGAAGAAACACTAATAGAAGGTACAATTACAATTACAGATGACCACCAAAAAGTATTAAAAACACAAAAATTACAAAATAATAATAATGAAATCACTTTTGATAAAACAAATAGTGAATATTATACAATAAAAGTAATGGCTGATTACTGCTTAGATGATAATAAAGAAGGAGATAGTACAAATAAATACTTAAATAAAGAATTATTAAATGAAGAAATTAACTTCATTTATCGTAAAGTAGAAATGAAAGACATATTAGATATTGCTTTATATAAAAATGATGGAGAAAATGTAACAGAACTTACAACTGTAGAAATTCCAGAATTAGAAAACAAAGAACAATATCTAGTTAATGTTCAAATGAAAGATATGCCAAGCTTTTATGCAACAATCAAAGAATATTATGTTGAAAATGGAGAGTTGAAGTTTGAACTAGAATATGAAAATGTTATCCAATATAAAGATGGATTAAGACAAGATAAACTAGAAGTTACATATGGAACAGTAAAAGGGAATACAGCAACTAATAATTCCTTTTCAAGTTTAATTATGCAAATGAGAAAAAATCCAGGTGGAACATTTGTATTAACAAGAGATTATGATGCATCAGGGTTTAATGGAGATTCAAGGTCTTTAGTAGGAGCAAATATTACATTTAGTGGAACATTAGATGGAAATGGTCATACTATTTACAACTTGTCAAGACCAATATTTGACCTTATGAGAGAAGCTACTGTTAAAAACTTAATTATAGAAGATGCATATATTGCGAATTCAACTACTTTAGCAGGAATGGCACCACTTGTAAATGATGCAACAAGAGGATGTACAATTAGTAATGTCCATACTAAAAACGTAACAATTAAGACATCTTATATGAACTCTGGTTTTGGAGGAATTGTAGGGAAATTCAGAGTTGGTAGAATAGAGAATTGTAGTGCAACAAATTTAAATATAGCAGGACCTTCAAAAAATTCTCCAGTACAAGATAGTAGTCAGGATGTTGGAGGAATAGCAGGATTTATAGTATCTACTACAATCGAAAATTGTTATGCAGAAGGAAATATTGCTGGTAGGTCAAAAATTGGAGGAATTGTAGGAGGTTTGGAACCTTATGTAAACACTACAAGCCATATAAAACACTGTATTTCAAAAGTAAATCTTATAAGTGACCAAGGACCAAGTCAATCAGGAGGAATTGTAGGGTATGCAAGAAATGCAGGACAAATTAAACTAACACAAAATATAAATTTAGGTAGTGGTAGTAGAGCTTATAGGATACATGGAGGAATTGCTACATTAGATACATCAACAGATAACTATACTATAAATGAATCAACACTAACAGCAAATACTAATAATCATATAAAAACAATAACAAAAGATGAATTTAATGCAGATATATGCAGAGAAGCAGGATTTAATGAAAAAATTTGGAATTTGGAAAACTGTAGTTATGATAAACTACCAACACTTAACAACTTAGACCCAAATAACCAAAAAGAAGAAGAGGGACAAAGTTCAGATATTTATATACCAAACCATGACATGCTAAAACAAATGGCAGATTATAATCCAAATAAAGTTATTGCATATAGTAATTTATATAAACTAATGCCATTCTTTGATAGCAGATATTTGGTAATTGATGGTAGAAAGATTATGGAAGATGATATCTTAAACCAAAAACAAATAAAGACTATTTTACCATATAATACAGAAGATAGAGTGATGTTCGCTCTTACAGAAGAAAATTATAAAACAATTAAAAAGATAAGATTAGTGTTTGAAGATAATGAAGTAAAAGATTATGCATTAACATATAAATCAATGTATGGTCATGTAGCTTCTTACAAAATTGATGAATTAAGGATAGAATATACTTTTGATGGCTATGTAATAAAACAAGATGCTACTATTATTAAAGAATTAGTTGATTATATAAAGAGTCTAGAATATGAAAAAGACTTAAAAGGAATGGTAACTTTAGACAGAGGACATCCTGCATATCAAGTAAACTTTAATGAAAAAATAAGAACAGAAGAAATAGCAACAAACTTTATTATAAATTATTTAGGAAATAGTAAAGGATATTGTATATCACAAGAAAATGAAATATTGAATAAAATTACTAGAAATAAATTAAATAATAATCAAATGAAAAGACTTTTATTTGCATACAATTATTATTCACGTATGTATGGAGTTGAAATAGGTGGAAGCAATGTATGTGATGTAATGCTATTTAGAGGGGATTTATATAGAAAAAATATGAAAGTGGATTCTTTCATAACTGAATTTTGGAACAGCAAATGGAAAAATAGTCATGTATTGTATCAATTCTATAGAGATAACTTAGGACCACTTGTTGGTATACAAGAAATTTATGGTCTTATTGAATACAATATTGATATATTAACAGAATATGACGACCCAAATGATTGGTTTGTAGATAACTTTAATGGATTTGTAACAGAGTCACCATCAAAAGGATATGAAGATGTAGTAGACTATCGTGCATGGACTCAATTGAAAAAACAAGCAACATATATTTTACCAATGTTAACATTGCCAGATAATGCAGGTTATATAGTATCTGCCCCAACAACATTTGCAATTGGTTCTTCAAGAGTATATATGACAAATCCAGAAGATGAAAGACAAAAAGAGGCAATGATTAAAAAAATGCAAGCTTATGGAGATAATATGGCTAATTTCTATGCAACTGCAGTTGGATTTATTGATAAAAGTTATTTGAATAGAGTTTGTGATGTGCAAATTGATACAAGATTTTTACCAGGACTAGGAGAGCAATCAAATGGAAAGACAAATGATTTATTCCACAAAGGAGTTAATGAAATATTAAATGAATGGTCTATGATAAGAGCAGTATCAGCATATGCTGGTTCACAAAGAGTATATTGGGTAGTTGACCATGCTTTAGATACATTTACACGTGGATGGACTCATGAAACAGGACATAATCAAGTAAATAGCGTATTCTTCAAAAACAGTGGATTTAGACCAATTGGTGGAGGTTCAAATGGAACTGATTCAGGAGGAGAAGACTATACTGATGGAAATATAGCACAAGGTGGTGGAGATGGAGCTGTAAACTTTAATTTATGCTTTAATTATTCTCCAGAACAATTAGTTACAACTAATTTAACAACAGAAAGGATAAATTCAACAGAGAAAATAGAAAGTTATTATAAAAAGATGTTTGAAACAATTGATTATTTAGATTATGTAGAAGCAAAAGCCTTCTTGAAATTAACACCAGAAGAACAATCAAAGGTTGCAGTACAAATTTTCTATCCAGATAGTAGTGGAACAACTGGTTGGAGAGTATTAACAAAAGAAGATTTTGAAGAAATGAATTTAAAAACTATTGAAGACATTTATAATAACAAAATTACAATTAGACCAGGAGTTACTGGAACTAGTACACAAACAGCTATTGGACAATATGGTTATGAAAATATGTATATTAGACGTTGGTATCAACCACATAATGATAATGGAAGAACACACACTTATGGATTTACTTATACAGCATGGCAAATGCTAGGAATTGGCGGATATGATGGAGGATATATAACATATTTTAGTGGAAAAAGTAGAAATGACTTAGATGCAATTAGAAAAGTTACTAAAGATTCTGAAATGACATGGAAAAAATTCAAACTAGGACGTTATGAATTAATGGAAAATAGTTTAAATACTATTCCATATGTTAATTCAAGTAGCCTGGAAGAAAAATATGTAGAAGCTCTAAAACTAGATGCAGCAAATAGTGATAGAAATGTAACAAACAGTACTAATATAAGAAGAAGAAATTATCATTATTTAAAACGTGTGACAAATGACTTTAGAGAAGAAGTATTAGATGGAAATATTAATATAATACCTATAAAAACAGCAGATGAATTAAGAGAAAAAATAACACAAAATCCTTATGCATATTATACATTAGAAAATGATATTGACTTAAGTGGAATAACAGAAGGAACATCAATTATTAGTAATACTTTTATGGGAAAACTAGATGGAAAAGGACATAAACTAACAGGAAATACTATGCCAATTTTTGGAAACATTAAGTTTGCTCATATTTCAAATTTAATAGTAGAAGATAGTAATATCACAAGTAATTTATCAGATGTAGGAGCATTTGCAAAAACAATTTCATATAGTGAGTTGGAAGATGTAATTGGAAGAAATATTACAGTAAATTCTACAAATAAACAAATTGGTGCATTAGTGGGAAGTATGGCATCATCATATGTGAAAAATATACATATTACAGAAGCTACAATATCTGGTACAACAAGAGTAGGTATAATGGCAGGTTATGTTAGTCAAAGCCAAATAGAAGAGAGTACAACAAATGGAAAAGTAGTAGGTACAGGAAATGCATGTGGAGGATTTATTGGAGAGATAATCCAAAAAACTACAATTCAAAACTGCTATTCTATGGGAGAAGTACAAGGAAATCAAGACATAGGAGGATTTATTGGATATGTAAATGGCTCTACTATAAGCAATAGTTTTAGTATGTGCAAAGCAAAAGGAAATGCAGGAACAGCAAGTTTTGTAGGGCAAACAATAAACAATTCTAGTATAAAGAACAATATTACATTAGTTAATCAAGTTGGTGGATATAAGTTTGATGGCAGAACAGCAAATAACAAATTTACAAACTTTGTTAACAACTATGAAAATGAAGACAATATTGGTCAATCTACTTTATTAAGAGCAGGAATTGACTTTGCAGGAAAAATATCAGTAACAACAGGAAATGACATTGTAAAAGAAAGTTTTTATACTGAAACATTAGGATGGAATAATAGTATTTGGGATTTTAGCAGAGTGGCTAATAATGGAGTACCAAAATTAAGAAATGCAGACCCAAATGACTATACAAATGTGGAAGAAATTTATACAATTACAAATGCAAACGAATTTAAAGAACAAATAAAAGCACACCCAAATGCAACATTTAATATAAAGAATGATATTGATTTATCTACTTTAGAAGGAGAAACAGCTATTATAGATGTTGAATTTGTAGGAAAAATAAAAGGAAATAATAATACTTTAAGAGGAAACAAATTACCAATTTTCCAAAAACTAAATAGTAGCCAAATATTTGATTTAAAAATAGAAGGAAGCCAAATAGAAACTTCTCAAAAAGATATTGGGGCACTTGCTAAAGCAGCACAATATGCAAGATTAGAAAATATAGTTGTAAAAGATATTACAATTAATACAACTAATGAGCAGATTGGTGGATTAGTAGGAAATATGGTCTATACTAGTATAAAGAATGTACATATTATAGGTGCAAATATTTCTGGAACAAGAAGAGTAGGAACACTTTCAGGGTATGCTGGTGCTTGTAATATAGCAGAATGTAGCACAAATGGAATAGTGGTAGGAAGTGGAAATGCATGTGGAGGATTTATTGGAGAAATCTATAGTAATTCAACAATTCGAAACTGTTATTCAATAGGAGAAGTAAGTGGAAGACAAGACACTGGAGGATTTTGTGGTTATGTAAATAGTTCTTCTATAATAAATAGTTTTAGTAGATGTAAAGCTAGAGGAAATGAAGGAACAGCAAGTTTTGTAGGGCAAACAGCTAACAATGCTACTATTCAAAATAATATAACATTTGCAAATCAATCTGTAGGATATAAATTTGATGGTAGAACAGCAAATAACAGATTTACAAACTTTGCTAACAACTATGAAAATAAAGAAAGTTCAGGAAAATCAACTTTAACAAGGACAGATGTTGATTTTACAGGAAAAATAAAATTAGCAACAAAAGAAGAACTAAGAAGTCAAAATTTCTATACAGAAACACTAGGATGGGAAAATACAATTTGGAACTTTAATGGTTTATCAAATGGAGAAGTACCAAAACTAAGAAATCTAGACCCAAATAGTAATATTACTATTGATGAGAAGTACAATGTATCAACAGCAGAAGAATTCCAAGAACAAATAAAAGCACATCCAGATGCAATTATTATATTAGAAAGTGATATTGATTTATCTACAATAAATACAACTACTATTATAGATGTTGAATTTATGGGAATTTTAGAAGGAAATAATCATACTTTAAGTGGAAACATAGTGCCAATTTTTCATAAATTAAATGGAGCAGTAATTAGAAACTTAAAATTAGAAAACAGCAATGTTACTGTAAGACAAAAAGATGGTGGAGCGATTGCAAATCAAGCACAAAATGTAAAAATAGAAAATGTTGTAGCAAAAAATATTAAAGTAGTATCTAACAATGAAGAAGTAGGTGGCTTATTTGGTATTATGGCATATTCTACTATGAAAAACGTACATATTATGGAAGGAAGTATCTCTGGAACAAACAAAGTAGGAGGTATTGCAGGATATGTAGGATATTCAATTATTGAAGAATGTAGCAGTAATGTAGTAGCAATATCAAGTGGAAACGCTTGTGGAGGAATAATTGGTTCACTAATCAATCAAAGTACAATTCAAAATTGCTATTCTGTAGGTAATTGCTCAGGAAACTTAGATGTAGGTGGATTAGTAGGAAACTTAAGTGATTCTACAATAGCTAATTGTTTTAGTACAGTAATTGTTACTGCAAGACAAGGTGGAGCAAGTCTTGTTGGAGTATCACAAGGTTCAAGTGTAAGAAACAATATAACTCTTGCAGACCAATATAATCAATACAAATTTGATGGTAGAACAGTAGCAGAACAATTTGAAAGATATGAAGGAAATTATGAATATGAAAACAATAGAGGTATTTCAACATTAACAAGAGAAGGAATTGACTTTGAGGGAAAAATAGGTGTAGCAACACAACAAGATATTAAAAATAGAGACTTTTATATAAATACATTAGGATGGGATTTAAATATTTGGGATTTTACAAATGTAATGCTAGGAGCTACTCCAAAATTAAGAAATGCAGACCCAAATGAAATGATACAAATTGGAGAAATAAAAAATTATGAAATTCATACAGCAGATGAGTTTATAACATTGTTAAAATCATATCCACAGGCAAACTTTAGTATACAAGAAGACCTTGACTTTAGTTCAAAAAAATATGATGTTTTAAAAGATGTTATAATTATACCAGGAGTATTTTATGGAGAAATCCAAGGAAATAATCACAAAATTACAAACTTAAAAGATGCAATATTATTTGAACAATTTGAGGGGAAGGTAGATGGACTAAACATAGAAAAATATAGTTTAGGAGAGACTAACAAGTTTAGAAACCAAAAAGCGATTTTTGCTAAAAAAGCAAATGGAGCGAAATTCTCTAATATGAAATTTAACGATATTAAAATGTATGGAAATAATGCTATAGCAGTAGTTGCAGTAGAAGATAAGGATTCAACTTATGAAAATATTAGTGTTACAAATGTTTACTTAGAAGGTATGTATTATAGTGCACAAATGGCTTTAGGAAATAATATTACAGGATTTATTACTACAAAAACAGGAGGAAGTATTAAAAACTGTTATGTACAAGGTGAAATAAAAGCAGCAGGAAGAAAAAATGCAGGTATTTTAGCAAAGACAACAGGAGATGTATTAATAGAAAATGTAGTTGCAAATGTTAAAGTAACATGTAGTGATACAGCTTTAAATGAAGAAAAATCAGCAACCAATAGTGGATTTATTGCTGAGATAGAAGGAAACCTAAAAATTAAGAATTCAGCATCTATTGCACAGCAAGAAAACTCAGCAAGTAAATTTGTACCAGCAGAGCAAGAAACTATAAGTACAGTATTCCAAAATTGTTATGAAAATGCGGATGTAACAGGTAAATCAAATAGCAATGGAGTTAATATAAAAGAAGCAACTAAAGCAAAACTATTAACAAAACAGTTCTATACAGATATATTACACCTAAATGAAGCAATTTGGGACTTAGATAATATACAAGAGATATCACAAATTATTCACTTAGGATTAAAATAATAAATAATTTTACTGAATTTAGTGAAATACAATTAAACATTTAGATAGCAAAATATACTAATGTAGGAAAATTAATATTTTCAAATGTAACTACTTAGTAACTTAATAATTCTTTTCAAAAGTATAGTTACTAAGTAGTATACAGTTATAATAGAAAAATAAAAAAACTATCAAAAATAAAAAAGAGAGGTAGAAGATGAGAAAGTTAGTTAGTATTATTGTAACTATTATACTTATGATTTCAATGTTAACAACTACAACTTCATATGCAAGTACAAATGTAGAATTAGCACTAAGTAGTACATCACAAAAACTTTATGCAGAAGACACAGTTGTATTTACATTAAAACTTGACAACATGCAAGAAATTAAACATGGTATTAATGCTATACAAGCAAAGTTGGAGTATAACAAAGATATTTTTGAAGAAGTAAAAGAAATAAACTTCAAGCCATTAAATGGTTGGGAAGGTGTTCAATATAATCAAAGCAACAATGAATTTGTTATATACAAAAAAGCAGGAACAACTTTAAAAGAAGATGTAGTAGAAATTTCTTTAAAAGTAAGAAAAAATATAAAGGCTAATGTGACAAATGTAGAAGTTACAAACATGATACTTTCTGAAGGAAAAGAAGATATAGAAATATTAGAATCAGATAAAACAGTTTCAAGAATAGATATTATAGAAAAACAAGACCCAGGGGATAATAACAAACCAGGAGATAACAAACCAGGGGATAATAATCCAGGGAATAACAATCCAGGAGGCAACAGTCAAGATAACAAACCTAATAATAAGCCAAATGCAGATGATAACTTAGTGCAAAATAAGTTACCCAAGACAGGTAAAAGTTATATAGGTTTATTTTTTCTATTAGTATTAGAAATAGTTGTATCTGTAAATGCAGTATACTTTGGAAGAAAGTTTTTCAAGAGTAAAAAGCAAAAAATGACAATCATAATACCATTAACTACTATTTTATTAGTGCAATTTGTAGGAACAGTATATGGAGCAGTGTCATATTTTTCCAAAAAAGGTGATTTAAATGGAGATGGAGCAGTAAATTATGCAGATGTTAATTTATTAGTATCACATTTAATAAAAATAAAATCATTAGAAGAAGGAAAAAGTGAAGAAGATGCAGATATAGTTAAACAAAATGCAGATATAAACAATGATGGAAAAATAACAGTAACAGATTTAAGTCTATTAATTCAAAAAATAGAAAATAAACTAGACTATGAAGTAACTATGAGCCAAATTAATGTAAGCAATTATTATCCAGCAAAAAATGAGGAAATTACATTAAGTTTTGAAGCAGAAGCAAATTATGAAGGAATAATAAAAAATATTACAATGAATGGCAACAAATATGAGTTAGTTAGAAATGAAGTAAACCAAAATTTATATGAAATTAAAGTAAATGTTGGAGCTACAAGTGGTGTAAAAGAGTATAAATTTGAAAAAGCAACATTAACTAATGAAAAAACAGTAGATTTAAACTCTTCTGTAAAAGTAGATGTACTAAAGTCTATACCAGAAATTACAAATTGGAAACAATCAGAAGATGTAGAAAAACATGAATTAAATCTTTCTTTTGATGTAAAAGATGAAGACAATGCATTTTTATCAGGTTCATACAGAATTATAGAAAAAACAGAAGATACAGAAGAAATAGAAGAAATTACAGATGAAGAAGAATGTATAAAAACAGGAGAATTTGTAGCAGGTTCAAATACTATAAATGTAAAAGTAGAAGAAGAAAAGACATATCAAATTATTATGTGTATGGAATACAACTTAGACACAGACACATTAGAACAAGAGCAAGACAATAGAACAACTAAAACAACATATGAAGAACTAAAACTAATAGTAGATTATGATTTTAAAATGTCTAATGTAGAAACATACAAATACAAAAATGAACAAGAAGAAAAAACAATAGAATTTGGTGCAGGAGAATATATTACTTTAAAATTTAATAGTACAAATAAAACAACATGTGTACCAAAACAAGCAATTGTTAATGGAAAAACATATGAACTTTCACAAAAGGAAAATACATATACAGCAGTAGTAGAAGGATTTGAAAATGCTGGAGAGCATAAAATTGCAATAGAAAAAGTTATTTTAAGTAACGGAAAAGAATTTGATGTAAGCAATATAGATGGAAATGAAGAAATAACAATTAAAGTCATAAAAAATGCACCAACTATTGCAAGATTTAGAGCGAATGAAGACCGTACAATGAGAAACATTGATGCACGTATATATGTAAAAGATACTAATAAAGCGATAACAGACCTTATAATTAAAATATATGATGATGAAAACAATGAAGTTGCAAGTAAAAATTTAACTCAATACTTAATAGAACAAAACATAGTAAAAGAAAGCAAGGAACATGAAGATACAGAAGAAGACAACAATAGTGACAAAGAAATAATAAATACATACTACATAAATACACATATAGATGTAAGCAATGTAGATATGGTAAATAAATACAAAGCAAAAATATTTGCAAATTATAGTTTAGTAGAAAATGATGAAAATTACACTCATAATGATGAAGTTATTTTAGATGAATCGATAGAAGCTACTCCAGTTGCTCACATACAAAATGTAGAAACTTCAAAAAAATATTTTGAAAAAAATGAAAGAGTAACTATAAATTATGAAATAGAAACAAACAAAAAAGACCTTGAAATAACACACATCATAGTAAATAATGTACAATGTATTGCTACTAGAAACGATCATAGTGATGAAAACGTAACATATTCTATAACATTACCAGTAGGAGAAAAATCAGGAATATTAAATCTACATGCAACAGAATTTATATTTGAAGGAAATATAGAAGCAAAAGTAGACAATAATGTAAGAATAGATGTATTAAAAGATAAGCCAACAAGTGAAGCATTTTCACAATCAGATAATATAGAAAATAGAAGTGTTACATTAACAGCAAATATAGTAGACCCAGATAAAGCTTTTATCGAAGGAAGTGCAGTACTAGTAAGAAATAGTGATGGAGTACAAATTAATGAGAAGCAATTTGATTCAGAAAATATTACATTTACTATTAACAATATAGAATTAGATACTAAATATACATTAATTGCAAAAATGACTTATGATAGAGACAGCAATGAATTAGAAGAAACAAATCAAAATTTTGTAGAAGACGAGATTTTCAGAAGAAGACCAATACAATTAATTGCAGACTATGAATTAAAAATTAGTGATTTACAAACATATAAACAAGATAAACAAACGATTTATTTTGAAAGAGGAGACGAAGTAACAGTAAGTTTTAATAGTACAAATAAATCAGACTTCTATCCAGTAAAAGCTATAATAAATGTAAAAGACAATGATAAGAAAGAATATGAAAAAGAATATGATATAGAAAAACAAGGAAACAACTATAAAGCAAAAATACCAGTAGTATCTACTCCAGGACCAAAAACAATCACAATAAAACAATTAATTTTAAATAATACAAAACAACTAGAAGTAGTAGAAAATAATGAAGCTAGAGTAGGAGTTTTAAAATTAAGACCAACAATTACAGATTTTGGTTATGAAGATGATGATGAAAATAAGAGTATTCATGTAGCATTTACTGTAAATGATTCGGAAGAAACAATAACTGGTGGGAAAATTATAGTATTAGATGAAAATGAAGATATTATAAAAGAAGAAGAATTTAATCGTAATTCAAATGGAATTACTTTTACAAAAGGAATAGGCGAAGAATATGAAGTAAGAATACTTGCAGATTATGACTTAGATAGTAACCAAATTACAACAGGGGATAATGAATATAAAGAACAAAAAATACTTTCAGAAGTTATTAATGTAAGTACAAAGCGTTTATTTGAAGTAAAAGATATAGTAGGAATTAGTGTATATAAATCTGGAAGTGAAAAAGAAGTAACTAATATATCAGAAGCAGATTTAAATAACAAAGAAAACTTAAAGAATTATATTGTAAATGTAAGAACAAAAGGAATGCCTACTTTCAGTGCAGAAATAGAGGACTATGAAATAGTAGACAATAAATTAAACTTTATTTTAGACTATGAAAATGTTATTCAATATGAAAATGGAAAAAAACAAAATAAACTAAAAGTAACTTATGGAGAAATGAAAGATGGAGTAGCTCAAAATAAAAGTATAGAAACATTAATTGCAGAAATAGAAGAAGACCCAAGTAAAACAGTTACTTTAACACAAAACTATGATGCATCTTATTTAAAAACAACTGGAAATGCTATTATAAATACAACTTTTAGAGGTACTTTAGATGGAAATGGTTATAAAATTATAGGACTTAAAAAGCCATTATTTGAAAATACAGAAAATGCAACTATTAAAAATCTCGTTTTAGAAAATGTAAAATTAATAGGAGCAAGTAGTCGTGGAAGTATAGCAAATTTAGCACAAAATACAACAATTACTAATGTGCACATAAAAGGAATTAATATGACAACAGGAATTAATGAATCTGGAGGTATGGTTGGAGAATTACAATCAGGCTGTCAAGTTTCAAATTCAAGTGTTACAGGTATGCATATAAAATTAGACCACATAAGAATTGGTTCAATTGCAGGAAAAATAACTGGAACTACTATAAGCAATTGTTATGCAGAAGGAATTATTGAATCAATAACATCTTCAAGAGATGGTGTCGGTGGAATTGCAGGAGATTCTTTTGAAGCTGCAACAAGTACAATTGAAAATTGTATTGCAAAAATTAACTTTGTAAATAATGCTAGATTAAAAAACAATGGTGGTATTTTAGGGCTTGCAAGAGGCAATAATACAATATTAAGAAATAATATTAGTTTAGACACAGGTACAGGTCCATACAAAGTATTTGGAACTACAGTACATAAAGATTCAATTAATAATTATGAACTAGAAGAGTCAGAACTTATATCAAATGCTTCAGGAAATATAGTAAAGAAAATAGGAATGGCAGGAATAACAAAAGAATTCTATATAAGTGAAGCAAAATTTAGTGAAGATATATGGAACCTTGATGATGTTTCTTATGACAAATTACCACATTTAAAAAATGATGACCCCAATAATGGTCAAGAAACTGTAGAGCAAGTAAATAACAATGATTTATATATTCCAGAATATGACAGAATAAGTAAAATATCAGGATTTGATACAAATAAATTATTAGCATATCATAACTTGCAAAAATTAATGCCATATTATGATGCTAAATATTTAATATCAGATGGAGCAACAATTAGTTCAACAGATATACTTAATACAAAAGCAATAAAGCATATTTTACCATTTACAGATAATAAGTTAGTAACTTATTTAACATCAGAAGAATATAATCAAATTACAAATATTAAAATAGTATTTGAAGACAATACAATAGAAAATAGAGAAGTAACTTTTGAAGAAATTAAACAAAGTGTTGCTATATACAAAATAAAAGATACAAAACTAAGTTATGCTTTTGGAAAATATGTAGTGCAAGAACAATCAAGTATTGTAAATACATTAACAGAGTATATTGAAAATTTAGATTATACAGTTACATTAGACCCAATAACAACAGCAGCAGATAATAGATTATATAAAGATCATTATAATGAAGTAATAAAAGCAAACGCACAAGAAATTGCACTTAAATTATTACAAAATTATGAAGTATGTAGTCTAACTATTGATAATGATATATTAAATGAAAAAATACAAAAAGACTTAATAGAGATAGGAAAAGTTAACAAAGTATTATATGGATATAACTATTTTGACAGATGGTATGGATTTGAAATAGGAGGAGCAAAAGTATCTGACATTATATTCTTTGAAGGAAAAATGTATAAAGATTCTATGACAATAGATAATTTAGCAGAAGAAGTAGCAAAAGGAAATATTGGAGTAAATGCAACTAACACTTTCTATGCTAATAACATTAAAAAATATACAGAAAGCGCAAATATAGGTCAATTCATAGATAACATTATTACTAATATTGGTGGATATGAAGAGGAAGATGACTGGTTTACAGAATATTTTGGTTCTAGAAATGTTCTAGCCGAAGTTGCAGTAGATGATAGACCTGATATATTATACCGTGGTTGGTATCAATTAAAGAAAAATGAAAGAATGATACTTCCAGTTATTACATTACCTAGTAACTGTGCTTATATGATATCTGGACCTGCTCATTTACAATTTGGAGCTCAACAATTATATCATAAAGACCCTCATACTGATGCTGGAAGAAAAGACATTGTGAATAAAGTTAATAATCATGTTAGCCTTGTTAAAAGACATTTTTCTACTTTAGCTGCATCATTCGATTCAGGTAAATGGAATAGGTATTGTATTATGATTTATGATTGTACAAAAGCAATTACTGGCTTTAAAACTATTTATTTTCCAGGTACTAATATTCCAATTAAAACTGGCCCAGTTTATACTCAAGGAAAAGTTGGTACACAGCAGCCATTCTTTAAGAACTTTAGTGAAGTTTTAGGTTTATGGCAACCAGGTGGTAGTTCAGCTGGTGTTGGTAATACTGCTGGATTCCTATGGTTCCAAGCAACACCTGGACTTGACAATTATGATACTTGGACTCACGAATATGAACATGCTTTATATGATAAAATAATGCTACATCAAAGGGGATGTAGAGTGCAACTTGAGACACTTACTGAAGGTAATATTGAACAACGTGTTAACTGGAGTGAGAATAATCTTGTTCAAGATGTTGGACCATATTACTTTAATACATCATTCTATTTGAACAAAGAGGGGAATGCTACTCAAAACTTAACTCCTGAAAGAATTAATACTAAAGAAAAACTTGAGAATTACTTTAAAGGACAACAAAATGCGTTAGATTTACTTGATTATATTGAAGGAAAAGCATTTATTAAGTTAACACCAGAACAACAAGCTAAAATAGCAACAAGAATGTCTATATCCGCAGGATGGTCATCTTGGGGAACAATTACAGCACAACAGGCAACAGATATGAAATTAACATCATTAGAGGCTTTATATGATAATAGAATTTTATTAAGACCATCTAATGCTTGGGGAGTGAGTGTAAGAGGATTAAACGTTATTAATGGTATAGGTACAAATGATTATGGCTTTGAATCAGTTTGGGTAAACCGTTGGTTTATTGGTCACTTAGATGGTGGTTATGCAGATGCATTTTCTACTAAACGTAACTTCTTCGAAATGCTAGGTTATGCAGGAGTAGAAGGTTATGTCACATATGGAAGTAAAGCAAGTGCAAATGATTTAGACGCAATTAAAAAGATTACTAAAATGGTAACTGGTACAGAAATGGACTGGAAACAATACAAGATGAGTAGATATGCTACTGTAGAAGAAAATATTAATAATAATAAGTACATTGATGTAGAATCAATGATTGAAAGATATACAGAAGCATTAATAAATGATGCTACTAATGGAGACAGAAATATTTCTCAAAGAACAAATCTTAGAAAAATATATTACCATTATTTAAAAAGTGCAACAAATGACTTTATTGCAGACCCACTTGGTACAGACATAGAAATAACACATATAAAGACAGCACAAGAATTGGTAGAAAAAATCAATAGTAAACCTTATGGTTACTATGTACTAGATAATGACATTGACTTTACAGGATATACAGGTATTGTAAGCCAAACATTTATGGGAAAATTAGATGGAAATGGACATAAAATTATAGGAAATACAAATTCAATTTTCCAAAAAATAAGATATGGATATGTAAGCAATTTAGACTTTGAAGGAACAGCTATATCAAAAGACATTACTAATATAGGTGTTTTAGCAAAACAAACACAAAGTAGTATATTAGAAAACATTAATGTGACTGATTTAAGCATTAATGCTGCTGGAAGAAATAATATAAGTTTAATAGGAGGAGCAGTTAGTGCAGTAACATACAAAAACTGCCAAGTAGAACAAAAAACATATCAAATAGGTAGTGTAGAAGACTTTAACAAATTAGAAGAAGACCCAAGTGGAATATTCAATATCACAAAAGACCTTGACTTTACAGGATATACAGCAGAAGGAAGTGCGGTTGTAACTTCTGTTTTCACAGGAAAAATAGAAGGAAATGGACACACAATTTCAAACTTAAATAACTTAAGTTTATTTGCAAACTTTAGAGGTACTGTACAAAACTTAAATATTAAAAACTTTACAAATACAGGTGCTGGAAGAGGAAATGGTGACTTTGTTGCAGCATATGCACAAGAAACATTTACAGCAAACTTTAAGAACATGAAATTTGAAAACATTACATTATCAGGAAGAAATAATGTTGCAGTAGTAACTGGAATGGATGGAAGAGAAAATGCTAATTCTGTATTTGAAAACATATCTGTAAAAAATGCAAATGTAACAGGAACAGGTGTATATGTATCAACATTTGCAGGTAGAAAATATGGTGGAAAAATGCAAAATATATATGTACAGGGAACTTTAAATGTGACAGGTACAGAAAATGGTGGATTAGTAGGTTCAATGCAACAAGGAGGAACTATTGAAAATATAATAGCTGATGTAAATATAATTAAAACAAGTAATAGTTATAGTAATGTTGCAAACAGTGTATTTAATGCTCCAATAGTAGGAAATATTTATAATACACCAGCAATCAAAAATAGTGTTGCATTTGGAGATATGACAGGATATGATGATACAAATGGAAATAAAATGCTACCATATAAATGTGTAGGAGCAATAGAAAGTCAAGTAATCGCTTGTTTAACAAAATGTTATGAAATAACAGAATGTGTAGGAGCGAGCCGTGTAAGTGATAAAACAGCAGGACATTTAGATAAAACTTCAAGAAGTAGTTTAAACACAGAATTTTATAAAAACTTAGGTTTTGATGAAACAATTTGGAACTTTAATACAATTAATAGTAAAGGATATCCAGAACTTAAATAGTAGGAAGATAAACGAATTGAGCTAACCTAGTTTTAAAATAAAATACCAGAAGAGAATAAAAACTCTTCTGGTATTTTTGCGACTAAAAGTCATAAAAGTAATTTATCCTTAATATTCTTTAAAAGAAAATTTAAGGGGATGAAATCATGATACAAGAGAATTATGAGATAAACAATAAAAAATACACAGTTATAGCAAATGTAGTTGAAGAGGCACAAAGTGTAGAGAAATTATATGAAGTTATAAGCAAACATATTGTATTACAAATTCCTTAATAGTTGGAGGAAATAATAATGGTACAAGATATTAAAAAAGAGCAAAAAGCAACAAATTATGAAAAAGATAATAAAAAGTATAAAGTTGCTGCATATTTAAGACTATCTCAAGAAGATGGAGATAAAGAAGTTAGTGATAGTATAGTGAGCCAGAGAAATATAATAGAAAAAAAAGTAGAAGAAATGGGAGAAGAATTTATTATAGAAAAATACTATATTGATGATGGATATACAGGACTTAATACTAACAGACCAAATTTTCAAAAAATGATACAAGATATAGAAAATGGGAAAATCAACTGTATAATGACAAAGGACTTGTCAAGACTTTCAAGAAATAGTTTTGAAGCAAACTATTATATAGAATTATATTTTTTAGAGAAAAATATAAGATACATATCTGTTTTAGACAATGTAGATACAGGTACAAAAAATGCCAATAATGATATGATACAATTTAAAACACTTATAAATGACTGGTATAGCAAAGATATTTCAAGAAAAATAAAATCTAGTGTATGGGCAAGAAAAGAAAAGGGAATGTTTATGGGAGCTATTTCTCCATATGGATATAGGAAATCAAGGCAAGATAAACATAAGCTTATAATAAATAAACAAGAAGCAAGGATTGTTAAAAGAATATATGAGGAATATGAGAGAGGAAGCGGAATTTCAGAGATAATAAGAGGTTTGCAAACTGATAATATACCAAGTCCTAATAATAATTATAATAATGGAGAAACCAGATATAAATGGAGAGAGGAGACAATCAGAAGAATATTAAGTAATAAAGTGTATTTAGGACATATAGAATATGGAAAAAGAATTAACTTAAGTTATAAATCTAAAAAAGTGAAATACATTCCAAAGGAAGAGTGGAAAATTGCTTATAACATGCATGAACCTATTATTACAGAAGAATTATTTAATAAAGTTCAAGAAAGAAGAGATATAAATAAAATAATTAAAAGAAAAAAGCATGAATGGGATTTAAATGGATTAGTAAAATGTAAAGAATGTGGAGCAAAGATGTCATTAAAAGTTGAGTACAAAAAATGTAATCCCAAAGAGTTAAAATCTAAAAAAATATGTTGTTTAAATGGTTTGAAAAGATATATTGGAAAAGAATGTACTAGAGGAAGTAAAGGGTTAGATGAAGAAAGTCTTAATGAAATAGTATGGAAAAACCTAAGAGAAAAATTAATATTACTTGATACAGAAAAAATAAAAGAGTTAGTTATAAAAAATCAAAATGAATCAAATAACATATGTGATGAAAAAGAATTATTAGAAAAAGAATTATTAAAGATAGAAAAGCAAATAAAAGAACTTTACATAGATTATAAAGAAGAAATCTTAGATAAAATTGATTATAAAAAATATTATAAAGAAAAATCAGAAGAGAGAAATAGAATAAAAAAAGAATTAGAAGTTTTGGTAAAAGAGAAAGAAAAGCGTATATTTGAAAATAAAATTAAAAAGGATGATATATTAGAAATAATAAGTAAAATCAAAAAAAATATTATGTTCGAAGCAATAGACAATATTCAAATAGACAAAAATAATAATATATATATAAATTATAAATATGATGTTTTTAATATGTTTTAGGCATTTTATAATTATTATTTAAAAACATAAAAAGGATTGAAATTATGAAAAATTATAGAGCAGGGATATATCTAAGATTATCAAGCAAAAATAGTGATAAAAACAACAGTATAGAAGCGCAAAGAGAAATTACCACTAAATATGCAAAAACAAAAGGCTATGAAATATTAGAAGAATATGTAGACAATGGATACTCAGGAATGTTAGACTCACGACCAGCACTAAACAAAATGATATTAGACATATCAAGAGGGTTTATAAATATGGTAATAGTAAAAGATATAAGCAGATTAACCCGTAACAAGAACAAAACAGGGTGGTATACAGAAGTTTTTTTCCCAGATAATGATGTGAGATTTATTTCTGTAACAGAATTAATAGATAGTGGAGAAAGATATGAAATAGATGATAGTATTATGCTTAGAGGGATTGCAAACCAATATTATGTTGCAGATATATCTAAAAAAGTCAAATCAAATAAAAAGGTAATGAAAGAAGCAGGAAAATTTGTGGAGAAACTAACTCCATATGGATATAAAAAAGCAGATGATAATAAATATAAAGTTATTATAGATAAAAATGTAGCAAATAATATAAAGAAAATTTATGACATGTACATAGCTGGAAAGACAAGTGGGCAAATTGCAACATATTTTAATGATAGAAAAATAGAAACCCCCAGTAAATATAGAAGGCAGAAAAATGCAAGTGAAAAATGGAATGTTGAACAAATAAATGATATTTTAAGAAATCCATTTTATATTGGAAATAGAGTTATGAATAAATATGAATCTAATTATTTAAAAAAAACTTGTAAAAAGATTACAGACCCTAGTAATTGGGTTATAAAAGAAAATACTCATGAACCAATTATAGAAAAGGAAAAATATAAAAAGGTACAAGAAATAAAGCTAGTAAGAAGAGGTACAGAAAATATAAAACATGAATATCTGTTAAGAGATTTATTATATTGTGGACATTGTCATAAAAAACTACAATATAAAATACATAAGTCAGCAGATAAGAAGAGATTTCTATATGAGAGTAGCAGTTTTAATTGTAGTTTATTTTATAAAAAGAGATGTGAAAATAATATATTTATTAAAGAAAGAGAATTAAATGAAATTGTAAAAAAACAAGTAATAAGAATGCTTGAAGTGATTGAAGTTGATAAATTGGCTAATGAAGTAAAAGAATATTATAAATTAAATGATGAATATACAATAAAACTAAAAATGTATGAAAGTGAAATAGAGAAATTAGAAAGGAAGAAAAAAATTTTATATCAAAATAAATGTGAAAGGTATATAACAATTTCAGATTTTAAGACTGAGTATGGAAAAGCCAAGAATGAAATAGAAAATCTTGAAAATATGATTAAAGAAATAAAGTTAAAAAATCAGAATATATTAAATGAAAAATATATAAAGAAACTTATAGTTGAATTTAAAAGTGGAAATCATCTAAATAATGATTTTCTAAAGTCTATTATAAGTAGAATAGAGGTATATCCTAAAAACAAGATTATAATAATTTTTAATTTTTTTGCAATCTAACTGCAATAAACAAAGCATAACACAAGGAGGTGTATGGTTAATTTTAGCCACACACCATGTTTTAAATATGATATAATAACAATGGAGGGATAAGGTTGAAAAAAAATTACAATTTTGGCGTCGTCAAACTTTATTTTAAATTTAATCAATGTACAATTAGTACACCTCATAAATTTAAAACTCGTTTTCCTACCCAAAATTTAATTCTTTTCCAACCAACTTGTGCCTTGAGAAAGGAATGTGATTAAAGATGCAAAAAATATTAATAGTTGAAGATGATGAGAAATTAAGAAGTGAATTAGAAATATTTTTAAGTAATAATGGTTATAAGGTAGAGAGCCTAAAAACATTTAACAATACTATAAATGACATTTTAGCTATAAATCCAAATCTTATTTTATTAGACATAAATTTGCCAGGTGTTGATGGAGAATATATATGCAAAGAAATAAGAAAACAATCAAATATGGGAATTATAGTAGTTACTAGTAGAGATAGTGAAATAGATGAACTAATCTCAATTAATTATGGTGCAGACCACTATATTACAAAACCATTTAACATACAAATATTACTTGCAAAAATAAATTCATTATTAAGAAGAACAAGTAATAGTGGAATAAAAGACAAAATAGATGTAAAAGACTTTATTTTAAATATTTCAAATAGTACAATAGAAAAAGATGGTAAAATCATAGAATTAACAAAAAATGAATATAAAATTTTAAAATATTTGATTGAGAATAAAGGAAAAATAGTATCAAGAGAAGATATAATGGTCTCATTGTGGGAAAGCGAAAGTTTTATTGATGACAATACTTTAAGTGTAAATATCACAAGGCTAAGAGCAAAGCTAGAAGAAATCAACTTAAAAAACATAATAGAGACTAAAAGAGGACAAGGATATATATTAAAAGGAGATTGTTAAAATGAGCTTAAAAGATTTTATAAAAGATAAAATATTTTTAACATTATTATTATTATTTGGAATTGCTACAATAGAGATATTTTTAATTCCATATCCATTTGGAAGTTTTGTGAAAATGTATATTCCACTGATAATTATGTTTTTATATTTTTTAGGATTATTAATAGAATATTTCACAAAAAGAAGATTTTATAAAGGATTGTATAATATATTAGATGATTTAGATGAAAAATATTTAATTACAGAAATCATAAAAACACCTAGTTTTATTGAAGGTACTATATTAAAAAGTTTATTAGAACAAATAAATAAATCAATGGTGGAAAATGTAAATAAGTATAAGTTTAAACAAGAAGATTATAAAGAATATATAGAATTATGGATTCATGAAGTAAAAATACCAATTGCAGCAAGTAAGATGATAATAGAAAACAATAAAAATTCAACAACAAAGAGTATAGATGAAGAATTAACCAAAGTAGAAAATTATATTGAGCAAGCTTTATTTTATGCAAGGAGTAGTGCAGTAGAAAAGGACTATTACATAAAAAAGATATTATTAAAAGATATTGTAAATGATAGTATTAAGAAAAATAAAAATTCATTAATACATGAGAAAGTATCTATAAATATTCATGATTTAGAAACAGAAGTAAATACAGATAGTAAATGGGTAGGCTTCATATTAGGACAAGTTATTCAAAACAGCATAAAATACAAAAAACAAGAAAGTAATTTAGAAATCGAAATATATTCAAAAAAGGGTAAAGAAAATGTTATTTTATATATAAAAGATAATGGTATAGGAATTAAGAAAGAAGAAATTGCAAAAGTATTTGATAAAGGATTTACAGGTACAAATGGAAGGCTAGTAGGAAAAAAGTCTACAGGTATAGGGTTATATTTGTGTAAGAATTTGTGTAATAAATTAGGAACAAAAATCGAGTTAAACTCAGTTCAAGGTAAAGGGACAGAAATACAAATCATATTTCCAAAGGGAAGTTATATAGACATGAAATAACAATTTTGTTATAAGAATATTACAAAAATGTAATGTTTATGTAAGGAAAATCGATATGAAATATGAAATAAAAGATTTATAATATAGTAAAAACAAAAAAGGAGTTTTTATTATGGGAAAAGTTTTAGAGGTAAAAAACATAGAAAAATACTATGGAAACAAATCAAACTTAACAAAAGCAATAAACAACATTAGTTTTGATGTTGAAAAAGGAGAATTTGTTGGAATTATGGGAGCTAGTGGCTCAGGTAAAAGTACTCTTTTAAATATTATTTCAACTATAGATAGAGTAACATCAGGGCATATTATTGTCAATGGTGAGGATATAACAAAATTAAAAGGAAACAAACTAAACAAATTCAGAAGAGAGGAATTAGGATTTATTTTTCAAGATTTTAACTTGCTTGATACATTAACAGCATATGAAAATATAGCAATTGCACTCACAATTCAAAAAGTAAATGCAAAAGAAATTGATAAAAGAGTGAATGAAATAGCAGATAAATTAGGAATTAAAGAAATTCTAAAAAAATATCCATATCAAGTATCAGGAGGGCAGAAACAAAGAATTGCATCAGCAAGAGCGATTATTACAAATCCAAAACTTATACTTGCAGATGAACCAACAGGTGCATTAGATAGTAAATCAGCAAGACAATTATTAGAAAATTTTGAATTTTTAAATAAAAAAATGGATGCGACTATTTTAATGGTTACACATGATGCATTTACAGCTTCTTATGCAAATAGAATTTTATTTATTAAAGATGGTAAAATTTTTAATGAAGTTATTAAGGGGAATGGTACAAGAAAACAATTTTTTGAAAAGATAATTGAGGTTCAAACACTTCTTGGAGGTGATTTAAACGATGTTATTTAAGTTATCCTTCAATAATATGAAAAAAAGTATAAAAGATTATGCTATATATTTTTTAACATTAGTGTTAGGTGTGGCAATATTTTATATGTTTAATTCTTTAGACAGCCAACAGGCAATGCTACAAGTATCACAATCACAAAGAGAAATGATAAAGTTAATGATAGAAATGTTGGGGTATATATCTGTGTTTGTAGCAGTAGTATTGGGACTACTTATTGTATATGCAAGTAACTTTTTGATAAACAGAAGGAAAAAAGAATTTGGAATTTATATGACACTTGGAATGGGAAGAAGACAAATATCAAAAATAATATTAATGGAAACAATATTTGTTGGAATAATTTCTCTTGCAATAGGGTTAATAATTGGAATATTTGCTTCACAATTTATGTCAATACTAGTTGCAAAAATGTTTGAAGCCAATATGAGTGAATTTCAATTTGTTTTTTCAAAAGAAGCTTGTATAAAAACCTGCATTTATTTTGCAGTAATGTATATTGCAGTAATGTTTTTCAATACAATAACTGTTTCAAGATATAAATTAATTAATTTATTAAATGCAAGCAAGAAAAACGAGAGAGTAAAAATAAAGAATCCATTTATTTGTATATTAGTATTTTTGATTGCTATATCATTACTAGGATATGCTTATTGGAAAGTAACAGGTGATTTCCAGTCATTAAATACAGCAGACAAAATTTTACCACTTATCATAATGGGAATAGTTAGTACAATATTAATCTTTTGGTCTTTATCAGGATTTATATTACAATTAATACAAACAAGGAAGAAAATATATTTAAAAGATACAAACATGTTTGTATTAAGGCAAATTAATAATAAAATAAATACAATGGTTGCTAGTATGAGTGTTATTTGTTTAATGTTATTTATGACAATATCAATTCTTTCTTCAAGTCTAGCATTAAGAAATACAATGCAAAGAGAATTGATTGATATGACACCTGTAGATTTGAATTTATATAAAATAGCAAATTTGCCAGAAAAGACAGTAAACAGATATGGAAAAGAAATAATTTATACAAAAGAGCAAATAGAAGATTCGAGAATAACAATACTTGAAACATTAAAAAATAATGAATTTGATATGAAGGTACTAAAAGATATTATAGAAATACCAACATATGCAACTAATGAGTTAACATATAAAGATTTTTTAGGAGATATGTATGAAGAAACAAAAGTAGAATTTCCAGGATTGGCTTATGACAAAACAGAACAAATTGTAAAAGTATCTGATTATAATAAAATTGCAAGATTATATGGGATAGATGAGTATAATTTAAATGATAGTGAATATATTATGATTTGCAATTTTGATAGTATGAAACAAATAAGAGATAAAGTATTGAAAAATGGAAGTATTATAAATATTGCAGGAAAAAAATACAACTCAAAATATAGTGAGTGCAAAAGTGGATTTATACAAATGTCAACAAGTCATACTAATACAGGAATAATAATAGTACCAGATAACTGTACTCTAACAAATGATATGAAAGAAATGTCATTTTTAGTTGCTAACTATAATGTAAATACAGAAGAGGAAAAAGAAAAAGTTGAAGAGTTGTTTTCAAGCCGTTCTTCAGGGTTTATACAAAACTTATCAGATAAAGGATTAATGATAGATGGTTTTACTAAAATAAGTATAATGGAAGCAAGCGTTGGGTTAGCAACAATAGTAACATTTATAGCAATCTATTTAGGTGTTATATTTTTGATAGCAAGTTCAGCTATTCTAGCTTTAAAACAATTAACAGATAGCTCAGATAATAAACAAAGATATACTATCTTAAGAAAAATTGGTTGTGATGAAAATATGATAAATAAATCATTATTTAGGCAAATCGGAATATTTTTTGGAGTTCCACTTGCTTTAGCAATAATACATTCTGTTTTTGGAATACAATTTGCAATTCAGATGATGGCAGGATTAGCAAGTAAAAATGACTTATTGCCATCAGTAATTGCAACTGTAATTATTATAGGCACAATATATGGACTATACTTTTGGGCCACATATTTGGGAAGTAAAAATATTATAAAAGAAGAATAAAATAAAAATTATCCTTAAAATCATATAGTATAAATAAAATGTTGATTTATTAATAATCAACATTTTTTCGTTAGTATATTGGGCTAATTTGTAAACATAAATGGATATTTAAGTAAAAAAACTATTGATTATTTTATGAAAATATTGTATAATAATATGTACGGGTGTATATACACTTGTGTAATTATGTGGCTAAAAATTATTTATTTAGCTACAAAAAAATGATTTGATTGGAGGAAATCAAAATGCGTAAGTTATGGTTAGGATTACGGGGACTGTGGAGCCTTAAGGTAATTGCACTGGTTGCAATTGCTGCAGTCTCCGTAGGGGCAATTGTTGTAATGACATCGCCCCAGGCTCAGGATGATGGTCGTAATGGCCACGTAAGTGAGTGGACAGGAATGGGGTCCAAAGACGCCGAACAAGGTGATTTTATGGACAACGAAGACGCCGAGGATGGCGAAGAATTCATGGAATCGGAAGATACCATGAATTTGGGAGACAGCTGGTCTCAGCGGATTTTTGCGGCACCGCAGAAATTTGCAAGTCAGGGAAGATTTGATAACAAGTGGAATACTGGTAAGCTGGAGCCACCTGTAGAACAGGAACCCAGTGAAGAGCCTCAACCGCCTGAGGAACAGGAACCTCCTGTAGAACCTCAGCCGCCAGAGAACCAGGAACCCCCTGTAGAGCCCCAGCCGCCTGAAGAACAGGAACCCCCTGTAGAACCCCAACCACCTGAGGAAGAGAATCCTGGAGACCACAATAAACCTGGAGGAGGGACGAATAGACCTAGTACAAAACCCGAAGAAGACAACAAGCCAGGAGATGGCAATAAACCTGAAGAGGGTGATAAGCCAGGAAATGTCGATAAGCCTGAAGAGCCGAATCCGCCTGCTGAACACCAGCATGTTTGGACTGAATGGTTTTACAAAGATGAAACACATGATGAAAGAACATGTACTGATTGTGGAAGCAAGGAAACCCAAGAGCATCAATTCGAATGCACAGATACACAGTACGAGGAGTGTGACGACGATACCCATACAGTAAAAAAGTCCTATATTTGCAGTTTTTGCAATATAGCTTTGTATGATGAAACTTCAACAGAAGAACATCATTACGAAGTAAGCAAAACAGAATATACAGACAATGGAGATGGAACACATAACAATAATACCAACTATATTTGCACTGATTGTAGTGCAGCCAAAGAGACCAACTATTAAAAGTCAATAGTTAGTTGAAAAGTTTTAAAAAAATTAGAAAAAAATATTTTAGACACAATAAAAAGACTTTAATGAAAATATTAAAGTTATGTAAAGTATTGTAGTACATTGAAAATTAGAAATT
>JAAVXM010000058.1 GCA_022790575.1 Clostridia bacterium | reverse complement strand
GTTCCTTTTCACTTAGTGAACTATTCCCATAAGGCATGAAGCGTTACTGCTGGATTTTCCGTTTACATTCGAAGCTTTATTCAAAACTTATATTTTTACTTTAGTGGAGTGTATGAATAAGTGAGAGGATAATTGGAATGAGTATAAAACTTTGATGAGATATTTATAAATAAAGAGATGGAGTTTTTGTTTTGGCTTCTTGGTAGTCCTTTAAAACCTATAGTAACTCTAACATGCCTTATGGTTCCTTTTCACTTAGTGAACTATTCCCATAAGGCATGAAGCGTTACTACTGGTTTTTCCGTTTACATTCGAAGCTTTATTCAAAACTTATATTTTTACTTTAGTGAAGTGTATGAATAAGTGAGAGGATAATTGTAACGAATGTATTGTCGAAAAAAGTAGAAAAACTCAAAAGAATTATGGAAAAAGTATTGAATTTCAAAAACAAATATGTTATATTATGAATGTACTTGATTTTAGTACAAGAACAACTTAGTTTTTACAAAATAAAAAAATTATTTTCAAAATATTAGATTCAAAAATTCAATTCTAATATTCTAAAATGAAAAAACTAAACAAAAAGGAAGTGATGTGGAGAAATTTACATGTTTTTTGTGTACCTAAGAAAAAGCAATAAAAATAATATCAATAAAAAATAATTAAAAAGGAGTGGCAAATTATAAGAAAAAAACAAAACAATAGACCACTTATGAAAGATGATGTCACATTCAAGGCATTTTTCAGTAAAGCAGGTCATGAAAAATATCTAAAAGACTTTTTAACATCAATAATAGAAGAAGAAATAAAAATAAAAAATATCACACATGATGCAAATTTAGAACAATTAGCAAAAACATCAAAATATGGAATATTAGACTTAAATGTAGAATTAGAAACAGGAGAGCAAATTAATGTTGAAATGCAATTAAAAAACTATTTCAATATAGAAGAAAGAACAACATATTATGCAAGTAAAAAGATAACAGAGCAATTAGGACCAAAAGAAGATTACAACAAATTGAAAAAAGTAATAATAATAGCAATACTAGATTATGACTTAACACCATTACAAAAGTACATAACAAAAACAGTACGAGTAGTAGAAGAAGATAGATACTATGAATTAAATAATATAGTAACATATTATTACATAGAACTAAGTAAATTCAGAAGACAAAATCCAGATATGACCAAAAAAGAGAACCAGTGGTTAAGTCTAATAGATATGGAAAGGGAGGATTTATTAGAAATGGCAATGAAAAATAATAAAATAGTAAAAGAAGCATATGGAGAATATAAAGTATTAACAGGAGAAGCATGTGAGAAAAGGCTAGCAGAATTAAGAATGATAGACAACTGGGAGAAAAACTGTGCACTAAGATGTGAAAGAGAGCAAGGTAAAGAAGAAGGAATTACAATAGGAGAGAAAATAGGGAAAAAAAGAGGAATAGAATTAGGACAAAGGAAAGAAAAAATAGAACTAACAAAGAAGATGTTAAAATTAAAGATGTCAGTAGAGCAAATAAAAGAAATAACAGGACTAAGTGAAGAAGAAATAAAGAAAATAGAAAAGAAATAAAGATATAAACAAAAAAGTTGTTAATAATAGAGCAATCTTCCCACTTTTCAATTTATATAGTTACATAGTAATAATTGATTAAAATTCACAAAAATGGGCAAAATAGAAAAGAAAAAATCAGATAAAATAAAGGAAAAGAGGTAAGATATGAGTTCATTGTGGATAGAAACAACAAAAGAGGACATAAAACTAAGTACATTAGAAAGAGAAGAAGAAGCAGAAATATGTGTAATAGGAGCTGGATTGTTTGGACTAACATCAGCATATTATCTAACAAAACAAGGCAAAAATGTAATAATATTGGAAAAAGGGGAGATAGGACAAAAAGTAAGTGGAAATACAACAGGGAAGATTACAAGTTTACATGGATTATTTTATAATCATTTAATAGAAGATTATGGAGAAGAATATGCAAAAAAATATTTAGAAGCAAATGAGCAAGCAATAAAAAATATAAAGCAGATTGTAGAAGAAGAGAAAATAAACTGTGACTTAGAAGAAAGAGATGCATACACATACACAACATCACAAGATGAAGTAATAGAAATACAAAAAGAAGTAGACGCAGTTCAAAAATTAGGGAAAGAGGCGGAATTTGTAACAAAAACAGAACTGCCATTTCAAATAAAAGGAGCAATAAAATTTAAGAATCAACTTCAATTTCATGCAAGAAAATACATGATAGGATTAGCAAAAAAAATTGCTGAGAAAAATAAGATATGTAATTATACAACTGTAACAGATGTAGTTAGAGAAGATGAGAGATATAAGATATATACAGATAAAGGTTGTATATATGCAAAATATGTAATATTAGCAACACATTATCCAATAGTAAATACACCAGGCTTCCACTTTTTAAAAATGTATCAATCAACATCATATATTATAGCAATAGAAACAGAAAAGAAATTGCCACAAGGGATGTATATAAATATAAGAGAGCCTATATATTCATGTAGAACAGCAAATTATAATGGTAAACAAATCCTATTAATAGGAGGAAGTGACCATAAAACAGGGAAGCCAATTCAAGATGACTCAAATTATAGGAACTTAGAAAACAAAGCAAAAGAATTATACCCAGACTGTAAAGTACTATTTAAGTGGAACACAAGAGATTGTATAGGAATAGACAAAATTCCATATATAGGAGAATTCTCAAAATTTATGCCAGAAATGTATGTTGGAACAGGGTTTAAAAAATGGGGAATGACTTCATCAAATATTGCAGCAAATATAGTAGTAGATAAAATACTAGGGAAAGAAAATAAATATGAAGAGATATTTACCGCAACAAGGATAAAGCCAATAAAAAACAGATGGGAAATGAGCAACATGTTAAAAGAAACAGTAAATTCAATAGCACTAAACAAATTCAAAATAGAACCAGCAGAAATCAGTAAAATAGAAAATGACAATGGAGCAATAATAGAAATAAATGGAGAAAATGTAGGGATTTATAAAGACCCAGAAGGAAAAATATATGCTATAAAGCCAAACTGTAGCCATTTAGGATGTTTATTATCATGGAACAATTTAGACAAAACATGGGATTGTCCATGTCATGGAAGTAGATTTGATTACAAAGGAAAAAATATATATGAACCAGCAATAAATGAATTAGAAAAAATAGATATAGACAAAATAAACGACAAATAATCTCAAAAAAGTTAAGCAAAAATATTTACAAAAAAAATATGGTTTGATATAATAAAATTACATATGATAAACAAAGGAGAATTATACATGGGAAATGAGAGAACAGAAGAAGCAGCTGTATATATAGAAGCATGTAGAAAGGTAAAGCAAATAGCAGATGCTATAAAAAATATAAGAATAAAATATTATCAAAGATTCATGCAAATGACAGAAGGAGACAGACAGTTATATGATAAATTAAATGCAGAAATAGAAGAAGTTGCCACAGAACATGGGCTAGAAAAATATAGAGTTCAATTAATATCAGAAATAGATGAAAGATATACAGAAGACAGTGATATATTATCAGAGCAAAAACAAGGTTCAAGTTCAAAAGAGAAACTATTAAAAGCATATTATGGAGCAATAGACGCAGAGCAACAAGCCTTAATAAAAGGAGACTTAAGAAAGGCAAGAGAATGTCAAGTACAAGCATTAAAATATATGGAGCACTTCAAGGGACTTGAAGGAGAAGAGCAAAAGCAATTAGTGGAATTAGCAACACACTATAAAAGAGGAAAATTTGAAGAGCTGTCACAACAAAGAGAAGAAGACACAATAAACAAGTGGGAAGAAATGATGAGGCAATATTATAGAGAAGAAGATGTGGAACAAAGACAAGAAGTTATGCAAGAAATAAGGCAAGAAAGAGGTAGACAAGAAAAAGAGCAAAGAAGCGAGCAAACAGAAGAGATGATACTTGAATAACATAGGAGGAAAAAGTGAAGAGAGAATATGAAGAAGCATTTGCAGAAGTTGAAGAAATACTAAGAAAGATGCCAATAGACTTATCAAGCAAGATACCATTAGAATTCAGGAGGCATATTTCAGAGAGCAAGGCACAAGACTATATTGTAAGAATAGAAGAGCCAATAGAAAATCAGAAATTAAAAGAAGAGACAGTGGTAATATTAGGGCTTATATATAGAGATTTCTTATGTACTCCAGAAGAAAGAGAACAATTGCAATTAAAAGATGCAGAAAAATTAAAAGAGATAGAAAAAGAATTACAAGAACAATATGATATAAACAAAACATTTGAGAAAAGAAAAAAGAGTAGAAGCCAAAAAGAAGATGGAGAAAACTCAAAAGAAATGATAGTATATGAAAAACAAGGATTTTTAAAAAAGATATTCAACTTAGTAAAGGGAATATTCAAGAAAAATTAATTTCATAAAATTGTTGAAATTTATTGACTTATATAAATCTTTTTGCTAAAATAACAGCATAAATCATATATTTATATGTTTTATAATCCGTTTATTGAACTAGATAGATTGCTTTAAACCAGTTATCTAGTTCTTTTTTTTCGACAAAATATTTACAATAGAAGACAAAAAATATATAATAAGAAAAAAGAAAGGAAAAGTGATAAAAATGGCAAATTCAAAATTAATAGTAGTAGAAGGAGCACAAGGAGCGGGAAAAACAACAGTAACAGACTTTATAAGACACGCACTAGGTTATACAAACCTATATAGGCTATGTGGAACATCAGACATAAAAAAGACAGGGCTGGAAAAGTCATCAAAGATGTATAATTCTCTAATAGACTATATTAAAAACCTAGAAAATCTAAGTATTAATATGGTATTTGATAGGACATTTTTCTCAGAAGAAAATTATTGTAGATTAGGAAAAAAAGAGTACTCATTTACAGAAGAGTACAATAAATTATTAGAAAGATTTAGTAAATTAGATTTTGAAATATATTATATAACATTATATTTAGAAGATGAAAAATTATTTGAAGAAAGATTAGGAAGAGAAGGAAAGGCAGTATTTAAAAATTCAGAATTCAATACGCAAAACAGTATAAACCAACAAAGAGTATATTTAGAGATGGTCGAAGAAATAAAAGAAAAATATCCAAATATAAATGTATTAAATATAAAAGCAGATAAATCAATAGAAGAAGTTAAACAAGAAATAAGAGAAAAAATAGGATTTTAAGAGTTAAATAAATAAAATATCCATTATGTTATATTATTGGTATTTTGACAAAAACAAATGAATATGCTAAAATACACAAGAAATAACATAAATATGTTGTTCTTAAAAATAAACAATAAGAGGTATAGAAACATGATAAAAATAATTGAACTTACAAAAGAAAATGAGGAACAATACTTAGGACAAATTGCCGAATTAGAACAAACAGTTATAAAAGCAATGGAAGAAGAAGGAAGAGAAGGACAATTATTTGCAACAGGAAAAGAAGACATATCAGAATACATCAGGTCAGAAGGAAAAACAGTAATGGTAGCAACAGACGAGCAGGACCAAGTAAAAGCAACAACATACATAACACAAGGACAAAGACCATTTACATATAATGATATAACAAAGTATTTTAAATGTGGAGATAGATATCAAGAATATGTAAAAAGTCAATATCCAAGCCAAGAAGAATATAAAAAAGATTTAATAGCAATATATGAAATAAAAATTCAAGCATATAGATATGCAAAAGGCAAAATAGAACGAGAAAGAAAAGTCACACTAGGAGTACCATTAAAGCAAGCCTTTGAAAAAGAAGTAGAAGAAAATGGATTCCATGAAAAAAGTGAACTAAGAGAAAAGCTAAATGAGTACATGTCAGAATATATAATTGAGAATTTTGGAGAAAACATACAAACCAAATATGAGCAATTTTACTGGTGTACATCAGCAGATATAGCAAGAGAATTCGGAAGAGACATACAAAGATTAAGTGATGATTTCCAAGAATATGATGAAATAATAGAACAAAGTAAATTAACAATACATGAAAGCCCACAATTTAGTGAACAACAATATTATACAGCAAATACAGAAAATGCGATAGAATTAGACACATACATAACATCGCCCAATAATAGAAGTGCAGGGCTTGCAAGAATAATTGTATTTGAAGGAATAAAGAACCACATTGAAAGATGCTTTAAAAATCCAAACAATCAAGATGTATTTTTATGTTCAACATTACATAGAGACAACTTGTCATCAAAATATGTATCTGAATTTTTTGGATTAACAGACAGTCTATATGTTAAACGCAGACAAGGAAGAGACAGAGAAGTTCATATATGTAGAATAGAAAGAGAACAAGCAATGGACTATATAGCATCAATATCAAATAAGTTAGCAGTACTATATGGATATAATCCAACAGGCAAACATATTTCAGACAAAACAGCAATAAGGGTATTAAAAGAGCAATTAGAATATGAACACAAAGAATATAATAGACTACAAACTGCAAGAACTACAGACAGAAATTTTAAAGGAATAAATGTTAAATTTATAGGAAGCAAATTAGAAAAAGTAGAAAGATTGAGACAACAGATAAAGCAATTAAATGCAAAAAGGAGAGAGGAAATTGGAGAGCAGTAAATATATATGGCCAATACAACCCAAATATAAAGTAGTAGAACATGATAAATATGGAATAAGAAAGAACCACTATGTATTATTTAAAGAAAGAGCCCATTCTGGGTTTGATATAACAGCAGATATAGGAACAGAAGTACATCCAATAATGTCAGGCAAAGTATTATTAGCAGAGTTTGATGGGACAACAACAGAAGGATTTGACGCCTTCAATGATGGATATGGAAATAAAGTGGAAATATTAAATGATGATGGAAGAAGAGTAGTATATGGTCATTTAAGAGAGATACTTGTAAAACAAGGAGATGTAGTTACAACAGAAACAGTAATAGGCAAAACAGGCTCAAGTGGAGGGTCAAGAGTGCCACATCTTCACTTAGAAATTAGAAAAGAAAACACAGAAGAAACAGGTTTAACTTATACAATAAATCCATTAGAGGTTTTACCTGAAATGGATTTAAGTAAATTAAATGAAGATTTCACACTAGAACCATATGCAACACTATGGAGAAAACTTGTATCAGATACACCATGGAAGTTCTCAAAACAAGATATACCATATGCAGATGATAAAGAATATATAAAATAAAAGAAAAGTGGCAAAACCACTTTTCTTTTATTAATGTATAATTTTCTGATTATTTTGTTAGTAAAATAAGACCTTTTTTTATTATATCTTCAAGTGATAAAGTCTCAACAGCTAAATGCTCAAGAGCTTTTTCTATATCTTTTCTGTTGTATCCAAGAACAGAAAGTGCAGAAATTGCCTCTTGTATATTATTATTTACCTCAATAGAATTAATATTAATATTAGATTTTTCGGCTTCTGCAATTTCTTCAGACTGTTCTTTCTGAATTTTATCTTTTAATTCTAAAATTATTCTTTGTGCTGATTTTGCTCCTATTCCTGGAATTTGTGTTAAGACTTTAACATTGTTAGATACTACAGCAATAGCAAAGTCTGATGGCTCTATACAAGATAACATCATTAATGCACTTTTTGCCCCAATCCCACTAACTGATAACAATAATTCGAACATTTTTAATTGTTCTTGTGTATTAAATCCATATATACTTATGTCATCTTCTCTCACTCTGTAATATGTATATACTTTCACGTTTTCCCCAATTTCTCCAATTGTGTTTATATTGTTTTCTGGCATGTATATTTTGTACCCAAGTCCTCCTACATCTATTACAGCATAGCTTTTTAATTTCATTTCTAATGTTCCTTTTATATATGCAAACATAATAACATTCCTTCCTATATTTTTCTTTTTTAACGAGTTGATTATACTATTTCTTTTTTTAAAAATCAAGCATTTTACAAAAAAATGTTCGAATTTGTCTTGCATAACTTTTTTTAAGATAAAATGATTTTCTGCTTTTAAATTTAATCTTTTTATTACTTCTGGTATTGCTGTTATTTCGCTTGTTTTTCTTCTATCATTTCTTGTTCTATACACATTTGTAATTTATCTGAATATACATTTAAAGCATTTATTGTCCATAAATTGAATACTTTTTACAAAATCTGCAAATATTTTATTTAACTCTTGACAATCTATTAAACTTATGACTCTTTCATATGTTTTTGCTGATGGGATTCCGCCTGTTAATTTTAAAAATTTCTTTAAAAAGTCTTTTTTCTCTTTTGCTCCATTTCAAAGATATTATATCGTAATTTTAACATATTGAAC
>JAAVXM010000057.1 GCA_022790575.1 Clostridia bacterium | reverse complement strand
ATACCAATACATATTCAAAAAATGATTATATTAGAAAACGATGATAAAACATTTACTGCACTTGAAGTATTAGAAATTTGTGAAACATTAAATATTCCTATGGTATTTGACTATCACCATCATATTTGCAATCCAGGAAAAGTTAAATTAGAAACTATTTTAAAGAGAATATTAGATACGTGGAAAAATACCTCAATAATACCCAAAATGCATTTTTCCTCTCCAAAAAGTAAAAAAGAAATACGAGCTCATCATCAGTTAATTGATGCTCATACTTTTATTTCATTTATAGATTTATTAAAATCTTATCAAACTGATGTAGATATTATGTTAGAATGCAAAGGAAAAGATGAATCTTTATTTCGTCTTTCTAGACAATTACATTTTTATACTGACTATAAATTTATTAACAATTCTACTTTCATTATAAAATAAGCTATGTATCATTTTAGGGTTCATAAAAACTTTTATAATCATTATTATTTTTTAATCTTACCTATTTTTTATAACAATATTTCGATCATATCACTTTCAACAAATCCATTTTCAATAATTTCTAAAAATGTGAAATCTAATTCATCTATCATACTTACAGCATATACTTAATATTTACTAATTTTCTGACTAGATATATTAGTGATTTTCTAGACTTTAAAAAATATAGCATTTCTTCTTTTTAACTCCTTGTGACGCACTCTCACCACTTAAAAGAAGGGGGAACTTCTTGATGGTTTAGGTTAAATTAATGGACTCTTATAACTCATTACCTTCTATTATTCCAACTAATTAGTCTTATTTCTAAAATCTTTTAAAAAATTAAGCTGTATTCCACTTCATGTGTGATGGATATATACAAAGAAACAAAAAAGTAGTACAATATAAGTGCTTAAGATAAATTAGAGAGGAAGTACCTTTGATTAGCCAGCATTCTCTAAATTTATCTTAAGCAAATAACTTTAGGCTGGCTAATCAAGGGTATTTTTGGTATTTTATTATGGAACAAGAACAAATTATGAACTTATTGGATTTACTTCCTAACGAGATTAGAGAGCTAATTCAAAAATTGAATTATGCATTAGATGTTGTAGAGAATGAAAAGAGAACTACATCAAGAGTTGTATGTAATGCTATAACTGAGAAGCATTGTCCTGCATGCAGTAGTTGTAATTTTGTAAAAAACGGAAAAAGTAACAATAAAATTCAAACGTATAAATGTAAAGAATGTGGAAAAAGATTCAACGACTTAACCAATACACTATTTGCTAATTCAAAATTAACTATGCCACAAATTGAAAAATTATTTCAGTGTATGAACGATAAATCTACTATTTGTGAAATGGCAGAAATAATGCAAGTGAATATTAAAACAGCTTTTTCATATCGTCATAAAATTTTAGATATTTTATCTGGCTTTAATGAACAAATTAAATTATGTGGAAACACAGAAATTGATGAACATTATATGTCTATTAATTTAAAAGGAACAAAGCCTCAAAACATGCCTAGAGCATCTAAACCACGCCAAAGTCATGGCGGTTCAAAACGTGGAATTAGTAATCATCAAGTGTGCATTGCATCAGCTATTGATGAATTTGATAATATTTATTTCAAAATTGTTGGAACTGGACCTATTACTAAAATTGGTGTAACAAATGCTTTTAAGGAAAGATTAAAATCTTCAGTGACAATGATTACAGACTGTAAAAGTTCTTATGAAGAATTTGCAAGTGATAATAAAATGCATTTAGAACAAATAAAATCTGGAACATACAAAAATTTAAATGGTTATAGTTTAGGTAATATTAATGGAATCCATTCTGATTTAGAAAATTTTTTGAGTAAGTTTCGTGGAGTTTCTACAAAGCATTTAAAAGGATATTTGTGTTGGTTTTCTTTTTCAAAAATATTAAAATATACAACAGAGCTTTTTAATAGAGTTAACAAATTTATGAATGATACTATGGTTAAAATGACTTCTATTAACATTAACAATTTATATAATAATACTTCTGGTATTGATTTTAATGCTGTATACGAGGAGTACCACTATCACGTATGAAATGGAATACAGCTATAATATTTGTATGTTTTATAAATTCTAAATTATGAATTTTAGCACAATCTATTTTTTCATTTCCTACCCAATTATAAAGTCCTATCACATTTTGTTCATTATAATATTTATCTATTGGTAAACTTCCTACATTTGTTTTTGCTATTCCAACTACTCGAAATAAAACATATTTTCCATACCATTTGTTATCTTTTAATCTTTCATCTTGAATTTGATACAAAAGTAAGTCTCCAACATTCCATAAAGCTTTATCAAATTTTAATTTTGCTATTTTCTTTTCTGGTGGTTGTTCACTTTCTAACTTCTTTTTTAATTCTTCTAGTACTGCTTTTCTTTTTTGATATTGTTTTGGATTATCTTCCCATCTTAATAAATCGTTTCCTTCTTCAATACATTTGATGGCTTTTTCTTTCACTTCTGGTAATAATCTTCCATATTTCCATTGTGTATCTGCTAATGCAAACCAAAATGATGGTTCTTCTTCATCATCGATAAAACCCATATTATTTTCTATTATTATTTTTGTTGCTTCTTCATTATCTCTTTTCAGTTTTAACCAATTGATATATTCATCTCTTACATCACATGTTACATCATCTTGGTATAATTTTACTCCCCATGCCCCCATTTTATCAATTCCTTTCTTCTAATCTAATTTTATTTCATTTTCAGAAACCCAAGTATAAGCCAATTTCATATACATATCTCTCTTTGGGTTTTTTAAAGATACACCATGTATTTGACTATACATTGGATCATTACGATTTAAAGTATTATAATAACCTATAATAAGAAGTTCTTCTAATCCTCTAGCTGTCTCTTTAGATATATTTCTTGCTACTGGATCAAAATTTAAATTTGCTCTAGCAGGATTTTGATTATGGCGATATTCAGTACCTTTTAAATCCACAGTTCTTCCAACATATCTAACTTTGTTTGTTCCTTTTTCCCTTAAGACATAAACATTATGGTTATTAAACAAAACACTTTCAACTTTTTTATCTTCTTTTGCTATTACTTTAAATTCTGTAAGTTCTTTAATCCCTATTTTTGCTAAACCAAATGCTACTGTAGCACCTAGACCTAAGCACTATATTGCTTCTCCTGTTCCTTTAGCAATTTCAAATATTGTAAAGATTAACGCAAGGCTGTTTCCATTTGGATCATACTTGTTAACTGGATTATTACTAACATATGCAAATAAATTATGACTAATAACATCTTCATTAGCTGCTATTGTTCCATCAGCATTTAAAAACCTACCCCAGTTAGGATTATAATATCTTGTATTTAAATAATATAGTTTTGTTTCATTATCATAGTAATAGCTTCTATACCGAAATGGATTGATATATGCTACATGATTCGTATTTGTTATTTCATTTCCATTATTATCTGTAATAGAAAGTATTCTACCCCATGCATCATACTGATAATTTACAATTACATTATAATCACTATCTAATATTCCTATGATATCTTCTTGTATATTT
>JAAVXM010000056.1 GCA_022790575.1 Clostridia bacterium | reverse complement strand
TATTTCTTTACAGTTGTTGTTTTTTCTCCTGCATGACCTTTAAATGTTCTTGTAGGAGCAAATTCACCTAATTTATGACCTATCATTTCTTCTGTTATATATACAGGTACATGTTTTCTTCCATCATGTACTGCTATTGTATGACCTATCATTTGTGGATATATTGTTGAAGCTCTTGACCATGTTTTTAATACTTCTTTTTTTCCTGTTTCATTCATGGCTTCTACTCTTTTTAATAGTTTTTCACATACGAAAGGTTTTTTCTTACTTGATCTAGACATGTCTCTTATTTCCTCCTTTTAACAATGAACTTGTTTGTTCTATTTTTCTTATTTCTTGTCTTGTATCCTAATGCTGGTTTTCCCCATGGTGTCATTGGTCCTGCGTGCCCTACTGGTGCTCTTCCTTCTCCTCCTCCATGTGGGTGGTCGTTAGGGTTCATTACTGATCCTCTAACTGTTGGTCTTATTCCTAAATGTCTTGTTTTTCCTGCTTTTCCTAATTTAACATTTTCATGGTCTGCATTTCCAACAGTTCCTATTGTAGCTCTACATTTTGCTAATATTAATCTCATTTCTCCTGATGGTAATCTTACATGTGCATATTTACCTTCTTTTGCCATTAATTGTGCACTTTGTCCAGCAACTCTTACTAATTTTCCACCTTGACCTGGATTTAACTCGATATTGTGTATTAATGTACCTACTGGTATGTTTGCTATTGGTAAACAGTTTCCTGCTTTAATATCAACATTTTCTCCTGAATAAACTTTATCTCCATCTGTTAATCCTTGTGGTGCTATTATATATGCAAGTGTTCCATCTTCATATTTTATTAATGCTATGTTTGCACTTCTGTTTGGGTCATATTCAATCCCAACAACAGTTGCTTCCATATTATCTTTTATTCTTTTAAAATCTATTATTCTATATTTTTGTCTGTTTCCTCCACCTTGATGTCTTACTGTTATTCTACCATATGAGTTTCTTCCTGAATGTTTTTTCTTTTTTCTTAATAGTGATTTTTCAGGTGTTCTTTTTGTTATTTCTGCATAGTCTGAAACAGTCATGTTTCTTCTTGATGGTGTATATGCTTTGAAGTGTTTCATTCCCATAATTCTCTTTCCTTCCTATATAATCAATTATATTTGCGGACTTTTTCCTGCTCCGCATACAGATATTCTTTATTTTCCTGGTATTTTCCAGATATTATTTTTCTACAGTATTGTTTGAAAAATAATAGTTATATTTCTATTATTTTTTAAACTAAGCTCCCATGAACTCTTCAATTGAGTCTTTATACTTCTTAGAAACTTTAACTGGTTTTCCACCTTTTCCAAGATAAGTTTTTTCAGATGGGTTTGTATCTATTGTAACAATAGCTTTTTTCCAATCTGGTGTTTTTCCTTCTTTATATCTAACTCTTTTTGTCTTTCCTTTTACTGTCATTGTATTAACTTTTAATACTTTTACATCAAAAAGTTTTTCTACAGCTTGTGCTATATCAACTTTTGTTGCTTTTTTGTTAACTTCGAAAGTGTATTTCCCTGCTTGCAATTCATCATTACTTTTTTCTGTTATTACTGGTCTTACTATAATTTCTTCTGGTAACATTAGGCATACACCTCCTCTAATTTTTTAACAGTATCTACTGGTAAAATTAAATTTTTACAGTTTAGTAAATCAAATACATTGATTGTATTTAATTGTATTGCTTTAACTCCTTCTATATTTCTGCTAGATAGGTAAACATTTTCATTTTTTCCTGGTAATATGATTAATGTCTTTCCTTCTATTTTTAAATCTGTTAAAGCTTTTACCATAGTTTTTGTTTTTGGTTCTTTAACTTCTAATTTATCAACAACTGTTAATTCTTTTTCTAATACTTTTGCACTTAATAATGATTTTATTGCTAATTGTCTTTCTTTTTTATTTACTCTATATTTATATGAACGAGGTTTTGGACCTAAAGCTATACCACCTTTTATCCATTGTGGAGCACGTATACTACCTTGTCTTGCTCTACCTGTTCCTTTTTGTCTCCATGGTTTCTTTCCACCACCACGAACTTCTGCTCTTGTTTTTGTACTTTGTGTACCTTGTCTTTGATTAGCTAAATAGTTTACTAATACACTGTGAACAATATTCTCATTTGGTTCAATACCAAATATTGCTTCATTTAAATCTATGTCACTAACTTTTTCACCTTGCATGTTATATACATCCATTTTTGGCATTTCGTTTTTCCTCCTTTACTTAAGCTTTTATAGCTGATTTTATTTTTAAGATAGCTCCTTTTGCTCCTGGAACACTACCTTTTACTAATATTACATTTTTATCCATGTCTACTTTTACAATATCTAAATTTTGTATTGTTACTGTAACTCTTCCCATATGTCCTGGAAGTTTTTTACCTTTAAATACTCTTCCTGGTGTTGATGTTGAACCCATTGAACCTGGTCTTCTATGATACATTGAACCATGTCCCATTGGTCCTCTATGTTGTCCATGTCTTTTTATTACACCTTGGAACCCTTTTCCTTTTGATGTTCCTTGAATATCAACTTTTTCACCTTCTGCAAATATGTCTGCTTTTAATTCATCTCCAATTTTTATTCCTTCTATTGAATCTAGTCTGAATTCTCTTAAATGTCTTTTTGCTTCTACATTTGCTTTAGCAAAATGTCCTTTTATTGGTTTGTTTACTTTTTTTGCTTTTATTTCTCCATATCCTAATTGTATTGCTTCATATCCATCATTTTCTACTGTTTTCACTTGAGCAACTACACATGGACCAGCTTCTATAACTGTTACTGGAATAACTACTCCATTTTCTCCAAATATTTGTGTCATTCCAACTTTTTTTCCTATTAATGCTTTTTTCATTTTTTAATTTTCCTCCTAACTATTGGCTGAATTATTAATATTTGTTAATTTTCAGCATGGTTTTGATTTTTTATATTAATTTGAAACTAGTTCTTTATTTCAATGTCAACACCTGCTGGTAGTTCTAGTTTCATTAAACTATCCATTGTTTTTTGTGTTGGGTAAAGAATGTCTATAACTCTCTTATGTGTTCTCATCTCAAATTGTTCTCTTGAATCTTTGTGTTTGTGTGGAGAACGTAAAATTGTTACTATTTCTTTTTGTGTTGGTAATGGAATAGGACCTGATACTTTTGCTCCTGTCTTTTTAGCAGTATCTACTATTTTATCAGCAGACTGATCTAAAATCACATGGTCATAAGCTTTTAGTCTTATTCTAATTTTTTCACTTGTTACAATTGAATTTGCCATTGTAATTTTCCCTCCTTAAAATTATTATATTTTTTAAAATTACGCGTTGGCAAGTTATAACACATCCGGGTGTTTTGTTTTTACCCTTTTTAAAATCCCATTTTTGCATGTTGTTCATGGGATAAGTGTTTCTATGTATGTAAAAAATTGTTTCTTCACATAAGCTACCATTTCTTTTATTTTTATAATGATAGATAACTCAACTTACCGCCTGGTCTAGCCAAGACATACTCCACTGAAGTTCCCTCCATCTTTATTGATGTAGCTACATTCAGCTTCAACGCTAAAATTCATGCTCTATTATTATATAATGTTTTATTAGTACTGTCAATACTTTTGCCAATTTTTCTCAATTTTTTATGAAAAATGCTATAATAATTTATTGAAATGATTTGTGTAAAAAACCTTTGTAAAAATAAACAAAGGTTTTTAGAGTTTATTCAATTCCTAAATATTTATACCAATAACTACCACTTTTATTATTGTCTGGATATTCATTTCTTCTAGTACTGTATACATTTCCATAACTAATTGTCCCCTGAACTTGTTCACTTTTCTTTACCGCTGTATAATCAGTATATTCATAATGATATATATTACTATAGTCTGGCGCTACACTACTTCCTGTTCGCCTTCCAATTTTCCTATAAGAAATCACAGATTTTTCAACAGGTCCATTTGCTATTACTACATTAGCCCTTTCTGCATCTACACCTGTATAAGCCGATGAAATACTTGTATAAGTCCAATATCCCTTTTCCGAATTAAATACAAGCCCACTAAGTGCCTTTAGTGTAGTTTTTTGAGAATAGCTTACTGTTCCATTTCCTTTTGTTTCTTGTATTTCATATGTAGTCTTTGTAGTAGTATTATGTTTTTCCCAAGTATATAGTTTAGTACGAGGCGTTTCTTTAGCTGTTAGTTTAGTCTTGTTTCCTAATTTATCTGTTACTATAACAAAGCAATTATAAGTCCCATATTTAAATTATTCAATGTATAAAAAGCTGTATTTTCTTCTATTCCTATAATTTCCTTTAAATCATTTTCTACATAAAATTCATATTTTTCTATTCCTGAATATTCATCATTTGCTGTAGCAGTTAGTTTAAAAGAAGTTTGTGATATTGGTGTTGAAGTTAAAGTTCCTATTGGTCCTTCATTATCAAAGTTAAATGCTTCACTTCTCCATTTTACTTTTCCTCCTGATTGCATTTCTAACATAAGCCACAAATAATGCTTTCCTGTAACTTCATTCATTATTATTGTATCTCCACTTTTAAAGTTTTCTATAAAAGTTTCATCTTCTGGCTCTACTACACTGTTTGTCCATTGATATTTTGACTCTATTACTCTGTCTTCTGTTTCCTGTATTGTTACTTTTGTCCTATGTTCTTTTTTCCATTCCTCATTACCATCTGGCTCAAAATTCACAGCCGCAACTATCCCATCTACTTCTACTGTTTTACTGTTCATTATGTTTGCATATACTTTTATTGTATATTTACCATTTTGCTTCGCTGTATATTCTTTTTTTATTTCTTCTTTTATATTATCATATTTGAACTCATCTAGCTTTTCTCCTGCTTGATATATTTCTATTTTATTTATTCCATTCTTCTCCTCTATTGCTGTTATTTTTATTTTTGCTGTTTTTCTATCTTCTGCTAGTTCTACTGTTACTTCTATTTCTGGAAATATTAAGTCTTTTGATTTTCCCAAATATCTGCCTATTTTGGGTACACTTCTATCTAGTTCATATGCATATCCATCTACTATTGATATATCTCCTTTTACTTCTGCTCCTTTTATTTCACTTTTTATTATATCATCTAAAAATTCGTTTTCATTATATTCTCTATTAAGGTTCTTTTCATTATATGCATTAAATAATGTTATTTCTAATTTTTCTCTCGCTTCTGCCTCTCTACTACTTTCCTTTGTATGTGTTGCTTGTTTTATTATTCCATTCTCCCCAGTCAACATTGCTATACTTGTCCCTGCTAATATTAAAAGAACTATAAGTGTGACAAATCACACCTTATAGTTTTATACTCATTTCAATTATCCTCTCACTTATTCATACACACCACTAAAGTAAAAATATAAGTTTTGAATGGAGCTTCGAATGTAAACGAAAAATCCAGTAGTAAATCTTCATGCCTTATGGGAATCGTTTACTATCCTCTTCTTAATACATATTCGCGCTCTACTTGTATATCTTCTTTGTTTGCATAACGCGCATTTATGTCAATATTTTCGTCGGGCGCTCTTCTTTATCTCTTCTTTTTTTCTTCTCCGCCCGACCTCTTTATTCTCTCCTACTTTTCCTACTTCTCTATTTGTAT
>JAAVXM010000001.1 GCA_022790575.1 Clostridia bacterium | reverse complement strand
ATGTTATCAGGACTATTAAAAAATGATATAGCTATTCAAGTAAGTATAAATATTATGAATGCATTTGTTGAAATGCGAAAATTTTTAATGATTAATGGACAAGTATTCGAAAGATTAACAAATGTAGAATATCAATTACAAGAACATAATAAAAAATTTGATGAGGTATTTAATCAGCTCCAGTTAGAAGAAAATATCAATCAAAGAATATTTTTTGATGGTCAAATATATGATGCATATAGTATCATTGTAGATATTATAAAAAAAGCAAATAACAAAATTTTAATTATAGACAATTATATAGATGACAGCGTTTTAAAAATGTTATCTAAAAAGAAAAATAGTGTGGAAGTAGTTATTCTAACATCTGATAAAAGTAATATTAACAATTTAGACATCAAAAAATTTAATAAAGAATATCCTATATTAAAAGTTGCTAAAACAAATAAATTCCATGATAGGTTTATTATTATAGATAACAAAGAAATGTATCATCTAGGAGCTTCAATAAAAGATTTAGGAAAGAAATGCTTTGCAATAAACAGAATTGAAGATATAGAAATTATAGAGAAAATCATTACAACCAAATAAAGTTATCTTATATTTATTTAATAGCATAAAAAAATAAACATTGTAAAAATAAATAAATTTGATATAATATTAAAAATGATATTAAAATAAGTTTACCACCAGATGAATTAGAACTTTATGAAGAAGATTTAAAATTTGAAGAAAGAGAGTAATGTATTGTTTAGATATTAGCACAATACATAAAAATATGTTATTTGTAATATAACAATATCATATCTTTCAATATCTATTGAAAAATTTTTAAAATTATATAAAAAAGAAACCACCACCACTATTAAATAGCAATAGTGGTGGTGAAACAAGTACATTTTAATCTAATCTTTTAATTCCCAAGTAGTTCTTGAGTAAGAAAATGAAAGTGTACAAGTCGTAATAAGAGCCAATTTTAATAGTGAACTGAGTGTGACTCTGCTCATAGCTGCCATAAACCTTATCTCTCGGAAATCCCTCGCAGTAAACACATGAAATCTCTTCTGTGGGATTAAAAAGTCCCATGTAATCAAAATCCAGAGGTTTATCAGATTTTACTGAAATCTTCCAGTCGTAGAAATTGTACCGAAGTACCATTTCTATGCCGTACTCTTCGAGGTTAATCTGAAACACAGGTAATTTTACCGATTTTGAATAGTGGGTAGAAATCACCAGTGGCGGATTGTCTCGCCATTCTTCATAGGTTGGTCTCAACAGCTGGCAAAGTGTGTCACGAACAAAGCATACCTGATCGCCGAGACCTTTTCTATAAATCAAATTTTTATCAGGTTCGTTTACCCGTATCCATGCAGTCACATCCACAGGTAAATGCTTGTCGTAGTAGTCTCTTGCATATGCACTAACAGAAGGGTCAGTGTGTTCACCGCAACTCTCGTAATCATCGGGGTTAAAACCTTCGATATACTTTTGCATATCCTCCAGTTCTGCATAATGTACTCGTTTTTTCATGATTGTTCCTCCTTTTTATTGTTCGGAGGACTGTGCCTCCGAAATTTAAAGATTTCAAAGGCAACAAAAAACATGTTACAACTGAATTATAATATATTTTACATAAAATTTCAAGTTATATAAGGCTTTTTAATTTATTTGTATGAAAATGTTAACTTTTTTTAAATTTGCTTTTTTTAAAATAAAATGTTATAATATATCTATTTAATGCACTTTACACAGCAAAGTCTAGAAAAAATTTTCTGGAGGGGCTGTGTAAAACCTCCAGATTTTAGGAGGTATTTATATGAAAAAACGGATTATTTTATTAGCGCTTTCTACTGTAATGACAATGTTGGCAGGGTGCAGTTTACAAGTGGATTTAAAAAATCCTGCAAATGCACAAACAGAAGTAGCTACAGTAGATGAAGAAAGACAGGAAATTGAAATTTTAAGCTATTCCTATGAATCTGGTGTGACAACGATGATTTTATTGGACACCAAGGAAAATATTCTTTATGGGCTTGTAGAGATTGCTTTGAATTATGCTGGAAGCTTACCTGGGGAATTTTTTATGCTATTAGATTCTGAAGGTAATCCTTATGTATATGATGGTATTCATATTCCTGAACTTATTCTTCACGAACAAGCAGCATTGGAAAATAATTTGATGACATATGTTTTTTCAGATTCAATTTACAATGTCAGATATGCCTTGCTTTTTACTCGGAATAACAATGCAGGTGCATATACAGGAAATGTAATCACATTATTTAATACAGAAGGTAATCCAAGCACTTATTAAAATATTAACGTTCCAAACAGCAAGTAATCTTCAGAGATTGCTTGCTGTTTTGGGTCATATATAATACAATCTTTATCCCCCATACACTTCCTAACAAGCACTGGATTTTTCCTTCCTAGTCAAGATTCGAAATATGGGACTAAGTCCCAAGACCTTTAAATAAAAAATGAGTTAAGCACGCGATTAACATAAAAATACTTGAAGTTCATGGCAAAAAGTGATAAAATAATAACTAATTGGTAGTAGCCAATTATAAGTAATCCTTTAATAAAAATTTATGGAGGAAAATGGAATGACACAAAAAGAATTAAACAACCTTGTCAATCAGATTACTCAAAATGCAATAAATCGTATTGCACCAGAAGCACGGAAACGTTATCATGTAAAATCAGGATGTCAAGAATCTGAAGCAAATCGTTATAAATATTATCAAAGAAAAATTAACGATATTAAGGGCTATGAGATAAGAGGTGAGCCAGATACATTCATAGAGGCTGCATGTATGTGTGAAGCATTAATCACCTTCAAGAGTGTTCATTTTGATGTAGTCAAACTTTTTGATGATGCAAATGTAGAAATGTACAAAGAAATTGGCTCTATTAATTACAGTATTGCCCTTGATGTAGCACTTGCTATGATTGGAAAAACTAGTGTGTATGAAGAGGAAGATGGTAAGTGGGTTGAGATTCCAAAACATATGGATAAGAAAATTGACATTCCTATTGGAATCATCCCCAATGCACCATTAAGAGAAAGAATTATTCGTAATCTTTCTTGTAGAGATATTGCTGCGAAAAACTTTGATACATTTGGTTTTTCGAATACGCTTCATTTGATTTATTTGAGTAACCAATAAGCTATATTCAGAAGAGGGGGAGCAAAAATAAGTTCCCCCTCTTCTGAATTTTATAGCAAAAACCACTTTAAAAAAAGCAAAAATTTCCTAGATTAACAACATTATCACATTTCTTTCATACTATGCAACATTATTATAAATAACTCATAGACAAATCATTAAAAGTATACTATAATATGTTTTGTTAGAATACGTTGAAAGTATGGAGGGAAAAAATTATGCATAAAACTATTACTATACGCACAGATAAATTCTCTTTAACTGGTCTCTTGTATTACAGGAGGAACAAAAAACTGTTCAGTAATCGGTCATTTGCCACTCTTTTAACTACAGCAACAGAAGGCTTGATTGCAAAATTACCAATCTCTGTTGCAACAAAATATGCCTTAAGTCAAAGACATATTTGGGTAAAAAGGCATAATCTAATATTAAATGTAAAACCAGAAGATGAGTTAGAAGAAGGTGACCTAGTTGTCTTGTGGATGGCAATGGGTAATATCCATTACAAAGTTCAGAATGACAAATTGATTTTAACTGAATGTTAAGAAATAGCCCATAAGAATTTTCTTATGGGCTATTTCTTATAATGTCACATTTACATTATAAAAGCTTTATTGATTTATTTAATAAATTCTGATATAATTACTTTATCTAACGTACTTTACACAGCAAAGTACAGAAGAAATTAATCATTTTTTCTGGAGGTGCTGTGTAAAACCTCCAGAAAACTTTAAGGAGGCTTTGGTCATGATTATTTTTAGACCACACGGATTGGGAATGACACTTTCACAATCTATGGCACATGCTAAAGAATTCAAAAATGAAGAAAGAATGAAGGAATACATTGTTCAATTATGGCATGATAATCTGGCTATACCAGGAACGTTATTTACTGTTGATGATATCGTAATTGATAAAAGCAATTTAGTAAATGACTCCAAAATTGGTTGGGAAGACATAATGCTTGTTTGCGTGAAACGAATTGGTGAAGAAGACTATATCAAAAAATATGGTGTTCCTCAGTGTATTGGCCTATGCACAACAAAATATCCAAAATAAGCAATGCCTTTGAAAGGCTCTATTAAGTCCTTTCAACAAAAAAGAGATAGAGACCTATTGCAGGTCTCTATCTCTTTTGTTTTTTTTAAATATAATGAGAAACATTAAGAGTAATGGAAATATCATTACTATCAGCAATTGAACATATGAGTATCTTTATTGTACCATCCTCATACAACAATCTCCAACTTGCAACACTTCCCTCAAAAGTAAATATCCTTTCAATAGGACTTACCTGTTTAACTGGTGGGTTAAAGATGATATTAGTCATTTTTTTAGACTTTGATTCGCCTTCTTTAAATCTTTTATAATACATCCCCACAATATTATTTTGCTCATCATAAGCAAAATAGCATATTGGATATTCCTTTCCAAAATCTTTATTTGTTATTTTGTAAAAAGGTCCAAAAACTGGTACACGCCTATAGAATGAATTATCACTAATGAAACTTTCTCCTTCCTCAGATATCATCTTAAATATTCCATCAAATGGTAAAGGTTCTACCTTTACATTACCTAAGGCTTGCATATGACTTCCAAAAATCCAATATACAGTTCCATCAACTTCTATTAAGAAATCATCTTTTAGATAATCAAATCCATCAATAATTCTAGCTTTTGAAATACCTGTATATGGAATTTGGAATAAATTATGTTGTCTTGCTTTCTCTTCTTCTTTTGTTGTATTAAAGTATTGCTCATCAAATGCTGTCCAATATCCACAGTTTTTACCTGTTACGACTTTAAGTAGTAATAATCCTCCATAGAGTCTTTTAGTATAATAAAACTCCTCAACATTATCCATTACACAGACAATGCCTATTCGACTAAACGTCTTAACTTGTATTGCATAAATCTTATATAATCCATTTTTTTGCTTTGCTGCTATAGCAGTACCACATTGAACTATTTCTTTACACCTCATGATACCTACATATTCATTGGCTCTTGTAATAAAATGAATGTCTCCTCTTTTTCTTATTTCATAAAATTCATATTTCCGCTTCTCATTCATATAATAACCTCCTTAAGTCATTCACAGTTCTACTGTAATTACAGCAAACTTTCATTAATGCTTATATGAACTCATAAAAAGTATATTATAGTTTATATAAAAAGTCAATTGTAACATTTATAGTCATCTTGACGTTAACATAAAAACATGATATACTATGCTCATCATTCGTAGCTATACGAACTACAATAAGAATAGCATGTATCAACTTCTAAAAAACGATTGTTATAAGGAGGTATAAAATATGAAATTAAGATTTGATTTGTTAGGGCTTTTTGCAAAATTAAAAGAACGGAAAGGTAAATTAACTGATGCCCAAGTACATCATAAAGGTATGGATATTCGGATTATGTCTGATACAATTGGTCTTTCTCCTGAAGAAATAGACAAAATTGTCAAGATTGTGTCTAAATATGCCTTTGTTAAGACTCCACTAGAAGCAGCCAACTCTGTATCTGAAAAAATAGCTCTTGAAATTGGTTGTTCTAAAGAACTTTACATTAAAGTAAATGTTGTGGCAACGGTAAGCCAATTGAGTTGGATTATAAATTTAACTTGCGTTCCAATCAGACTTATTGATTAATCAACCAAACAATAATATTAGCTAAAAATATGCAAACTTTCAAAACAGATTTCTTAATAAAAAGTCCAGAGTATTTTACTCTGGACTTTTTATTAAGAACAATTATCAAAGGTTACTTGTCAACATATTTGAAATTTACAATTGAAACAATTGACTTTTAGGCATTTTGATTATATAATCTTTATGTAAAATACTAATATAAGAAGGGAGACAAAATTATGTCATATAATTTTAGAGAAATAGAGCAAAAATGGCAAGAATATTGGGAAAAGAATAATACATTCTATACAGATGTATGGGACTTTTCAAAACCAAAATTTTATGCTTTAGACATGTTTCCATATCCATCAGGACAAGGGCTTCATGTTGGTCATCCAGAAGGATATACTGCAACAGATATTATATCAAGAATGAAAAGGATGCAAGGATATAATGTTTTACATCCTATGGGATGGGATGCATTTGGATTACCAGCAGAGCAATATGCAATAAAAACTGGAAATCACCCAGCAGGTTTTACACTTGCAAATATAGAAACATTTAAAAAACAATTAAAAATGCTAGGATTTTCATTTGACTGGAGCAAAGAAGTATCTACATGTGACCCAGACTATTATAAATGGACACAATGGATTTTCAAGCAATTATATAATGATGGATTAGCTAAACTAATTGAAATGCCAGTTAATTGGTGTGAAGAATTAGGATGTGTTCTATCAAATGATGAAGTAATTGATGGAAAAAGTGAAAGAGGAGGTTTCCCTGTTATTCGTAAAAACATGAAGCAATGGGTATTAGATATACCAAAATATGCTGATGTTTTATTAGATGGACTTGATGATATTGATTGGCCTGAATCAACCAAGGAAATTCAAAGGAATTGGATAGGTCGTAGTGAAGGAGCAGAAGTAAAATTCAAAGTTGCTGATAGCAATAACATTGAATTTACTGTTTTCACAACAAGACCAGACACTTTATTTGGAGCAACTTATTGTGTTTTATCACCAGAACTTGACTTAGTAAATCAAATAACATCTGCTGAGCAAAAAAGTGCAGTGGAAGAATATCAAAAACAAGCAGCTTCTAAATCTGAATTAGAAAGAACTGAACTTAATAAAGAAAAAACTGGAGTATTCACAGGTAGTTATGCTATAAATCCTGTAAATAATAAAAAAATACCTATATGGATTTCAGATTATGTATTAGCAACATATGGTACTGGTTGTATTATGGCTGTACCAGCACATGACCAAAGAGACTATGAATTTGCATCTAAATTTGGAATTGAAATCATCCCTGTTCTTGAGGGTGGAGATGTTTCAAAAGAAGCCTTTGTTGATGATGGATTACATATCAATTCAGATTTCCTAAATGGTCTTAATAAAAATGATGCAATATCAAAAATGATAGATTGGCTTGAGACTAAAAATCTTGGAACTAAAAAAGTTAACTATAAATTACGTGAATGGATTTTTGCAAGACAACGTTATTGGGGTGAACCGATTCCTATAGTATTTTTAGATGATGAAATGAAAGCTTTAGCTGATTCTGAATTACCACTTGTGCTACCTGAGTTAGAGGATTATGCACCTTCAAAAACCGGTGCTTCTCCATTAGATAAAGCAACTGAATGGGTTAATACAACATTTGATGGAAAACCTGCTAAGAGAGAAACAAGTACTATGCCAGGTTCAGCTGGGTCAAGTTGGTATTTCTTAAGATATATTGACCCTGATAATCGAAAAGAATTTGCAAATAAAGAATTACTAGAACATTGGTTGCCTGTTGATTTATATGTTGGTGGTCCTGAACATGCAGTTGGTCATCTTCTATATTCAAGATTTTGGAATAACTATCTATACAATAAAGGTTATTCCCCTGTTAAAGAACCATTTGCCAAACTTCGCCATCAAGGTATGATTCTTGGTTCAAATGGTGAAAAAATGAGTAAATCAAAAGGTAATGTTATAAATCCTGATGACATGGTTAAACAATATGGTGCTGATGCATTAAGAGTTTATGAAATGTTTATGGGACCTATAGATAGTGCAAAACCTTGGGACCCAAATGGTATCGACGGTGTAAAGAAATTCCTAGATAGAGTATGGAGATTATTTACTGAATCTAATAAAATACAAGATACAGAAAATAAAAATCTTGAAAGAGTTTATCATTATACTGTGAAAAAAGTTTCTAATGATTATGAGAAAATGTTCTTTAATACTGCAATTTCTCAAATGATGATTTTTATAAATACAGCTAATAAAGAAGATGTTTTGCCTAGAGAATATGCAGAAGGATTTTTGAAATTACTAAATCCAGTTGCTCCACATATTACTGAAGAATTGTGGAATATATTAGGTTATAACGAAACTATAAGTTATTCTTCTTGGCCAGTTTATGATGATAGTAAAACAATTAATGAACAAATTGAACTTCCAATTCAGGTTAATGGAAAATTAAAAGCAACTATTAAGATTAATCTAGATGAAGACCAAGAATCTGTTACTTCAAAAGCTTATGCAGCACTTGAAGGAAAACTTGATGGAAAAAAAGTTATAAAAAATATTTATATTGTGAATAAAATATTCAATATTGTGGTAGAATAAATATACATTCGTAATCACAAACGTGTTTAAATTTCTCTTACTTTAAAAAGAGTTTTACAAGATATTCTTGTAAAACCCTTTTTTTGATATTATGCTTCTTTTCTCCAATAAAATAGATATTGCTGTGCTATTCCTGCAAGATTGCCAAATTTTTGTTGTGCTAGTTCTTCTATTTGCTTTTTATTTACTTTTGTTTCATCTTCATTTTTAATATATAATTCATTCATTACTCTTCTAACCCATACATCTATTGGAAATGCTTCAAAGCGTTTTAATGTAGAAAATAATAGAATACAATCTGCAACTTTTGGTCCTACTCCTGCCAAAGTTAATAGTTGCTCTCTTACCTCTATAGTATTTGAATTGTTTTGCATATCTTCTAAATTTACTTTATTATCTATAATCATATGCACAGTTTCATATAGTCTAACATCTCTAAATCCTGCACCTAGCTTTCTATAGTCTTCTACTTCTACATCTTTTAATTCTTCTATTGTTGGAAATGTATAGTACTTATCCCCATTCCATTCAATTTCTTTTCCATATGATTTTGATAGTCTTTCTATTATTCCTTTTATTCTTGGAATATTATTATTTGCTGATATTATATATGAAATAATCATCTCCCATAAATCCTGGTTTAATATTCTTATTCCACTTCCATATTCTATACTTTCTTTTACATTTTTATCTATCTTGGATAATTGTTCTTTTATTTCTTCATAATTACGTCTTAAGTCAAAATATTCTTCTACTATTTCTTGAATATTTCCATTACACATCCCTTTAAACATAACTGTGTTTCCTTCTTTTTGAACATTCATTACATTACCTTTAAAAACTCCTGTGTAACTTCCATCTTGCTGTTTATTCCATCTAAAACATTGACCGCAATCAAATATATCTGCTAGTTCAAATGATTGTATATTTTCTATCTTGTATTCTTGCTCTTTCATATTGTCAACCCTTCTTATTCTATCTATTTTTTAGAAAAAGTCAAATATTCTTTCTCCTCTTTCACATGCCCTCGCATATTTTTTTAGCTTTTCATGTGCTAAATAATTTATTGTTCCTGCTGGGAATTTTCCATATTTATCTTTCTTTCCTGCTGGTACTCCTGTAAGTACTTCTATTCCTTCTTCTATTGTAGAAATAGCATATATGTGGAATTTTTTATCTTTTACTGCTTCAACAACTTCATTTGATAATTGCAAATTATTAACATTCTGAATTGGTATCATAACTCCATGTGAACCATCTAGTCCTCTCATTTTACATATTTGATAAAATCCCTCTATTTTTTCGTTTACTCCACCTATTGGCTGAATTTGCCCTTTTTGATTTACAGAACCTGTTACTGCAATTGATTGCTTTATTGGTATATCTGAAAGACTTGATAATAATCCATATAACTCTGTACTTGATGCACTGTCTCCATCTACTCCATTGTATAATTGCTCAAAACATATACTTGCTGTTAAACATAATGGAATATCTTGTGCAAACATTTCCCCTAAATATCCAGAAAGAATGTATACTCCTTTTGAATGTGTTGAACCAGACATTTCTACTTCTCTTTCTATATTTACTACACTTCCTCTTCCTGTATAAGTATTTACTGTTATTTTTGCTGGTTTTCCAAATGAATAGTCTCCAATTGTCATAACTGTTAATCCATTTAGCTCTCCTACTAATGAACCTGTTGTATTTATTAGTAATGAGTTTTCTTTTATCATTTCTAAGTATTTTGTATCATATTTTTTTATTCTTTCAACTCTTTCTTCTAATGCTTTATCTATAAATTCTGCTGTTACAATTTTTGCTTTTGCTAGTCTAGCCCATGTCCCCGCTTCTCCTACAACTTGAGCAATTTCAGTGAATCTTGTTGACAATTTTTCACGGTCTCCTGCCATTCTTGATGAGTGTTCTACTATCCTTGCCATTGCTGATTTATCTAATGGTAATAGTTTTTCTTGCTCACAATATGAATGTATAAATCTTGCTAATTTATTTACATTTTCTTCATTTACAGGTGCTGTTTCTTCAAATTCAACTTTGATTTTAAATAGTTTTCTAAAGTCTGAGTCCATTGATAATAGTGTATGATAAATATTGGCATTCCCTACTAGTATTACTTTTAAGTCTAAAGGTATTGGTTCAGGTTTCAATGATATCATTGCCATTGATGACCTTTGCTCATTTGTGTTGTCAATACTTAGTTCTTTTATTCTTAATACCCTTTTTAGTTCTTCATAACACATACCATTCGCTAATAAGTCTTTTGCCTGAAATATTATATATCCACCATTTGCAATATGCATTAATCCTGGTTTTAACATGGTAAAATCTGTTTTTAAGGCACCATAATAATTCTCATATTCTAGTTTACCAAATATATTTTGATATGAGTAATTAGAGTCCATTACAACTGGACATCCTTCTCTATTTGAATTATCAATAAAAAGGTTTACTCTATAGTTTAAACATGGGTCTTGCTTTTTCTGCGTTGGTCCTTGTTGCACTTGTTGCGGATTTTGCTGCTTGTCTTCTTCTAAAAAGTAAGAAACATTTGTTAATACATCTTGTTTTACATCATTTAAAAATTGATTTATCTTTTTATTTCTTTTATATTTTGATTTTATATAGTTTATATGTGCATTTACTGTTAATAATGCTACATTTGATTGCCATTCTGATACCTTTTTGTCTGATTGCCTTTCAATTTGCTTTATTTGACTTATTGCTTCCATTATTTGCTGTTGTACTATTACTGATTTTTCTTCATATTCTTGTTTTATTTCTTCTTCTAATTTTTCAAATTCTTCTTCTTGTATTACTTTTCCATCAACCATTGGCATCATATATATTCCATTTTGCGCTGATTTTACTTGAAATCCATGTTTTGAAGAGTCTTCGTTTAATTTTGCCATTACTATTTCTCTTTTTTCTTCAAATTCTTTTTTTATTAGCGCTTTTTCTTTTTCAAAGTCATCTGCATTGAATGTTTTCTTGATGTCTTTTTTTACTTCTTTTATGAAACCATCCATGCTTTCTTTGAATTCTTTTCCTTGCCCTGCTGGTAATGATACTGCAACTGGCTCATTTGGATTTTTGAAATTATATATATAACACCAATCTGGTGGTATCTTTACTTTATGTGCAATACTGTCTAAATAGTTTTTTGTGTACATTGTCTTCCCTACTCCACTTGGTCCTTCTATATATAAGTTATATCCTTTTACATTAACATTTATCCCAAATTCTAATGCTTTTATTCCTCTTTCTTGCCCTATTCCATCATTTATTGGCTCTAACTCTTTGGTGGTTTCAAAATGGAATAAATTTTCTTTACATTTCATTCTTAAGTCTTTATAACTTAATTCATTTTTTTCTTTCATTGTTTTCCTCCGTGTCTTTATTATTTTATCCTTTTTTCTCTCTTTTATTTTATATTAGTTATCTTTTTTTGTAAAGTTTTTTTGCAATTTTTTTATGATTTCCTTATAATTATCAACCACCATTTACATAACTTATTTAATACCAATATATACATACCAGTAACCATCAGAATTTCTCTTTCCATCTTCTTTATAATTTCTCGAATTTGACCTTATTTCCTTAATTTTATTTTGACCTTTAATCCATGAAGTCCTAGTAGTAGCTTTATATGTTTCTATCACATAACAAACTGTATTATAATATCTTCCATTAGACCCCATTACACATTTAGATTTGTTAATTGATTTTACTTTTTGTAATAAATTAACTACCCTATCTGAAGGATTTGTAACTAAATTGCTTGAATCAATGTCATATTTTCCAATACCACTCCCAGCAGAACGATACATATCAAAACGTGTCCCTCCTGTTAGTGTTATAACACCTGTTGAACTATCTAATTTATAGGAAGAAAAATAATAACCTGCACCTGCATTTGGATTCCATATTACTTCTCTTTCCCCTGTAGATACTAAATCCCACGTTTTTTCAGAGGAACAGTTCCATTGTTCCCAAGTATATTGCTTCGTTCTTGCAGTTTCTTTTGTTATTACTTTTGTTTGATTCCCTAATTTATCTGTTACTATAACAAAACAATTATATGTTCCCATGGACATGTTTCTTACCATATAAGCTGCTGTATTCCCTTCTATTTCTATTGTTTCTTTCAAATTATTTTCTACATAAAATTCATACCTTTCAATTCCTGAATTTGCATCATTTGCTGTTACATTTAATGTAAATGAACTCTCTGATACTGGTGTTGAAGTTAATGTTACTATTGGTCCTTCATTATCAAAATTAAATCCTTCACTTCTCCATTTTACCTTTTTACCTGATTGTGTTTCTATCATTGTCCATAAATAATGTGTTCCTGTAATTTCATTTTTTGTTATTGTGTCTCCACTTTTAAAGCTTTCTGTAAATATATCTTCTTCTGGTTCTATTACACTGTTTGTCCATTGATATTTTGCATTTATTACTTTATCTTCCACTTCTTCTATTATTACTTTTGTGCTATGTTCTTTTTTCCATTCATTATTTCCTTCTGGCTCAAATTTTACTTCTGCTACTATCCCTTCTACTTCTACGGTTTTACTGTTCATTATGTCTGCATATACTTTTATTGTGTATTTTCCATTTTGCTTTGATATGTATTCTTGCGTTATCTCTTCTTTTACATTATCATATTCAAATTCTTCTAGCTTTTCTCCTGCTTGCCATATTTCTATTTTATTTATTCCATTCGTTTCTTCTTGTGCTGCTATTGTTATTGCTGCAGTTTTGCTATCTTCTGATAATTTTACTATTACATCTATTTCTGGGAATATTAAGTCTTTTTCTTTTCCTAAATATCTACCTATTTTAGGAACACTTCTATCTAACTCATATGCATATCCATCTACTATTGCTATTTCTCCTTTTATTTCTGCTCCTTTTATTTCCTTTGTTATCATTTCATCTAAGAACTCATTTTCATTATATTCTCCATTAAGATTTTTTTCATTGTATGCATTAAGTAATATTAGTTCAAGCTTTTCTCTTGCTTCTGCTTCTTTACTGTTTTCTTTTGCTTGTGTTGCTTGTTTGATTATTCCATTCTCTCCTGTTAATAATGCAATACTCACGCCTGCTAATATTAAAAGAACTATAAGTGTGACTAAAAATGCTATTTGCAATAAAAAAAGAGCTATTCCACTTCAAAATGTATAACTCTTTTTAATTATTTTATTCTTCTACTTTTTCTTCTGGTTTAACTTCTGCTTCAACAACTTCTGCTGTTTTTTCAGCTGTTTCTGTTGCTACTTCTGGAACTGGCTCTGATGGTGCAACTTCTTTGTTTACAACTTCTGCTGTTTTTTCAACTTCCTTAGATGTCTCTTTTACTTCTTCAACTGCTGGTTGTTCTACTTTTTCTACAACTTCTTCAACAGGTTCTTCTTTTAATTCTTCTTTAATGATTATTTCTTTGTTTTCAATTCTTGCTCCAACCATTTCTTTAGTCTTAGAAGCTTTACCTGTTCTCTCTCTTAAGTAGTATAGTTTAGCTCTTCTTGCTTTACCAACTCTTACTACTTCTACTTTTTCAACTAATGGTGAATGGATTAAAAATGTTTTTTCTACACCTACACCATAAGATATTTTTCTTACTGTAAATGTTTCATTAACTCCTCCACCTTGTTTCTTTATTACAATTCCTTCAAATACTTGGATTCTTTCTTTGTTTCCTTCTTTTATTTTTACATGAACTCTTATTGTATTACCAATTTTTATATCTGGAATAGAATTTTTTAATTGTTCATGTTCTATTGATTTTATGATATCCATCGTATTTACCTCCTTCTTTCTCTATACAAGCGGTGCATTGATATTTTAGCACTTTGTATCATTTTTTATTTTTTCTAAATTCTTTTTGTCTTCAACAGTTAATTCTGCCTTTTCTAAAAGTTCTGGTCTTTTTAAATATGTATTTCTTAGAGCTTCATACCTTCTCCATTTTTTTATATTTTCATGATGACCTGATTGTAATATTTCTGGAACCTTTTGATTTTCAAATACTTCTGGTCTTGTATATTGAGGATACTCTAATATTCCTTGAGAAAATGATTCTTCTGATATTGAGTCCTTATTTAGTACTCCTTCTACATATCTACTTACAGAGTCTATTAATACCATTGCTGGAATTTCTCCCCCTGTTAATACATAGTCCCCTATAGATATTTCCTCATCTACAATCTTGTCTATTACTCTTTGGTCAATTCCTTCATAATGTCCACATATTAGTATAAGATGTTTTTCTTTGCTTATTTCTTCTACCTTCTGTTGAGTTAAAACTTTTCCTTGTGGTGATAAATATATTACTTTTGCGTTTTCATCTTTTATTGATTTATATGCATCATATATTATATCTGCCTGCATTACCATGCCTGCTCCACCACCATATGGAGTATCATCTACTTTTTTGTGTTTGTTTTTTGAGAAGTCTCTAATATTTATTAGATTTATATCTATTAGCTTTCTCTCTTTCGCTTTTCCTATTATGCTTTGCTTTATTGGCTCAAACATCTCTGGGAATAACGTTAAAACATCAAATTTCATTTTTCCTCCAATTATCTATATCAACCCTGGTATAAGATGTACTACTATTTTTGAATTTTCTAGGTCTACTTCTTTTATTACTTCTTCTATTCCTGGTAATAAAACTTGCTTTCCTAATTCATCTTTTACTACATATATATCATTGCTTCCTGTATTATAGATGTCTTCTACTTTTCCAAGTAGTCTTCCTTCTTCTGTATATACTTCTAATCCAAGTAAATCTACTATAAAATATGTTCCTTCTTCAAGTGGTATTGCATCTTTCCTGTCTATCTCAAGAAATGTATTTTTTAGTAGTTCTGCTTGCTCTGGATTTTGTATACCCTCTAGTTTTAACAATACCATATTTTTATGATATCGCACTCCTTCTATTTTATAGAGTTTTTCTGTTTTTTTAGATTTTACATATATTTCTTTTAAGTCGTCAAATCTTGTTATGTCATCTGTAAAAGGTACAACTTTAACTTCTCCTTTTATTCCAAATGTATTAACTATTTGACCTACTTCTAGTCTTTCTTTCATATTGTTTCTCCATTAATCTATAAATTCTACTGTTACTCTTTTATCTTTTTTGTTTGCTATAGACCTCATTATTGCTCTTATAGATTGTGCTATTTTACCTTGAACTCCTATTACTCTTCCCATGTCTTCTTCTGCAACTTTTACTTCAAATGTTATTGTTCTTTCTCCTTCTAGTTCTTTTATTTCAACTTTGTCTTGATTGTCTACTAGATTTCTTATTATTGTTTCTAGAACTTCTTTCATTTAGCCTTTACCTCCTGTATTCTTTTTATGCATTTTTTATTAATGTCTTTACTGTGTCTGTTGGTTGTGCACCATTTTTCATCCATTGTTCTAATTTTTCTTTATTTATTACTATTGTTGATGGCTTTGTCATTGGGTCATATGTTCCTATTTGTTCTATTATTTTTCCATCTCTTGGTGATTTTGAATCAGCTACTACTATATGATAGAAAGGAGCTTTCTTCTTTCCTTGTCTTTGTAATCTTATTTTTACCATATCTTTCACCTCCACTTGTATTGATATATTATTTTAAAATTTATAAACTATTATTTTTTAAGAATTCTTTTGCCTATATCTTATGCTTCACATTCTTAAATCTTGAAATTCTTTAAATCATCCATATTCATGTTTTTCATTAGATTTTTCATTCCACTACCTTTGTTTGATTTTAATTGTTTCATCATTTTTTGTGTCATTTCAAATGATTTCATGAATTTGTTTACATCTTGAACTGTTGTTCCACTACCTTTTGCTATTCTTAACCTTCTACTTCCATTTAACAATTTGGTGTTTCTTTTTTCTTTCTTTGTCATTGAACATATTATTGCTTCAACTTTGTCAAATTCTTTGTCATCTATATTTAAGTCTTTTATTTTATTTGCTCCTGGTAGCATCTTTAATATTGATGAGAATGAACCCATCTTTTTTACTTGCCTGATTTGTGCTAAATAGTCATCTAAGTCTAGTTCATCTTTTCTAAGTTGCTTCTCTAGTCTTTCTGCTTCTTCTTCTGAAATTGACTCTTCTGCTCTTTCTATTATTGATAACACATCTCCCATGCCAAGTATCCTTGATGTCATTCTTTCTGGATTGAATACTTCAATATCACTTAATTTTTCTCCTATTGCTGCATATTTAATTGGCTTTCCTGTAACTTTCTTTACAGATAATGCGGCTCCACCACGTGTGTCTCCATCTAATTTTGTTAATACTACTCCATCTATTCCTACTGCTTCATTAAAACTCTGTGCTACATTTACTGCGTCTTGACCTGTCATAGAGTCTACTACTAATAGGATTTCATGTGGCTTTACATTTGCTTTTACATTTTTTAGTTCTTGCATTAATTCATCATCAATATGTAGTCTTCCTGCTGTATCTAATATTACTACATCATTTAATTTTGATATTGCTACACTTATTGCTTGCTTTGCAATATGAACAACATCTTTTGACATTTCATTACTATATACAGGTATGTTTAATTGTGCTCCAACTACTTGTAATTGCTTTATTGCTGCTGGTCTATATATATCACATGCTACTAATAAAGGTTTTTTTCCTTGTTTTCTTAATATATTTGCAAGTTTACCTGCAGTTGTTGTCTTTCCTGAACCTTGTAAACCGACTAGCATTATTATTGTTGGTGGATTTGGAGTTAAATTTATTTTACTTTCCGTTCCTCCTAATAATTCTACCATTTCGTCTTTTACTATTTTTATTACTTGTTGCCCTGGTGTTAATGACTTTATTACATCTTGCCCTAATGCCTTTTCTTGTATACTATTTATGAATTCTTTTACAATCTTATAGTTTACATCTGCTTCAAGTAATGCAAGTTTAACTTCTCTTAGCATTTCTTTTAAGTCTGATTCTGTTATTCTTGCTTTTCCCTTTATCTTTCTTGTTATTTCTTGTAGCCTTGACGATAATCCTTCAAATGCCATTATGCCCTCCTATCTTTTGTTTATACTAAACAATTCAATTCTTTTTTGATTTCTTCTAATATTATTGTTACTTGCCTGTCTGATGAGTCTTTTTGTATTTTGTTTAGACTTAATAGAATGTTTTGTATTTGCTTTTCTTGGTTCATTGTCTTTCTCATAAACAATAACTTTTCTTCATATTCGAAAAGTTTCCTTTCCCCCTTTTTGATGATATCTCTTACTGCTTGTCTTGTGATTCTCTCATTCTCTGCTATCTCTGATAAAGATAAGTCATTATTATAGTAATAATCTATATACTCATATTGTTTTTCTGTTAGCATTTTTCCATATATTTGCCATAACATACTAATCTCTACGTTTTTTTCCATTATTACTATCCTTCCTTTTCTTTTGGTCTTTTTTCTTTTAAGTGTAATGCTATTATACTTTACACCATTTTTTCGCTTTTGTCAAGCCTTTTCAAGCATTTTGTTCTAAAATCTTTGTTATTTCCCTAGTTACAATGCTAAAATTTAGAAATTTTTTACCCAATTGCCATATAACTCTTGACAATCATTATAATTATATATAGAATAACTAATACACGTCAACTAATCATATTTGACCAAATATAAAAAACATAGGAGAAAATATTGAAAAATATAAAAGAAAAACGGAATAACATTGATAGCATTAGTAATTACGATAATAATAATGCTAATATTAGTAGCAATTGCTGTAACGGTGGTACTCAATAATGGATTATTTGATTATGCAAAAGACGCAACTAATAAATGGAATGAAGCACAAGAAAGCGAAAATAATCTAGGAAATGACCCCATAACAATTAATGGGAAGGAATATTCATCATTAGATGAATATATAAAAGAATTAAATGGAGACACATCTACTCCAGGAAATTCCACTAATCCAAAAGTTAAAATAGGAGACTATGTAAACTATAAGCCTGATACAGTTCAAAATTACAAAGGATTGGGAAGTTCATCAAACCAAAGAGCAGGCTCTACTAATAATCCAGAAGATGGAATTCCACAAGACACATCATTAAAATGGAAAATATTAAGTTTAAATTCAAATGGAAGTATTGATATTATTTCTGAAAACCCCACAGAAACTAAAGTTTATTTTTACGGAGCAATAGGATATAATAATGGGGTATATTTATTAAATGATTTATGTAAAAATTTATATTCAAACACAACTTTAAATGTAACAGCAAGAAGTATAAATCTATCAGATATAGAATCCAAAATAAATAGTACTGGTATTATAGAAAGAAATAAATATACACAATTTGAGTCAAAATTACAATATGGAAATTCAAAAAAGTATACAGGAGAAAACGCATATTCACCTGATATATTCACACATGTAGGACAATCAACAAAGGAGGAAAGTATTGATTATTATACAACCCCAACAACAGAAACAGCAGAATTGAGAGATTCTTTTGATGCAAAGCAGACATTTTATCAATTGAGTGTCCCTACTACTTATATGGATGATAGCGATTTATATAACATGATTTTTAATACATCTAAACAATATTGGCTTGCTTCGCGATTTGCTGATTGCTATTCTGAACATGTTGGATTTGGATTGCGTTTCATAAATGTAAATAGCATTGGTGGTTCTACTTTAAGATACCTAGGATTTGTTGAACATGATACCAATTGCTCTGTTCGCCCTGTAGTAACTCTTGATTCTAATATAAAATTTTCAGGAGGAGATGGAACTAAAGATTTACCTTGGAATTTAAGTAAATAGAGTAAAAAATAGCAAGTTTTCCTTGCTATTTTTCCTTTATTTTATATTTATTTTCTTAATTCCTCTAAAAATAACTTATTAAGCATTTGAGGGTTTGCTTTGCCTTTTGTTTCCTTCATAGCTTGACCTACTAAGAAACCTAACGCTCTATCCTTCCCTGCCTTAAAGTCAATAACAGATTGAGGATTGTCATTTATTATTTTTAGCACAATTTCTTTAATTGCATTTTCATCTGAAATTTGAACCCATCCTTTTTCTTTTATAATATCTTCTGGGTCTCTTGGCTTCTCAAAAAGCTCTTCTAAGACTTTTTTACCAATACTTGAACTAATTGTACCTTTATCTATTAAAATGACTAATTTAGCCAAATTGTCCGCTGTAAAAGGTATCTCAATTGGGTCCATTTCTTTTTCATTTAATATTCTTGAAATATCAGAAATTATCCAGTTGTTAACTGCTTTATGATTTCCACATATTTCTGAAGCTTCTTCAAATAAATTTGATAAATATTTTGATGATGTTATTATTCCTGCATCTTTTTCTGATAAATGATATTCTTCTAAATATCTTCTCCTTCTGCTTTCTGGCAATTCTGGTAAATTGTTTTTTATGTTTTCAATATATTCTTCTGATAACTCTATTGCAACTAAATCTGGCTCAGGAAAATATCTATAATCTTGTGCATCTTGCTTATCTCTCATTGAAAATGTCTTTCCAGATACTTCATCCCATCTTAATGTTTCTTGCTCAATTTTGCCTCCATTGTCTAATGCTTGAACTTGTCTACCTATTTCATAATCAATTGCTCTTGAAATACTTCTAAATGAGTTCATATTCTTCATTTCTGTACGTGTTCCTAATTTAGTGTCTCCTTTTAGTCTTATTGAAACATTAACATCTGCTCTAAATGAGCCTTCTTGCATTTTACAGTCTGATACTTCTATATATTCTAAAATTGATTTTAGTTTCTTTAAATAGCAATCAACTTCTTCAATGCTTCTTAAATCTGGTTCTGATACTATTTCTATTAATGGTACACCTGCTCTATTTAAGTCTACTAAACTTCCTCCAGCATATTCATCATGGTTTAATTTTCCTGCATCTTCTTCTATATGAATACGTGTTATACCTATTTTCTTTTTTTCTTGTCCTACTTCTATTTCTATATAACCTTTTTCACAAAGTGGTTGGTCATATTGTGATATTTGATAAGCTTTTGGTAAATCTGGATAGAAATAATTTTTTCTATCATTTTTACTATTTCTTGATATTTCACAATTTGTTGCAAGTCCTGCTTTTACTGCATATTCTACGACTTTTTCATTTAATACTGGTAGTGTTCCTGGCATCGCCATACATATTGGGCAAACTTGTGTGTTTGGCTCTGCACCAAATTCTGTTGAGCAGCTACAAAATATTTTTGTTTTTGTTGAAAGTTCTGCATGCACTTCTAGTCCCATTACTACTTCATAATCTTCTCTTGCCATTATTTTGTACCTCCTTTGAATGTAGGTTTATATTTACTACGGAAATTTGTTTCTTGCTCATAAGCATATGCTGCTTTTATAATTGTTTCTTCACAGAATTTATTTCCTATTATCTGCATTCCTATTGGCATACCATTACTGTCTACTCCACATGGTACTGAAATTCCTGGAAGTCCTGCTATATTTACAGATACTGTACATATATCTGACAAATACATTTCCATAGGATTTGTTGACCTTTCTCCTAATTTAAATGCAGTTGTTGGTGATGTTGGTGTTATTAGTACATCATATTTCTCAAATGCTTTGTTAAATTCTTTCACTACAAGTGTACGAACTTTTTGTGCCTTTTTATAATATGCATCATAATATCCTGATGACAATACATATGTCCCTAATATTATTCTTCTTTTTACTTCTTCTCCAAATGCTTCACTTCTTGTCTTTTTATAAATTTCTCTTATATCTCCACAGTCTTTTGCTCTATATGTATATCTAATTCCATCATATCTTCCTAAATTTGAACTTGCTTCTGCACATGCAATTATATAATATGTTGCTAATGAATAGTTTGCAATATCTAATGAAAATTCCTCTATTTCTGCTCCCATTTCTTCATATTTCTTTATCGCTTCTTCTAATGTTTTTTTTACATCTACATTTATTCCTTCTCCATAAAATTCTTTTGGAATTCCTACTTTTAGCCCTTTTATGTCTTTTTGTAATGCTTTTGTATAGTCTTTTGCTTCTTGCTCAACTGATGTAGTATCTTTTGAATCATGTCCTGCAACTACATTTAATAATGTTGCACAATCTTGTACATCTTTTGTGAATAATCCTACTTGGTCTAATGATGATGCAAATGCTATTACTCCATATCTTGAAATTGCACCATATGTTGGTTTCAAACCTACTACACCACATAATGATGCTGGCTGACGTACACTTCCTCCTGTGTCTGTTCCTAATGCCCATGGAACCATATCTGCTGCAACTGCTGCTGCTGAACCTCCTGATGACCCTCCTGGAACTCTTGATAAATCCCATGGATTTCTTGTTTTCTTAAAATATGAATATTCTGTTGAACCTCCCATTGCGAACTCATCCATATTTAGTTTTCCTAGGTCTATCATCTCTTCTTTATTTATTTTTTCCATTACTGTTGCATCATATGGTGCAATAAAGTTTTCTAACATTTTTGATGCACATGTTGTTTTTACCCCTTTTGTACATATAATGTCTTTTATTCCTATTGGTATTCCTGCTAATTCTCCTACTTCTTCTCCTTTTTCTATCTTGTTTTGAATTACTTTGGCTTGCTCCATTCCCTCTTCTGTTAATTCTGTGATAAAAGCTTGTACTTCTGGCTCTTTTTCTTTTATTCTATCTACATATGCTTTATTTATTTCAGTTATTGTTAACTCTTTGTTCTTTATCTTTTCTTGCAGTTCATGTACAGTTAGTTCTGTAATTTCCATTTAATTTCCTCCTAAATTTACAATTGATATATTTTATTAGTTTATTACTTTAGGTAATTTAAACATATTTCTTTCTTTTGTTGGTGCATTTTGTAATAAACTTTCAATATCTTTAAATTCTTCTACTTCATCTTTTCTAAATACATTCTTTGTTTTGTTTGACCCAATTGTTATATCTAAATCTTCAACTGGTGCATTGTTTACAACATTGGCAAAATTTAATATATCTTGTAAATGTAATAAGTATTTTTCTATCTCTTCTTCTTTTAATTCTAGTTGTGCTAGATTTGCAATATGTAATAATTCTTCTCTACCTACTTGCATAATATCCTCCTATATCTGCTTTATTTCAATAAAACTTTTGTGTCCCTATTATATAACGTTTTCCTAAAAAAAACAAGTCTTATGTATTCCTTATAAAACAAAAAAATTACTTTGATTTAATTTCAAAGTAATTTTTTTATTTTTATTATTGTAATTCAACAATAGCTCCTACTTCTTCAAGTTTAGCTTTTAATTCTTCAGCTTCTGCTTTAGCAGCATTTTCTTTTAATGTTTTTGGTGCTCCATCAACTAAGTCTTTAGCTTCTTTTAATCCTAATCCTAATGCATTTTTAACAGCTGTTATAACTTTTATTTTTTGATCTCCAGCATCTTTTAATACTACATTAAATGCTGATTTTTCTTCAGCAGCTCCTGCTGCTGCCCCTGCTGCTGGTGCAGCAGCTGCTACTGCAGATACTCCAAATTCTTCTTCTATAGCTTTTACTAAATCAGCTAATTCTACTACTGTCATTTTTTTGATTTCTTCTATCATTTCTTCTTTACTCATTTTTAAATCCTCCTAATTTTATTTGTTTTTACGATATAAGTTCGCTACTCTATATTTTATTTCTTTTTGGTTAACGATATAAATCGTTATCTTTCCATACAATTATACATTCTCTTTTTGAGCTTTAACTTCATTAAGAGCAACTGCAAGTTTTGATATGTTTCCAAGCAATGCTCCAGCAAGCATAGATAGTAATGTTTCTCTTGAAGGTAATTTTGCTAAAGTTATTATTTCTTCAGCAGTCATTACTTTTCCTTCTATAACACCACCTTTAATCTTGTAAAAGTCATGTCCTTTACTATAATTATATATTGTTTTTGCTGTTTCTAAATAATCATCATTGTTCATGATTACTGCTGTTGGTCCAACTAATGTTTCATCAAGACCTTCAATTCCAGCTTCTGCTAATGCTCTTCTTGTTATGTTGTTTTTTATTACTTTATATTCTGAATCAGATTTTCTTAATTCGGCTCTTAAGTCTGTTACATCTGAAACATTTATTCCTCTGTAATCTGTAAAAAGTATTATTTTTGCTTCTTTCATTCTTTCTGCTAATTTTGATACTTCTTCTTTCTTTTGATTAAGTATTTTTTCACTTGCCATCTATATTTCACCTCCTGAATTTATACTAATTTTATTTTTTAACAAAAAAACTTTATGCCACGAGGCATAAAGATTTTGTTTTTATCTAAATACCTCGGTAGGATTTATTCATTATTATGATACCTACTATCTTTGGCTATATATTCTATTTTTGGTTAATATAAAGTCCTGGTCCCATTGTTGTTGATATTGATACACTTCTTACATATTGTCCTTTTGCAGCTGCTGGTTTAGCTTTTATTATTGCTCCCATTACAACATCAAAGTTTTCTTGTAATTTCTCAACCCCAAAAGATACTTTTCCAAATCCTAAATGTATAATATTAGTTTTATCTAATCTATATTCAACTTTACCAGATTTGATTTCTTTAATTGCTTTTTCTACATCCATTGTAACTGTTCCTGATTTAGGGTTTGGCATTAATCCTTTTGGTCCTAATACTTTACCTAATCTTCCTACTACACCCATCATGTCTGGTGTTGCAACAATTACATCATATTCAAACCAATTGTCATTTTGTATTTTTGGTATTAATTCTTCTGCTCCAACAAAGTCAGCTCCTGCTTTTTCAGCTTCTTCTGCCTTTGGTCCTTTTGCAAACACTAATACTCTTTGTGTTTTTCCTGTTCCATTTGGAAGTACTACTGTACCTCTTACTTGTTGGTCAGCATGTTTTGAATCTACACCTAATTTTACATGTAATTCAACTGTTTGATCAAATTTTGTTTTTGGCATTTTTTCAATTATTTCTAATGCTTCTTTTACATCATATTCTTTGTTAGAATCTACTAGTTTTATGCTTTCTGCATATCTTTTTGACATTTTCATTTTTTCCTCCCTTGGTTATAACGAGTTTTTTACTCTCCCACATATTTCTATTAGTCTATTACAACTACTCCCATTGATTTTGCTGTTCCTTCTACCATTTTCATTGCTGTTTCTATTGTTGCAGCATTTAAATCTGGCATTTTTTGTTCAGCTATTGCTTTTACTTGCTCTTTTGTTATTTTTGCAACTTTATCTTTGTTTGGTTTTCCTGAACCTTTTTCTATTTTTATTGATTTTTTTATTAACACAGCTACTGGTGGTACTTTTGTAATAAATGTAAATGATTTGTCTTTATATACTGTTATTACTACTGGTATTATATATCCAGCTTGGTTTGCTGTTCTATCATTGAATTCTTTTACGAATTGCATGATATTTACACCACTACCTCCTAATGCTGGTCCAACTGGTGGAGCTGGAGTTGCTTTTCCTGCTTCAATTTGCAATTTTATTATATTTGAAATTTCTTTTTCTGCCATTTTATGTTTTCGCCTCCTTTAATCAACTTTTTGTATTTGTGAAAATTCTAATTCTACTGGAGTTTCTCTTCCAAACATAGATATTAAAACTTTTACTTTGTGCTTTTCTTTATTTATTTCTTGAACAGTTCCAATTGAATCTTTAAATGGTCCATTTAAAATTTGTACAGAGTCATTTACTTCATAGTCTACATTTATTGTAGCTTCTTCAAATCCCATTGTGCGAATTTCTTCCTCTGTTAATGGAATTGGGTCAGTTCCTGAACCAACAAAGCCTGTAACTCCTCTTGTATTTCTAACAATGTACCATGTTTCTTCTGTTACAATCATTTTTATTAATACATAACCTGGAAAAACTTTTTTCAAATTTGCTTTTCTTTTTCCATCTTTGATTTCTATTTGCTCTTCCATTGGTACTACTATATCAAAGAAAAATTCTTCTAACTCTCTATTCTTAACTGTTTTTTCGAGGTCTGTTTTTACTTTGTTTTCATAACCTGAATATGTATGTACTACATACCATCTGGCTTCCATATCATAATCTTTTTGAGACATCTTTTGACCCCCTTATTGTTGCTCTTTATTAGCTTCTTCATTATTAGATGTTGTTCCTTCTACATTAGTTTCTGCATTTTCTTCTTGTTGCCCTTCTGTGTTTTCTCCAGAATTTTCTTCATTGCTTTCTTCATTATTAGTATCTGATTCAGTATTTTCTTCCTCATTTGATTTATTTTCTTCGTTTGATGCATTTTCTTCTTTACTATTGTATTTTTCATTTACAATTTTTTGAAGATTTGTTATTCCATATTTATTACCCATATCAAATACTACATCTAATACAAAAACTATAGCAGCTGTTACTAATACAATTGATAATACTGCAATTGTATTATTAGCTAATTGCTTTGGTGTTGGCCAAATTACTTTTTTTAGTTCTGCCTTAAAATCTTTGAAAAAATGCTTATTCACTTTATTTTCATTTTTGCTATCATTTTTAGCCATTTTATTTCCTCCTTAAAATAGCTTTTACTATTTTGTTTCTTTATGTGTTATACGTTTTTTACAGAATTTACAGTATTTTACTATTTCTAGTCTATCTGTATTATTTCTCTTATTTTTTGAAGTCATGTAATTTCTGTTTTTACATTCTGTACATTCTAATATTATATTCTCTCTTGGTCCTTTAGCTGCCATTTCATACACCTCCGACTTTTTTAACCTTACTTTTAAAACGATGTGAACATATATAAATACATATGCTTTTCTATTTTATCACTTTTTTCCTTAACTGTCAATATTATGTATAAATTATTTTCTTCTTTTAAAAGTTTTTATATCATTTTCTCTTTTTTTCTTCTTTTTTTGAACGGAAAAACCAAATTTTCCGATTTTTCTTCCCATTTCATAATAGTTTCCATTACTATATGCCATTAAGTCGCATTTTGAAATATCAAATGCTCCTTTCTCATCTATATATTCTTCACTTGCATCTATTGATAATACTTCTGCTATAAACATATGATGACTTCCCAATTCTCTAATTTCCTTTACTCTACATTCAACTGAAACTGGACTTTCCTTTATTAATGGACATTTTACATGTTTACCTTCCTCTTTTGTTAATTTCATTTCCTTAAACTTGTCCACTTTGGCACCAGTTTTTACTCCGCACCAATCTGTAGCATATGCAAGTTGCTTTGTTGTTAAATTTATAACAAACTCCCCAGTCTCTTTTATTATATTATATGAATGTCTTGTTGGTCGTACTGATATGTATACCATAGCTGGATTTGTATTTATTATTCCTGTCCATGCTACTGTTATTATATTTGAATTTTCCATTGTTCCACATGATACCATTACTGCTGGTAATGGATATAGAAATGTACCAGCTTTCCATTCTATTTTTGACATATTCGTTTTTTCCTTCCTAGTTTTTAATGCTATAATACATTAAAAAGCATAAATTAGAATTATTTAATATAATTTTAATTTATACTTTTCAACACTTTATTTCTTCCTTTAATAAAATATAAAAAAACTGGCAACAACCTATCTTCCCAGCAGGGTAACCCACAAGTATTTTCGGCACATTTGAGCTTGACTTCTGTGTTCGGCATGGGAACAGGTATTTCCTCAATGTCATCGTCACCAGAAAATTATATAGTGCAAGCACACTCAAAAATACATAGATGAATAATTATTAGGATTTTATAAATTATAGTTAAGCCCTCGATTTATTAGTATTGGTCAGCTCAATATATCACTATACTTACACCTCCAACCTATCTACCATATAGTCTTTATGGAATCTTACTATCTTACGATATGGGATATCTTATCT